>JACQVW010000617.1 GCA_016209535.1 Planctomycetota bacterium | reverse complement strand
CGTGGACGGCGACGGCGAGGGGGACCTCCTCGTGGGGAGCCACGACGTTCGCCCCGGAGGTGACTCCGCCGGTCGCGTGACGGTGCGCCGCCGCGACGGCGCGCTCCTCGCGAGGAGCGACGGCGCCGCCGGCGAGCGGCTCGGAGGGGCCGTGACCGCGGCCGGAGACCTGGACGGGGACGGCTTAGGCGACTTCCTCGCCGGGGCGAGCGGCGCGCCGCCGCGGCTTCCCCCCTGCGACCTCGAGGACACGCAGACCGCGGCGGCGGGGAAGGTGTACGTCCTGCACGGAGGGTCGGCTCCCGTGAGCGCCGGCGGGACGCTCGGCGCGCCCCTGCGCGTCCTGACGGACGGCGAGGCCGGCGCCCTCTTCGGCTCGAGCCTGACCGCCCTCGACGACCTCGACGGCGATGGCGCCCGCGAGGTCGGCGTCGGCTCGCCCCTCGCCGCCCATGGGGGAAAGCCGTGGTCGGGCCGCGTCAGCGTGTTCCGGGGGGAGGACGGCTCCGGGCTCTGGACGATCGGCGGCGCCAAGCCGGGCGACACGCTGGGCCGCGCTTTATCCGGGATCGGCGACCAGGACGGCGACGGCGCGGGGGACCTCCTCGCCGGCCGCCTCCGCCAGGGGGGCGAGGTGGCCATCTTCTCCCTCGGCGACCGTGACGGGGACGGCACGCGCGACGCCTGCGAGCCGTGCGCGGTCCCCGAGGACCTCGCGCTCGGCCGCGAGGCCTCGTTCTCCCTCACGCGCGTGGCCCGGCGCCGCTGCTTCCGCTTCGAGGCCCCCCAGGGCGTGCCCTTGCGGTTGAGCCTCGTGAGCGACGCCCCCGGCGACCCTGCCCTGCTCCTCCTGCGCTGGGGCGCGCCGCCCGAGCTCGGGCTCTTCGACAGGGCGAGAGCGGGCGCCGCCGCGGCGGTCCCCGGGATCGTCATCCCCTCGCCGCCCGGCGGCACGGGCTACGTCGTGGTGCGGGGAGGCCGGTCGGCTGCCGGGTTCCGCCTCCTCGCCGAGACGCTCGGCGGTCCCGTCCTCCTCGGCATGACGCCCTCGCGCAGCGCGGCGTCGCCGTCCCTCGAGGTCTCCGCGGCTGTGAGCGGCGCCGGCTTCCCGGCCGGCATCGCCCTCGCCCTGCGGCCGCGGGCCGGCGGCGCTCCCTGGCCTGCGCGCGATGTGGACCGCCTCTCCCCGCTGCGCATCGACGCGCGCTTCGAGCTGGAAGGCGCTCCGCCGGGGTCGTACGACCTCATCGCGCTCCTCCAAGACGCCGAGGTGGCGGCGCTCCCGGGCGCTTTCGAGCTCGCCGAGGCGTCAGGGAGGGACGCCCTGCGGATCACCCTCTGCGGGCCGAGCGCCTACCGAAACAACACCGTCTCGCGCCTCACGCTGGGCCTCGAGAACCTCGGCGGCCGCCCGCTGCCGCCGCCCCTCTTCCAGGTGGCCGGGCCGCCGGGGACCCTCCTCGGCTTCTCGCGCGACGCGCGGCGCTTCTCAGGCTCCGCCTTGGGGCTCGGCCGCTCGGCCCTCACGCCCGATGGCAGCCTGCCGCCTGGCGGCAAGGTCGACGTGCCGATCTGGTTCCGGAGGAAGGTCTCGCCGGAGGAGTGCCCTCCGAACGCCGGAGAGTGCCCCCTCGACTTCGAGCTGCGCCTCTTCGAGCCGTGGACGAGGGCGCCGGTCTCGTGGGACACCCTCCCGGCACCGGCGGGCATGTCCCAGGCCGACTGGGAGAAGGCCCGGCCGAGGCTCGAGCAGGTCGGCTCAACCTGGAACCACTACCACGCCGGCCTCATAGCGTCCTCCGGGGTGAGAGCGCGCCGCGGTGACCTCTCGGCTTCGGCACTCCCCGCCTTCGAGCTCGCGGTGCGTCGAGCCCTCCGGCTCCCGGCCGCCGCGGTCACCGGCGTCGTCCGCGCGCGCGAGCGGGGGGCGCTGCTCGAGGGAGCGATCGTGGTGGCCCTGGCGGGCGACGAGCCGATGGCGTACGCCGCCATCAACCGCGAGGGCTATTTCGTCGTCGACTGGCTCGAGAACGGCTCCAGCTACCGCCTCGAGGTGGTGGCCCCGGAGACCGGCGCCGTCATCGACTCCACGGCGCCGGAGGTGCGCCTGCCGGCGCTGGGTGACATCCACGGGGTCGAGATCATCGCGAGTCGCATGCCGACCGGCCGTTTCCTGGTCCCCGCCTGCCCTCCTTGCGAGGCCGCGGCGCTGCCCCTGGAGCCGCTCGTGCCCCCGCCCGAGGTCTTCGCGCGCCGGGCGAGCTTCCAGACGCAGGTCATCAGCTCCTTCGACCCCAACGAGAAGAGCGGCTCCGGCACCCAGGGGGGCGACGCCGAGATCGACCCGGCCGAGGCCATCGAGTACCGGATCTACTTCGAGAACCTGAGCAACGAGGGCGGTGCGGCGGCGCGGGTGGTCGAGATCGTGGACCTCCTGGCCCCCGAGCTCGACTGGACGGCGGTGGAGCTCGGCGACGTCGTCGTGGAGACGCGCCCCGACGAGATCTTCGTCGCCCTCGGCGCCGGCGAGGGCAGCGACGCATCCGGCGGCCTGCAGGAGGTCACCGGCGGCTCGAGCCTGCCTTCCGATCCCTCCGGATTCACCTTCCAGAGCGACCTGCCGGTCGCGAGGGCCGTCTGGAGCGGAACCGTCCAGTTTCAGAGCGGTGATCCGCGGACCGTGTCGCTCGAGCTCGACATCCTCGCGAGGGTCGAGCCGGCAGGGGAGGCATTCCTCGACGGCGGCGAGCTGGGCGCCATCACCTGGACGCTGTCGGCGACCCTCGATCACGAGCCCGGCGTCCCGCCCGACGTGGACGCGGGCTTCCTCCCCTACGGCTGCGCCGAGACCGAGGGCGACGCGAGCTGCGGCGGCCACGTGAGCTTCACCGTGCGGCCGAGGCCCGACGTCGCCGCCGGCACGGTCGTGACGAACGACGCCGAGATCACCTTCGACCGCCTCGAGGCCGTGATCACGGACCCCGCGGCGACGGTCACGATCGGTCCCCGGCCGCCCGACGCGCCGTCGTCGCCGAGCCCGCCGTCGGCCGAGGCCGGCGCGGCACCCGTCCCGCCCGACGGGCTGCGCCTGAGCTGGCAGGCGGCTTACGCGGTGGAGCACGACCTCTATCTCTGGAACGCGACCGCTGGCGGCGCGCGGCCCGAGTCGCCGGAGCGGGCCAATGTCTGGGAGGTCGGCCTCCTCGCCGCGGGCTATCCGGGCGGGGAGGAGACGCTCTCGCTCCCGGCCGGGGAGGTCTGGCTCTGGCAGGTCGTCGCCAGGAACGGGCGAGGCGAGGCCGCCGAAGGTCCCGTCTGGAGCTTCACGACCGTTGCGCCCTTCCGCCGCGGCGACGCCGACCTCAACGGCCGCATCGAGATCACCGACGCCATCCGAGGCCTCACGTACCTCTTCGTCGACGGAGTGCCCCCCGCGTGCCTCGACGCGCTCGACGCCGACGACTCGGGCGACGTCGACATCACGGACTCGATCCGCATCCTCACGTACCTCTTCCTCGGGGGGGCCGAGATCCCGGCGCCGGGCCCTGCCGCATGCGGCCAGGACCCGACGGGGGACGCCCTTTCGTGCGCCGGCGACGAGGGGCGGTGCTGACGCGGACGTTGGCAGGGAATCCTGTCACGGCCAGCGGCCCTTGGTGTTCCTTCCTGGTGACCCGGCCACGGTGACCGGGTCCTTCAGGGCCGATCAAAGCGTCCAACGCAGCAGAAAGGAACGCCATGAACCGCATTATCGTCTTCACCCTGTCCGCCGGACTGGCCCTCGCCGTCCTGTCGCAGATCCTCCCCGCCGGGGCCCAGCAGGCGGAAGATTTGCCGCCGACGAGGCTACGGCTCAGGAACGGCGACGTCAACGGCGACGGGAAGCACGACATCAGCGACCCGGTCTACTTGCTGAGCTTCCTCTTCTCGGGAGGCCCCGCGCCCATCGAGTCGGAGGAGGACGCGGTCTCCCCGGAGCTCCTGGCCGAGATCCAGGCGGGCGCCGTCCGAGTCCTCGCGAGCTTCCCCGCGGAGGAGCGGATCGCCATGCTCCCGGCGCCGATCTCGAACGGGTTCGTCAAGGTTCGCAAGGTCTTCGTGACGGCCGCCACCAGCGCGCCGACCTGGACCAAGCCGGAGGTCGAGGGGTACCTTGACTCGCTGCACTGGGTCGCCGTCCTCCTGCCCGTGCTCAACTGGAGCATCTGCAGGATCTTTCCCCAGGCGTGCGTGGACCAGGAATGCCTCGACCGCTGCGAGGACGAGTACAACCTCTGCATGAGCAACTGCCCGCCGGTCACGAGCCCCGACTACCTCCCCTGCAGCATCGCCTGCACGACAGCCTACGCCGAGTGCACCTTCAAGTGCTGGTGACGGGTCCCGGTCCCCGGACTTTCGCGCTCCCTCTTCGGTCGCGCTCAACCGTCGATCGCCGCCCGCCCGCGCGCCCTCCCTCGAGGAGAGCCGCGGGCGGGCGGCTTTCTGCCTTCAAGCGGACTCTTGCGTCCGGTCCGCCCCTCACCGAGCCGCCGGCCGCAGCTCGCCCGCGACCCGGAAGCCGATGCTCTGGGCTCGCCCCTCGGGCAGGATCCCGTTTCGCGTCGCCGCGCGGGCGTAGTACTCGTCCGTGTTGAACCAGTTCCCCCCCCGCACCGAGGAGTAGCGGTACGGGCGCGACGGCTGGCCGACGGCGTGCTCGCTCACCGAGCCGGCGAGGTCCCGCACGCCGTAGACGCTCTCGTCGGCGGGCGCCCAGCCCACCTCCTCGGGCTGCTTCTCGCGGCGGTGGATGCCGCGGTGGATCCAGGCGAAGCTCCAGACGGGGTAGTCGCCCCACACGAAGCGGCGCCGGTCGGCGCCGCGGGCCGCCTTCTCCCACTCGTCGTCGGTGGGCAGGCGGAAGCGCGCCACGGCGGGGCTCGGGCGCCGCGCCGTGAGCCAGTGGGCGTACTCCTCCGCGGCGAAGCGCGAGACGCCGAAGACCGGCCACCGAGGGCTCGGAACTTGCGCCGGGTCCAGCGTCCACCGGCCGCCGGCCTCCCGGCGCACGAGGCTCGCGCCGGAGTCCCACCGCGGCACGAGGTCGATCACGTCGCGAGCCTGCTTCCCGCGCTCGACTTGCCTGCGGGCGTAGGCCCTCGCCTCCTCCTCGGTCGGTACGCCCTCGCCGCTCTCGTCGATCGCGGCCACGGGGTCGTTGAGGAACTGGAGGTACTCCTCGAAGGTCACCTCGTGGCGGGCCATGAGGAAGCCCTCGACGTGCACCTCTTCGAGCGCGAAGGACTGAAAGGCCTCCGGGTCGCCGCCGCGGGTGAAGGGGCCGGCGGGGACGTGCACGAAGCCGGGGGGCACCTCGGCCTCGGGGAGGAGCCGCACCTCGGAGGCGACGTCCTTCCCGGCGATGCGCAGCGGGACGCGCGTCTCGAGATGCCCCTCCAGCCGGAGGACGAGGAGGTAGCTGCCATCGGGGAGCTGGCTCTCGAGGGGCGCCTCCGCCCGCGTCCGTCCGAGGCGGCAGCCCTCGGCGCGCTCGAGCGGGTACCCGGCGAGCGCGAAGCCGAGCTGCTCGCGAGCGTTCACGAGCTTCCCCGGCTCGAGCCGCCGGTCCGGGTCGAGGGCGCCGTAGCGCGACCGCGGGAACGGCGTCCAGGCGATGGAGGTCTTCTCGCCGCCGCGCTCGACCAGCGCCTCGACGGCGCCGTCGAGGCCAACCCCGTCCAGCGCCCGGGCCAGGTCCCCCTCGAGCCGCAGCGGCCGTCCGGCGACCTCGAGCAGGCGGTCGCCGGAGCGGAAGGGAGAGAGTCCCTCCGCCGCGACATCGGCGACCACGAGCGCGGGCTCCGCGAGCAGACCCTGATCCGCGCTCTCTTTGGTCCGCCCGGGGTCGAAGGGCAAGGGCAGGAGGCGCCTCTCGCGCTCCTCGTAGCGGTAGAGGAGCACATCGGCGCCCGGCGGTTGGCTCTTCACGCGGACCGTGCCGCCGCGGCGGGCGAAGAGCGCGGCGTCGAGGTCGGCGCCGCGGCGGCGGAAGAAGTCGGGGCCGAAGGCGACGCCGCCTTCGCGATCGGCGAAGGCCTGCATCGCCTGGTAGGCGAGGGCGAAGGCGGTCCTGGCCCGGGCCTCGGCCTCGGAGCCTCGAGGCGCGGCCTCGATGGCGCGCTGGAAGGCCGCGGCGGCGGACTCGTAGAGGTCTTGCGCCTCGCGGCGCGCCGCCTCGAGCCGGTCGTGGATCTCGAGCTCCTCGCCCCTCTGCCAGGGCGGCGCGTAGGTGGGCAGCGCGAGGCGCTTCTCCTGCCAGGCCCGCGCCAGCTCCCGCTCCTCGCCTCGCCTCTCGAGGTGGCGCCTCCAGTCCCGGCCGGCGGCGGCGAGGAGCGCGGCGCTCTCCTCCGACCGGAGCGCCGCCTCGAGAGCCGCCACGGACCCCTCGAGCTCGCGAACTTCGCGCCGCCCGAAGTGGCTCTGGAGGAGCGTGGCGAGGGCGGTCCTCGCGTCCTGGAGGCGCCGGGCGTCGACCGCGGCGCGAGCCGCTTCGACCGTCCCCCGGTAGGCGCGTTCCGCCCGGTAGACGAGGAACGCGCCTGCCGCCACGGCCGCGGCGAGCACCGCGACGGCTGCGGTCACGGCGGTGCGGTGCTTGCGAGCCAGCTTGCGCAGCCTGTAGGCGACGCTCGGCGGACCTGCGAGCACGGGCTCGTGGCGCAGGTGCCGGCGGATG
>JACQVW010000616.1 GCA_016209535.1 Planctomycetota bacterium | reverse complement strand
CTCCTTCCCCGTGCCGCTCTCCCCCAGGATCAAGACCGGCACCGCGGTGGCCGCGACCTTCCTCACCGTGCTGAAGACCGCCTGCATCTGCGGGCTCGAGCCGATCATGCCCTCGAAGGCGGCCTTCCCCGCCGACGCGCGGCCCTGGAGGCTCTCGCGTTCGAGCTCGACCCTCCGGAGCGCCCGGCCGAGGACGACCTTGAGGTCGGCGATGTCCAGCGGCTTGGGGAACATGTCGTGGGCGCCCTTCTCGAGGGCGAGGAGCGCGTTCTGCCGCTCCGAGTTGCCCGAGACGACGATCACCTTGGCGACGGGGTCCTCGGCGAGGATCTCCTCGAGCGCCTGAAGCCCTTCGCCCGCCTCCCTGGGGTGGGGCGGGAGGCCCAAGTCGAGGAGGACCACGGGAGGCCGCTCCCTCCGGAAGACCTCCAGGGCCGCCGGCCTGTCCCCTGCGGTGAAGACGCGGAACTCGTCGGAGAGCGCCCAGGTGAGCTGCTTCAGGATCTGCTCGTCGTCGTCGACGACGAGGACCCTGGCGAGCGCTCCTGCCGCCTTGGTCTCGTCTCCCGTCTCCGCCATCTCGCTCACCCTCGGGCCTCGGGCACGGGGAACGTGACCGTGACCGTCGTGCCCTTCCCCTCCTGGCTCTCGACGCGGATCGTCCCCCCGTGGGCTTCCATGATCCTCTTCGACTGGTAGAGGCCGATCCCCAGGCCGCTGGCCTTCGTGGTCCGGAAAGGCAGGAACAGCTCCTTTTCGAGGAACTCCCGGGGGATCCCTTTTCCGTCGTCCGACACCGACAATGATACCTCGCCGTCCCGGCAAACGGTCCTGACCGTGACGGACCCCTCGGGGCCGATGGCCTCGCTCGCGTTCAAGATCAAGTTCTGGAGCACCCGCGCCACGTCGTCCTCGTCGATGAGGACGAGCGGCAGCGGCCCGAGGTCCACGCGGAGCCGGCTCGACGCCGGCGCGTCGAGGGACCTCGTCACCTCGCCGACGACCCCGTTCAAGTCGGCGAGGCCCTTCCTCGGCGCGATCACCCCGGAGAAGGTGCGGAGGCTGTTGCAGAGCCGCTTCATCTTCTCGGCCGTCTCGTACACCGACCCGAAGGCGTCCCTCTGGAAGTCGGGGTTCCCCTGGTGCCTGGCGGCGTTCTGCGCGATCAGGGAGAGCGTCGACGCGAAGTTCTTGAGGTCGTGGAGGAGGAAGGTGGAGAAGGAGCGGAACACCTCGGCCTCCTTCGCGGCCACCTGCGACGCGATGAGCTCGCGCTTGTGGATCTCCCCGGCCGCGTGCGCGGCCAGGACGCGGAGGAACTCGGCGGCCTCCCAGTCGAAGGGCCGGCCGCTCCTGTCGGCGCCGACCGTGACGAGGCCGATGGCCTCCCCGCCCGACCGCAGGGGTACTGCGAGGGCGGCGGACGTCCGGCGCAGGAAGGCGCGGTCGAGGTCGGGTCCGGCGCGCCGGACCAGGTCCTCGGCCGAGACCGTCTCGGGCAGCTCGCGGAGCTTCTGCGCGAGCCCCGGCGGCAGCTCGGCCGGAGGCGGTCCGCCCGTGCAGCCGCGAACGGCGAGGAGCCTCGGTTTGCCCCCCTCGGCGTCGCGGGCCCAGACGGCGACGTCCAGCGAGCCGAGCGCCTTGGCGATCAGGTCCGCGAGCGCCGAAGCGGCCTCCTCGAGGGTGTCGCTGGACCGGACCTTCTCGGTGGCCTCGAGCCAGAACGTGCGGTAGTCGTAGGCCCCGGCGAAGAGGTTGCGCCGGATCCAGTAGCGCACGCGGTGGCGGAAGCGCGCCGAGAAGAGGAGCGCGGAGAAGAGGACCGCCGACAGCAGGAAGACGACGACCTCCGTCTCGATGCTGGCCTCGACCAAGGAGCCGGCCCACTGGGCGAGGAGGCTCGAGGCGATGAGGAAGACTCCGACGCCCACCAGGGTCACCGAGCCGTAGACGAGCCCCTGAGACACGACGACGCGGCTCTTCCCCGAGCTCCGCCGCCACGAGACGGCCATGAGCACCGTCGACGGCAGGAAGATCCATGGGAAGACGTGCAGCGCATCCCGGGGCAGGACGCACTCCCGGAAGGGGTAGAGGAGCATGCGCGAGGCCAGGTAGATGAGCGTGGCGAAGGAGGCGTAGAGCCCGAGCACGAGGAACTTGATCTCCCAGCGCACGTGCTCCTCGGCGCTCCTCAGGGTCCGCTCGAGGCTCGCGAGGACGAGGACGCTCACCGCGAGGAGATAGAGCCCGGCGATGTAGCCCGGCGGCCCGAGCGGAAGGAGCTCCACGGCCCTGCCCTCCACCTGGATCGGCGCGGGCGCGAGGCAGGTGGCCGTGAGGAAGGTCAGGGCCAGCGCGTACAGCGCGCCGAGGGGCGCGGCCCGCCGCTTCAGCGCCTCGAGGCAGTCCTCCCGGGTGGCCGTGAGGCTGAAGGCGAGCCCCCCCGGCGCCGAGACGACGAGGAGCGCGAAGGCGAGGCGCAGGCAGCTCAGCTCGTCGGTCCCCTCGACGAGCCCGGTGGCGCCGACGAGGCCCACCGCGACGGCCGCGGGCAGCGTGAACGCGGCGAGGAGCGGCGAGCCCGGCCCCAGCCGGCGCGATAGCACCGCCAGGAGGGAGACGAGGATGCCCGCGCCGGCCGAGATCAACTGGAGGGTGGCCATGCTGGACTTTCCTGGAACCGGGACGGAGAATACGGCCTGTCTGAGACGAGGATAACATCCTGGGAATGGCTACGAGCAGGAGGCTCGAGCGGGAATTCCCAGGGCCGAGAACGTCCCGCGGCCACGCAGCCCTGCAGAGGATCGGCCCCATGCCTTCCATGCCACCGCTCCCGACTCCTCGCGGGGACATCGTATCCTTTGGGGGCCCGCGCTCTACTGCGGGGCGAGCCAGGCTCGCGAACCTGAGAGGATCCCGGCCCCCATGATGCCCCCCCGAGTCGACGACAGCTCCGGCTCACCCGCCTCGCCGGCATGCGCCGCGATCCAGGACCGCCAGGAGCCCGACCCCGGTGCGCGGGGCCGGAGCGAGGTGGCCTGCCGCCCCGCCGGCGAAGAGGACCGCGAGGCGTGGGACCGCTTCGTCGCGTCCCAGCCCGAGGCCGGCCTGGGCCACCTGTTCGGCTGGAAGGCCGTCACGGAGCGGGCCTACGGCAAGCGCGCCTTCTTCCTCGCCGCGGTCCAGGGGGAGCGGTGGGTCGGCGTCCTGCCGCTCGTCCACATGAAGGGGCCGCTGGCGGGGAACCGGCTCGTGTCGCTCCCCTTCCTGGACGCCGCGGGGGTCCTCGCGGCATCGCCGCCGGCGGCGGAGGCCCTGTGGAGGGCCACCCTCGACCTGGCGCGGGAGGCCGGCGCGAAGGGGATCGACCTCCGGGCGCTCGCCCCCCACGGCACGCCGCAAGACCGCGCCACGCTCCTCCTGCGCCTCCCCGCGGGCTCCGAGGCCCTCTGGAAGTCCTTCTCCCCGAAGGTGAGGAACCAGGTCCGCAAGTCCGAGAAGGAGGGGCTCCGGACGGAGCCCGCGGGACGCGAGCGCCTCGGCGAGTTCTACGGCGTCTTCGCCCGCAACATGCGCGACCTCGGATCGCCGGTCCATTCGCTCCGGTTCCTCCAGGAGACGTTTGAGGCCTTCGGGCCAAAAGCGAAGCTCTACCTGACATCCGATGCCGCCGGGCGGGTCGTCGGGGGCGCGGTCGCCTTGACCTTCCGGAGCGTCCGGTCGGTGCCCTGGGCCTCCTCGCTGCGGGAGGCGTTCCCCTCCTGCCCGAACCACTCCCTCTACTGGCGCATCCTCGCGGACACGGCCGAGGAGCGGCTCGAGCTCTTCGACTTCGGCCGATCCCACGCCGGCGGAGGCACGTACCGTTTCAAGACGCAGTGGGGAACCGAGCCGCGCCCCCTCCTGTGGTCGTCCTACGACTCGAGCGGCGGCCAGCTCCCGCCGAAGGTGTACAGGCCTGCAGAGCACCCTCGCCTGACCTGGCTCTGGAGCCGGCTGCCCGTCTGGCTCGCGACGAGGCTGGGCCCGCTCGTCCGCCGCAATCTGTCGAACTGAGAACCGCATGCACCGGGCCGACCCCGCCGAGCGATGAACGTCCTTTACCTCACGCAGCGCGTGCCCTTCCCGCCGAACCGCGGGGACAAGATCGCCTCGTACCACGCCATCCGCCACCTCTCGCGGAAGCACTCGGTCTTCGTGGCGGCGCTCGCCGAGTCGGAGGAGGAGCTCGAGCACTCGAGCGAGCTCTCGAGGCTCTTCGTGGTCGATGCCGCGCTCCGGACTCCGGCGGCGGCGCGTGTGAGCGTCCTCATGGCCCTCGTGACGGGCGAGCCGCTCTCGGTGGCCTACTACCGCTCCCGCGCCCTCGCGAAGAAGGTCGCTCGACGGGTGGAGCAGATCCCCTTCGACGCCGTCATAGCGTTCAGCTCGTCCATGGGACAGTACGCGGACCTCGTCCCCGGCGTCCCCTTGATCGCGGACTTCGTGGACATGGACTCGCGGAAGTGGGAGCTCTACGCGAAGGCGAGCCGGTGGCCGCGCTCCGCCGTCTACGCGCTCGAGGAGCGCCGCCTCCTCGAGTACGAGCGGAAGCTCGCGGGCCGCGCCGCCTGCACGCTCGTGAGGACCGAGGCGGAGCGGGAGGACTGCAGGCGCCTCATCCCGGGCCGCCGCTTCGAGGTCCTCTCCAACGGCGTCGACCTGGAGCTCTTCAAGGCCGACGGGCCCAAGCCCGGCAGCCACGACATCGTGTTCACGGGGGTCATGGACTACTTCCCCAACGTCCAGGGGGCGCTTTACTTCGCCGACAAGGTCCTCCCCCTCGTGCGCAGCCAGGTGCCCGACGCCACCTTCACGATCGTCGGCGCCCGTCCGGTGCGCGCGGTGCTCGCCCTCGGGAGGAGGCCCGGCATCATCGTCACGGGCCAGGTGCCCGACGTGAGGCCGTACCTGCGGAGGGCGGCGGTCGCCGTGGCCCCGCTCCTCCTCGCGCGGGGCATCCAGAACAAGGTGCTCGAGGCCATGGCGATGGAGACGCCCGTCGTCACGACGCGCGCAGCCTTCCGTGGCGTCGACGCGCAGGTCGGCGAGGGAGTGCTGCCAGCGGACGGCCTCCTCGAGTTCGCTCAGAAAGTGGTCGCCTTCCTCAGGGACCCGGCCTTCGCCGCCGAGGTCGGGAAGAGGGGCCGCCGCCTGGTCGAGCGGCGGTACGTGTGGGAGGAGCAGCTCGAGCGCCTCGAGGCGATCCTGGCGGAGGTCGCCGCCCCGCCCCGCAAGCCCTCCAGGGAGCACCTCACGAAGACCGGGAGGGGATAGCTGGAGCCCGCACCCCGATGCTCCGGGTCGTCTTCGTCTTCCTCCTGCTCGCCGCCGGGGTGGTCCTGGCCCTCAAGGGGCCCTTCTACGGCCTCCTCCTCTACGTCTGGAACGCCTACTTCCGGCCGGAGGACTGGGTCTGGAGCCCCTACAACGAGATCATCGTCAGCCTGAGCATCTCCTACTACGTCGGAGCGTACGTCGTCATCGCTTCGATCCTCTCGGGGCAGCGTTTCCGCTTCTCCCTCCACGTCCTCCTCTTCGGCCTCTTCGTCTTCCAGACGTTCCTCTCGGCCAGGGGCTCCGAGCAGCCCGAGTACTCCTGGGACGAGTGGCAGGAGTACGCGAAGTCGTTCCTGATCACGTACTTCATCGCCGTCCTCGTCACGGACCTGAGGAGGCTCCGGTACCTCGTCCTCGCGATGTCCCTTTCCCTCGGCTTCGAGGGCGCGAAGCAGGGGTGGGCGCAGATGATCCTCCGCCCAGGCGGTATGAACACGAACCCCGTGCCGTTCCTCGGCGACAACAACGGCGTGGCGGTCGGCATGCTCATGCTGGTGCCCCTGTTCGCGGCCCTCGCGGGCACCACCGCGCGGAAGTGGCCCCGGCGGGCCTACCGGTTCCTCCTCGTGGGCGTCCTCTACAGGGCCCTCTCGACGTACTCGCGAGGCGGCTTCCTCGCGGCCGGCGCCCTCGCCGTCGCCTACTGGCTCCGCTCCAAGGGCAAGGCCAAGGTGCTCATCGGGATCCTGGCCGCCGCCGCCATCGTCCTCCCCGTCATGCCCGACGCCTTCTGGGAGCGCATGGGGACCATCCGCTCGTTCAAGGAAACGGACGAGGGGTCGGCGCTGGGCCGCCTGCATTTCTGGAAGGTGGCGGCGATCATGGCGCGGGAGAACCCCGTCCTCGGCGTCGGCTTCCAGGCCTACAACCGGTCCTACGACGCCTACGACCCCGCGCACGGGGAGTACGGCGCCAACCGGTCCGCGCACAGCGTCTGGTTCGGCGTGCTGGCGGAGCTCGGTTATCCGGGCCTGCTCCTGTACCTCGCGGTCCTGATCCTCGCGTTCCGGAGCTGCCATCGCGCCCGGAAGCTGGCCGGGGAGGACCCCTCGCTCAAGGACCTCCAGAAGTACGCCACATCGGTCGAGACATGCCTCGTGGTCTTCGTCGTGGGAGGCACGTTCCTGCCCTTCCAGTACAACGAGATGTACTTCCACGTGGTCGGCCTCAGCATGGCGCTTGCGGGCATCGCCGAGAGCAGGAGGCGCGCGCGTCCGGCCGCCGGAGCCGCGTCGCGCGGAGCTCCCCGGGAGCGCCCGGCGCCGTCGGGAGCGACGCCATGAGCTTCATCGTCTTCTCGGATGACTGGGGCGGCCATCCCTCGAGCTGCCAGCACCTCTTCCGGGTGATCGCGAGGTCCCACCCGACCCTCTGGGTGAACACGGTCGGCATGCGGCCGCCGCGGCTCAGGCTCGGCGACCTCTGGAAGGCCGTCCTGACCGAGTCGAGGATGCACGGCGCCGCGAACCGGCGCGAGCGTCCGGAGCGCGGCGCCGCTCCCGCCGTTTGCTCCCCGCTCATGACCCCCTTCCAGCGGCCCGCGTGGCTCGCGGAGCGGAGCACGCGCTCCGTGGTCCGCCGCGTCGCCCGCGAGCTCTCGAGGCTCGGCCTCGAGGACCCGTGCATCGTGACCACGGTGCCCAACGTCCACGAGGCCGTGAGGCGCATCCCCGCCCGGAAGGTCGTCTACTACTGCGTCGACGACTTCAGCGAGTGGCCCGGCCTCGACCGCGAGCGCATCCTGGCCATGGAGGCGCGCCTCCTCGAGTCCGTGGACGGGGTCGTCGCGACATCGAGGGCCCTCTTCGAGCGATTCGAGGGGCGGTTCCCCACGAGGCTCCTCACCCACGGGGTCGACTACGAGCTCTTCGCGCGAGAAGGCCTCGCCGAGCACCCCTCGCTTCGCGCCATCCCGAAGCCGCGGGTCGGCTACTATGGCCTCATCGACGCCCGGACGGACGCGGAGCTCCTGGCGGCCGTGGCGCGGGCCTCGAGCGAGGTCTCTTTCGTGCTCACGGGGCCGTCGGAAGGGATCCCCGAGGCCCTGCGCGCCCTGCGGAACGTCCGCTTCACCGGGCCCGTCCCCTACGACGAGCTACCCGCCGTCGTCGCCGGGTGGCAGGCGTGCCTCCTGCCGTACCGCCTGAACGACCTCACGGCGAAGATCAACCCGCTGAAGCTGAAGGAGTACCTCGCGACGGGGAAGCCCGTCATCGCGGCGCCGCTCCCCGAGGCCCTGAGCCTGCTCCCGCACCTGCGGGTCGCAGCGACTGCCGCCGAGTGGACCGAACTGATCCGGGACGCGGTCCGCGGCGCCTGGGCGCCGGACAGGAGGGCGCTCGAGGGCCTCCTGCGTCCCCATGGCTGGGAGGCGAAGGCCGCCGAGCTCCTGAGGGCCTGCGAGGGCCTCGGGCGCGAGTTGACGATGGAGCGGGCTTGAGCGAGCGCGACCCATGAGAGTCCTCGTCGTCAGCACGATGTTCCCGAGCAGGGTCCAGCCCGTGCACGCGGTCTTCGTGAGGAACCGCATCGCCCGCGTAGCCGAGCGCTGCCAGGTCCGCGTCGTCTGTCCGATCCCGTGGTTCCCGCTCGCCGGCCTCCTGAGGCGGTACGCCCACAGGAAGGAGATCCCTCGCGAGGACGTGATCGACGGCGTCCAGGTCTCGTACCCGCGGTTCCTCTCGGTCCCCGCCGTGCTCAAGCCGCTCGACGGCTTCTTCCTCTTCCTGTGCCTCTGGTGGACCGCCCGGCGGCTCGCGCGCGCCTTCCCCTTCGACCTCATCGACGCCCACCTGGCCTTCCCCGACGGCTTCGCCTGCGCCCTCCTGGGCCGAGCCCTCGCGAAGCCCGTCACCGTCACGCTCCGCGGCCACGACGTGAACGACCTCCCGCGGTACCCCGTCCGGCGCCGTCAGGTGGCATACGCTCTGCGGCGCGCCGATCGCGTGATCGCCGTCGCCGACGCCCTGCGCCGCGCGGCGCTGGAGCTCGGCGCCGACCCGCGCACGGCACGCACGATCTCGAACGGCGTCGACGCCGACCTCTTCCATCCCACGGACCGCCGGGAGGCCCGGAGGAGGCTCGGCTTGCCCCTCGAGCGCAAGGTCGTCGTCTCCGTAGGCCACCTCGTCGAGCGCAAGGGCTTCCACCTCATCGTCGAGGCGCTCGCGGTGATCCGCGAGGCCGGGCGGGAGGTCCCCTACCTGGCCATCGTCGGGGGCCCCGGCGAGGAAGGCGACTTCTCCGGGGCCATCCGGGACAGGGTCCGGCGGCTCGGGCTCGAGGAGGACGTGCTCATGGCGGGCCCGCGGCGCAACGAGGAGCTGCGCGACTGGTACAACGCCGCGGACGCCTCCTGCCTCGCGAGCTCCAAGGAGGGTTGGGCCAACGTGCTCCTCGAGTCGCTCGCCTGCGGCACCCCCGCCATCGCCACGAACGTCTGGGGCACCCCCGAGGTCATCGCGAGCGAGGAGCTGGGGATCCTCGTGGAGCGCACCGTCGAGTCCATCGCGGCCGGGATCCGGCGAGCCCTCGAGAAGCCCTGGGACCGCGACGCGATCCAGGCCCACGCGCGCGCCCGGACCTGGCACGAGGTGGCCGGCAGGGTCCTCGAGGTCTTCCGCGAGGTCGTGCCCGAGGCGCAGGGGGCCGCGAGCTCCGACGCGAACCGGGCCGCCCGCGACCCCCAGCGAGTCCCATGAGCGCCCCCTCCGCCACGAAGAGCCCCTCTCCGGGCGCGTCCCTCCGCCGCGCCCCCGTCTTGCGCGTCGAGGGGGCCTCGCCCCGCGCCGCGGAGCCCATCTCCATCGGCGTGCCCTTCCCGCGCGGGGCGTACCGGGAGGTGGACCTACGCTTCGCCGACCGGCGGGGTCGCGGCATGCCTACGCAGTGGGAGACGCTCGCCCGGTGGCCCGACGGGAGCGTGCGCTGGGCCCTCCTCGACGCCCTCGCCTCGCTCGAGGACGCGGCGGAGGAGTCCTCGGTCTCGCTCGTGCCCGCCTCCGAGGCGGGGGCGCCGGCCGCGGCGCCCGGCCCGCTCCAGGTCCTCGAAGGGCCGAGCTCGATCGAGGTGCGCACGGGCCGGGCCGCGTTCTCGCTCTCGCGGGCCGCGCCCCGCATCGCCGCGGAGCCGGCCTCCGCGCCGCCGGGATCCTCGGTGGAGATCGCGGCGGAGCTCATCGGGGCGCGGTCGCAGCCCGCCGCGATTCGCCTCGCGCGGCTCCGCGTCGAGGCCTCGGGCCCCGTGCGGGCGACGGTCCTCGGCTCGGGCATCGTCGAGAGTGAGGGCGACCAAGGGTCCTCGCGACCGAGGAGGGAGCGAGGACGCCCGAACGGCGACGGGCGGCGCCCGATCGAGGTCGACCTGCGAGCGAGCTTCTTCGCGGGGACCGGCCTCCTGCGGCTCGACCTCACCTTGAGGAACCCCCGAGCCGCGGCGCACCCGGGCGGGCTCTGGGACCTCGGAGACCCCGCCTCGTTCCTCTTCCGGGGGCTCGCGGTGCGCGCGAGGGTCTCGCCGCAGCCCGCGGCCCCCTCCGCGGCATGGCTCGTCGAGCCCGGCGGGCCCGTGGTCGAGTCGCACGACCCGCGCGTCCTCATCTACCAGGCCTCGAGCGGGGGCGAGAATTGGAGCCACGGGAACCATGGGAACGCGGACGGCGTCGTGCCGCTGCCCTTCCGGGGCTTCGTGGTCCGCGCCGGCGGCGTCGAGGAGCCGGGGCTCCGCGCGTCGCCGGTCCTCGCGTGGGCCTGCCCGGGCCTGCGCGTCGCCACGGCGGCGCCCAGGTTCTGGGCCGAGTTCCCCAAGTCCCTCGAGGCGGGGCCCGGCGGGATCTCGGTCGGGCTCTTCCCCCTCGAGCACCCGGACCTCTTCGAGCTCCAGCCGGGCGAGCAGAAGACCCACACGGTCTTCTTCCGCCTCGACCCTCCGGCCGGCCCCGGAGGGCCGCGCGCCCTCGAGTGGGTCCACGCGCCGCTCCGCGTCCGCCTGGACCCCGAGTGGTATGCCGCCTCCGGCGCCATCCCGCGCTTCGCCGCAGCCGCGGAGGACCCGCACGAGGACTACAAGGCCTTCGTCCGGCGCTGCATCGATGGCCCGAGCTCCTTCTTCGCGAAGCGCGAGGTCATCGACGAGTACGGCTGGCGGCACTTCGGCGAGGTCTACGCGGACCACGAGAACGAGCTGTACGGCGGCCCGAAGCCCGTCGTGTCCCACTACAACAACCAGTACGACCTCCTCCTGGGCCTGCTGCTCCAAGGCGCGAGGACCGGAGAGCCCGCGTGGCTCGAGCTCGCCGGGGACCTGGCGCGGCACGTGGCGGACATCGACATCTACCACACCCGAGACGACAAGCCAGCCTACAACGGGGGCCTCTTCTGGCACACGGACCACTACGCCGACGCGGCCACGGCGACGCACCGCACCTACTCGCGGGCTCACCCGCGGGCGAAGGCGGGCCTCCCTTACGGCGGGGGGCCCTCGTGCGAGCACAACTACACGACGGGGCTCCTCCTCTACCACCTCATGACCGGCAGCCCGCAGGCGCGAGAGGCGGTCCTCGGCCTCGCGCGGTGGGTCCTCGACATGGACGACGGCGGGAAGACCCCCCTCGGACGGCTGGAGCCGGGGCCCACGGGGCTCGCGAGCGCCACCCGCTCTCCCGACTACCACGGTCCGGGCCGCGGCGCGGGCAACTCCGTGAACGCCCTCCTCGACGCGTTCTCGCTCACCGGCGAGCGCCTCTACCTCGAGAAGGCCGAGGAGCTGATCCGGCGCTGCATCCACCCGCGCGACGACATCGAGGCGAGGGGGCTCCGGGACCCCGAGGGCCGCTGGTCGTACCTCGTGTTCCTCCAGGCCCTCGCGAAGCACCTCGACGCGAAGGTCGAGCTGGGGGAGCTCGACCGCGCCTTCGAGCACGCCCGGGCGAGCCTGCTCGCGTACGCCGAGTGGATGCTCTCCAACGAGGTGCCCTACATGCAGGTCCTCGACAAGGTGGAGCACCCGACCGCGACCTGGCCCGCCCACGACGTGCGGAAGAGCGCCGTCTTCGACTACGCCGCCGCGTACGGCCCGGCGCGCCTGCGGGTGGCCTTCCGCGAGAAGGCGGAGCTCTACTTCCGCGAGTGCCTCCGCGGGGTCGCCTCGTTCCCCACCGGGGGCTGCACCCGGCCCCTCGCGGTCCTCCTCCAGAGCGGGACCCTGCGCGCGGCGTTCCTCGTGGACGCCTCCGCGCCCTGCTTCGGCGAGCCCGAGGCCGGCTCGGGCAGCCCCGAGCCCTTCGAGCCGCAGGCCGTGCGCGCGGCGAGGCTCCTGCGTTCGCCGCGGGGGCTCCTGCGCCTCTCGACGTGCCTCCTGCGCCCCCGTGAGCTCGCGGGCATGGCGCGGGCGGCGGCCGGGCTGCTCCGGAGGAGGCTCCGGGGATGAACGTGCTCCTCCTGGTCCACGGCCTGCCCGTGGGGGGCACCGAGACGATGGTCTGCTGTCTCGCGCGGCGCCTCCGGAACGAGGGGCTCGGCGTGGCGATCGGCTGCCTCGACCTCGCCGGAGAGCTGGGCGAGGAGATGGCCGCCGAGGGCTTCCCCGTGGACCTCTTCTCGCGCAAGCCGGGGCTCGACATCGCGCTCCCGGCCCGGATCGCCCGCACGGTCCGCGCGAGGCGGTGCGACGTCGTCCACGCGCACCAGTACACCTGCTTCTTCTACGGCGTCCTCGCGAAGCTCCTCACGGGGACGCCCCTCGTCTTCACGGAGCACGGCCGCTTCCACCCCGACCTGCCGAGCTTGAAGCGCCGTCTCTTCAACCGCGTCTTCGCGGGCCGAGCGGACCGCGTCACGGCGGTCTCCCGGCGCGTGAGGGAGAGCCTCGCGCGCGTCGAGGGGTTCGATCCGGAGCGGATCGAGGTGGTCTACAACGGGATCGACGTCGAGCGGCTCGCGGCGGAGCGGGGCGCGCGGGAGCGGGCCCGGGAGGTCCTCGGGCTTCCCCTCGACGCGCGCGTCGTGGGCACCGTGGGGCGGCTCGACGCCATCAAGAACCACCGGCTCCTCCTGGGGGCGTTCAAGCTCGTCTCGGAGCGGGTCCCCGGCGCGCTCCTGGTCTTGATCGGCGACGGTCCCGAGCGGGACCGGCTCCGCTCCCTCGCCGGGGAGCTCGGGATTGGAGGGAGCGCACGGTTCGCCGGCCAGCGGCGCGACGCGGGGCGCCTGCTCGCGGCCTTCGACGCCTTCGCCCTCTCCTCCTTCAGCGAGGGCACCCCCATGACGCTGATCGAGGCCATGGCCGCGTCGGTGCCCATCGTCGCGACAACCGTGGGTGGGGTTCCCGAAATCCTGCGGGACGGCGAGGAGGCCCTCCTCGTCGGCGGGACGCCACCCGCCTTCCCGGACGCGGCTTCCCTCCTCGCCTCGGAGCACACGCGGCGCTTCGCGGAAACTTTGGGCCGCGTCTTGACCGATACTCCCCTTGCGGCGGCGCTCGCCGGGGGAGCCCTCGAGAGGGCGCGGCGCGAGCTCTCCCTGGACGCGATCTGCGAGAAGTACGTGAGCCTCTACCGCGAGGTCGCGCCCATGGCCTGCGAGCGCCAAGCCCGCGAGGCCAGGAGGGCCTAGAAGCGCCATGTGCGGCATCTGCGGAGTCTACAGGCACGCCCGGGACGAGCCCGTGAGCCCCGAGGGCCTCGAGGCGATGAAGGACATGCTCCGCCACCGCGGCCCGGACCAGGAGGGCACGCACCTCGAGCCCTTCGTGGGCCTCGGGCACCGGCGGCTGAGCATCATCGGCGTGGCCGACGGCCGCCAGCCCCTCTCGAACGAGGCCGGGACCGTCTGGATCTCCTTCAACGGCGAGATCGTCAACTACCGCGAGCTGAGGGAAGGGCTCATCGCGCGAGGCCACCGCTTCGCGACGCGCACCGACACCGAGGCCATCGTGCACCTCTACGAGGAGGAGGGCCCGGCCTGGGTGGAGCGCCTCCGCGGCATGTTCGCGATCGCGATCTGGGACCGGGAGCGGCGGAGGCTCCTCCTGGCGCGCGACCGCCTCGGAAAGAAGCCCCTCTACTACCGGTCCGACGGGCGGCAGATCCTCTTCGCCTCGGAGCTCAAGGCGATCCTGGCCTACCCCGGCGTGGAGCGGGCGCCGGACCTCGAGGCGCTCCACCACTACCTCTCCCTCGCTTACGTCCCCGCGCCCCGCACCGCGTTCCGGGGCATACGGGCGCTCCCCGCGGGCTCCCTGCTCGAGGTGACGCCGGAGGGCGCGGGGGAGCCTCGCCCTTACTGGGACGTGAGCTTCGAGCCGAGGACGGGCCCCGCCGAGGCCTTCGAGGAGGAGCTCGACCAAGCCTTCGACGAGGCGGTCCGCATCCGGCTCGAGAGCGAGGTGCCGCTCGGGGTCTTCCTGAGCGGCGGGATCGACTCGAGCGCGGTGGCCCACCGCATGACCCGGCACCTGGAGCGGCCCCTCGTCTCGACGACGATCCGCTTCGCGGACCCGCGCTTCGACGAGTCCCGCGATGCGGAGGCCGTGGCGAGGCTCCTCGGCACGGAGCACCACGTCCACGACGTGGGCCCCGAGTCCGCCGAGGTCATCGCGGCCATCCTCTGGCACTTCGACGAGCCCTTCGCCGACGCCTCGGCCATCCCGACCTACTTCCTCTCGAAGACGGCCCGTGAGTCGATCACCGTGGCCCTCTCCGGCGACGGCGGCGACGAGATGTTCGCGGGGTACGAGCGCTACGCCGAGCTCGAGCGGCAGGAGCGGCTCCGGCGCGCGCTGCCCTCCCTCTTGCGCTCGGCGCTGCGCCCGCTCGCGCGCCTCTACCCGCTCCACGCCCGGGGCAGGGCGCTCCTCGAGAGCCTGACCCTCACGCCGGCCGAGGCTGCGGCCGGCGCCGCCATGCACCTCGGGCCGAGGCACAAGCGGAGGCTCTACTCCGGCGAGCTCGCCCGCTTCCTCGAGGAGAGGCTCGACACGGGCGCGCTCCTCGAGGCCCTCCACGACCGCTGCTCGTCGCCCGACGCCGTGTCGAGGGCCCAGTACGCCGACTACAGGTCGTACCTCGCCGACGACATCCTGGTGAAGGTGGACCGCATGAGCATGGCGCACTCCCTCGAGGTCCGCTCGCCGCTCCTTGACCACAGACTCGTCGAGCGGGTCGCCTCCTTCCCGCGCGCCCTCAAGCTCGAGGGCGGGGAGACGAAGCGCGTCTTCAAGCGAGTCCTCTCGCGCTCCCTGCCGGCCGAGGTCCTCGGGAGGCCCAAGCGGGGCTTCACGCCACCGCTCTCGGCCTGGTTCCGGGGCGAGCTCAAGGAGTTCCTCGCCGCCCTCCTCTTCGACGGGCGGCTCGAGCGGCGGGGCTACTTCTCCAAGGTTTACCTCGGCGCGCTCTGGAAGCGCTGCCAGCGAGGCCTCGGCTCCACGACGGACCTGAGCACGCATGTCTGGATCCTCGCGATGCTCGAGCTCTGGCACCGCCTGTACATCGACGGCTCCGACTTCCTGACGCCGCCCCGGACCGCGAGGCGCGCTGCCGCCTCGGACGTGGCAGCGGCGCGGGCGCGCTGACCTGCGGTGGTCCCATGAGGCGGCTCGCGAAGGCCCTCGCCTCGATCCTCGCCAGGGTCCTCGTGGCCCCCGCGGCCTATCCCGTCGCCTGGCTGGCTCCCCTCGACGGGCGCCACGCCCTCTTCCAGCTTGGGTCCCACCTCATGAGCCTCCTCCCGGGGCTCCCGGGCGTGTACTTGCGCCGCGAGTACTACAAGGTGGTCCTCGGCCTCAGGTCCAAGGGCTTCGTGATCGAGTTCGGGACGATCCTCGCCCAGCGCGGGACCGAGATCGGGAGCAACGTCTACATCGGCCCCTTCTGCAACATAGGCCTCTCGGCGATCGAGGACGACGTGCTCCTCGGGAGCAACGTCGACGTCGTGAGCGGCAAGCACACGCACTCCTTCGACCGGACCGACGTGCCGATCCGCGAGCAGGAAGGCGTCCTCAAGAAGATCCGCATCGGCCGCGGCTCCTGGATCGGCAACAAGTCCGTGGTCCTCGAGACGGTCGGCGAGGGCTGCGTGGTGGGCGCCGGCTCGGTGGTGACGGCGGAGACGGAGCCCTGGGTGGTCCTCGCGGGCAACCCGGCCCGCCCGATCCGGCCTCGCGTACGGCCGAGCGCCGCCCCCTCGCCGCGCGAGAGGTGAGCCCCGCCCTCACCTGGGCAGCGCCGGCTCCTTCTTCCAGGGCGTATACTGTCCCCCATGTCCAGCGCCCCGAGGTGCATCGAGATCTGCGCCCCCTGCACGGCGTCGCCCGGCGAGTCCGACGCGGCCGTCCAGTTCCTCCGCGAGCGGCTCGTGCTCTTCGCGCGGGTGCTCTTCACGATCTGCTTCGGCTTCTACGTCGTCGCGAACCTCCTGCGTGTCCTCGACGGCCACCAGGCATGGGACCGCTTCCTCACGGGGCGCGACAACCAGCTCCACATCCTCACGTGCGCCGTCCTGGCGGGCATGTGGGCCCTCGCCTCCCGGGGCAGACCCACGCTCCCGAGGCTCCTGTGGACCGACGCCGTGGGCTCGATCCTCGTCGTCCTCGGCTGCGCCCTCATCGGCCTCACCGAGCCGGGCTCCAGGGCGGAGTACCAGGCGCTCCTGGGCGCGACCCATGTGCTGGTGGCCCGCGCCGTGCTCGTCCCGAGCCGCGCGTCGAGGACTCTCTGGATCGGTCTCGCGGCCTGCGCGCCCATCGTGGCGGTGGGGATCGCCGTGTACGATCGACCCAAGGTCGCCGCGGGCCTCGAGACGGGTGCAGCCTTCTCGACCTCGATCCTTGCCCTCTGGTGCGTCACGGCCATCGCGGTCTCGGCGGTCGCCTCGAGGGTGATCTACGGGCTGCGCCGCGAGGCCCGGGAGGCACGCCGCCTCGGGCAGTACACGCTCGAGGAGAAGATCGGCTCCGGAGGAATGGGCGAGGTCTACAGGGCCAGCCACGCCCTCTTGCGTCGCCCGACGGCGATCAAGCTCCTCCCCTGCGACAGGGCCGGGGAGCTCAACATCGCCCGCTTCGAGCGGGAGGTGCAGCTCACGAGCCGGCTCACGCACCCCAACACGGTCGCGATCTACGACTACGGCCGCACGCCCGACGGGGTCTTCTACTACGCCATGGAGTACCTGCCGGGGATCACCCTCGAGGATCTGGTCCGTCAGGATGGAGCCCAGCCGCCGGGGCGCGTGATCCATGTCCTCAAGCAGGTCTGCGCATCCCTCCGGGAGGCGCACGCGGTCGGGCTCATCCACCGGGACATCAAGGGCGCGAACGTGATCCTCTGCGAACGAGGCGGGATGCCGGACGTCGCCAAGGTGGTCGACTTCGGCCTCGTGAAGGACACGGTGAGTCAGGACTCGGCGACCCTGAGCGCCGCGAACACCATCACGGGCACACCCCACTACCTCTCGCCGGAGGCGATCCGCTCGCCGGGGGCCGTGGACGCGAGGAGCGACCTCTACTCGGTGGGCGTCCTGGGCTACTACCTCCTCACCGGGAAGCGCCTCTTCGAGTCGGACAGCGTCGTCGAGGTCATGAGCCACCACCTCCACACGACCCCGACGCCCCTGTCGGCCAGGACGCCGAGGCCCGTCCCCCGCGACATCGAAGAGGCCATCATGAGCTGCCTCGAGAAGGACCCGGCGCGGCGGCCTCAGACCGCCCAGGCCCTCATGGACGCCCTCGAGGCCAGCGAGACGGCAGGGATCTGGGGCGAGGCCGAAGCACGGGCCTGGTGGAGGGGCTTCGAGAAGCGGGCGCGCGACCTCGCGTCCGCGGAGGAGGCGACGGCGACGGTGGCCGCCCCCGCTCCCGCCGCCGCCGGTGCGGGTCCCTAGCGCATCACCGCCTGGACGAGGCCTTCGCGGCGCGCATCGAGCGGTACCACTCGATCGTGCGGCCGATGCCCTCGGCCAGCCCCACGAGCGGCTCGTAACCGAGGTGCTTCCGGGCGGCCTCGATCGACGCGAGCGAATCGCGCACGTCGCCCCGCTGGGGCGGCTCGTGGCCCGGCTGGACCCTCAAGGCCTCCCCGCCGACCGCGTGCCGGATCCGGCGGAACAGCTCGCTCACCGATGTCGCCGTGCCGCAGGCGATGTTGTAGGGCCTGCCGCAAGCCTCGCGCGGGCACTCGAGCGCGAGGAGGTTGGCTCGCACGACGTTCTCCACGTAGGTGAAGTCGCGCGTCTGGCCTCCGTCGCCGAAGATCCGCGGCGGCCGGCCTTCGAGGAGGCACGTGGTGAAGCGCGGTACGACGGCCGCATACATGGAGTCCGGGTCCTGCCGCGGGCCGAAGATGTTGAAGTACCTCAAGGGGACCGCCTCGAGCCCGTACACCTTGTGGAACGCGCAGGCATAGGCCTCGCCGGCGAGCTTCGAGACGGCGTACGGGGACATGGGGCGCGGGGGCAGATCCTCGGACTTCACGCGCTCGGGCGCGTCGCCGTAGACCGACGAGGAGGAGGCGAAGACGAAGCGCCGCACGCCGCGCTCGCGCGCAGCGAGGAGCACGTTGAGGGTCCCGTCGACGTTCACCTTGTGCGCCGTCACCGGGTCCTCGATGCTCAGCGGCACCGAGCCGATGGCGGCCTGGTGCAGCAGGACCTCGATCCCCTCACAGGCCGCGAGGCAGGCCCCGGGGTCCCGGACGTCCCCCTCGAGGAGCTCGACGTCATCGAGCACCTCCTCGAGGTTCTCCTTCCTTCCGGAGGCGAAGTTGTCGAGGACCCGGACGCTGTGGCCCTTTTCGAGGAGCCCACGAACGATGCTCGATCCGATGAAACCGGCCCCGCCCGTCACGACAGCTCTCACGATTTCCTTTCTCGTCGGTCCTTGGGTGTTCCCTGCAAGTATCGCCGCTAATCCTTCGGCAACAAGCCGCGCGGCGGTTCATGGGATTCGCGACGTGGTTCAGATCAGGCTTCATTCGGGTAACAGGAAAGAGCTCAGCAGGGGCAGTTTCGTAGGGGCAGTTTCGTGGGAATGAACGCGTGGTTCATAGCCGGGTGTAACCCGGCGTTGAACCACGCCGAAAGCTCCAGGGAGTGAGCGTGCGTTACGCCATACTGTCCGACATCCACGGGAACCTCCCCGCACTCCGGGCTGTCCTTCGGCACCTTGAAACACAACGTATAGACGCCTACGTGTGTCTTGGCGACATCGTAGGTTACGGGGCCCAACCGTCGGAGTGCCTTTACGAGATAAGAAAGTATTGCCAGCATATATTAGCTGGCAATCATGATTTTGCAGCTGTGGAACGCATTCCGATGGGATCGTTCAACGCCCTGGCAAGGGAGGCCATTCTGTGGACTCGACTCAACCTTTCCGACGACGAGCTGCAGTACCTCTCGGGTCTGCCGCTTCAAGCCAGGGGACCTGGTTTTCACTTGGTGCACTCGGCCCTGTACGCCCCCGAGTTGTTTGATTACGTACAAAGCTCATACGATGCCCACCTGACCATGGAGTGCATGGTGGATGCCGTCTGCTTTGTGGGGCACTCCCACATTCCCGTAATGTTCCTCGAGGGCGAGGCCATCTCCTATTCGCTGGCGACGGAGATTCGCGTGGATCCGGAGCGGAGGGTCATCGTGAACGTCGGGAGCGTGGGTCAGCCCCGCGACAGGGATCCGCGGGCCTCCTTCGGAATCTACGACACTCAAGCGCAGACGGTGCGGCTGGTGCGAGCTCGCTACGAGGTGGACGAGGCTGCGGCGAGGATCCGCGACGCGGGCTTGCCACCGCAGCTTGGCGCGAGGTTGAAGTTTGGACTATAGGGGATTTCGGCGTGGTTCTGAACCGCGTAATCGCGGTTCTTGAACCACGCCGGGATTTCTTGCCGAGATTGCCTGACGCCGAGAGGCACGGGTGGCCTATGCGGCAGGGGAGGAGTCCTTCCGCTCGGACCCTGCGCCGCTCTCCGTGTAGGGGGGCCTCTTGGGCGCTTGGTCCGAGCCATTCTCGACGTCGTCCTCGACGCCCTTCAGGCCCTTCTTGAACTCGACGACCCCTCGCCCCAAGCTCCGCGCCACCTCGGGAAGCCGTTTACCAAAGAGGAGCAGGGCGATCCCCGCGACGATGATCCACTCGAAGCCCGAGGGGGTCCAAATCAGGAGGGTATGCAGGTGATTCATGGAAGCCGGCCTTCCTGGTTTACTGTCGAGGAGCCCCGCCGCAGTCGCGGTGCCGGGCTACCTCAGTTCCCTGGCGGTCATCACCCGAAGGCACAGCTCAAAAGGGCCCTTGGCTCCGTGACTTCTAACCGCGCAGGCAAGGCGACATAGGCCGCCCTGCGGAGCCGAGCACTCCGCTCCTGTGCATAGCATGAGCGCAGCGCCTGGCCCCGAGGGGGCCATTGTAGCTTCGCTACCGGTAGTATCCATACAAATCCTTGCCGATCTGGGCTCCGAGCTTGGTGAGGACCAACCTGCGCGCGGCCGCCTCGTCGGCGCCGACCTCGAGCCACGGGATCTCCGTCTCGTGACCCGTCCCGTACTCCACTTGAAGAGCCGGGGCGGGATAGGCGACCCTCGGCCGTTCGCCACCCACGTCGACCACGGTGTACCGGGCCCGCACGTTGGGTTCGAGGAGCCCTATCCTCCCCGGCCGCGTGAGGCTCAGCTCCTCGATCTCCCCGTACAGCACGTAGCGCAGGCCCATCCCCATCGTGAGCTTCTTCCAATCCTCCGAGGTGATCTTCTTGCCGGGCCAGTCGCGGACTGCCGTCAGGACCTGCTCCACGGCGTCGCCCTCGGGGAAGTCGGGGTCGGCGTTGCGGCGCGCCCAGTCCTTGAAGGCCTCGGCCACGGCCACACCGTTCGCCGACTCGCCGTACCAGAGGGACCGCCTGGGCTCGCTGAAGGGGACCACCAGGACCGGCTCTCCTGCGACTCCCGCGTCGCCGTTGAACTTGGGCTTCTCAAACGTCCGGCAAGCCGGCAGGACGCCGAGGGCGCAGGTGGCCAGGAAGGAAGCCAAGCGGGAGGAGAGTCGCGGCGGGGGAGGCATCGGCAGGGAACCTCGCTGGTGGGGGCCTGGGCCAAGGCTCGCGTTCCCGTCGGACAGTCCACGGATCATGGCACGCCACGGCGCCAGGGACCCCCGATTGTACTCGCTCGAGCCTGCCTCGTGGCCCTGTCATCGGCCCGCTGGGCTCGGGGTGAGGCCCGCGGGGGGTCACCCGGCCAACACCCGGCCGACAAACCAGGCTCCCCGGCTGCCCTGACCCCGCGGGCTACCTGGCCTCCGCAGGCAGGGAGACCCCTGGCCCCGACGGCTCCCGTCCGTCTCCGGCCCTGTACTCCATGCCGAGCCCGCCTCCCACCCGCCGCAGGATGATCTGGGGCTTCTCGAAGACCGGGCGGTTGTCCTTCGAGAGCCGGGCCGGAGATCCGAAGAGCGTCGCTCGCGCCTCGGGATCCTCGTAGAGGGCCCGGTCGGCCGTGGCCTGGAGAGAACCGCTGGAGAAGACGACCTTTCCCAGCGCCTCGGCCCAGGGCATCAGTCTCCTGGCCGACGCGGCGTCGCGTCCTTCCACCGATTGGCTCGGATCGATGAAGAGGGTGAGCTTGTCGGCAACCATTTTCCAGAGATCATCTGCCCCCTCCAGGCGTGGCTTGCCGTCGGTGGCGGGAGGAACGTAGAAAGCGCCGATCACGTCCCGGTCGAACCGCGCAAGGAGCCATTCCCGCGGGTCGCCCCTCTGGGAGAGGGCGTGCGGGTTCTCGTAGAGGAGCAGCCAGATCTCCTGGGCGACGATCTTGTGAGCCTTCTCGGCCGCCGCCTCGTCCTTGGTGGCCGCAGGCGCGGGAGTCGGAAGCGCCGGCCCCTCCACCGAAACGTGCTTGAATCCGTCGTACACGAGGGTCTGCGGCCGCCCGTCGGGCGAGAAGACGTGCAGCTTCCTGGTCGGGTGGTCGTACGTCAGGTCGTCTCCCCGGAGCTGTACGAAGAGGTCTTCGTTCCGGAGGTCGACCTTGTCCCGGGCGCGGAGGCCCACGAGCTCCATGGTGTCGCCGCCTTCTGCCTCGCGGAGCTGAATCTCCAGCACATTCGTGGCGATGCGCCAGACGAGAGGAGGGCCTCCTGGGCCGAGCTGCCGGTTGCCTCCTCCGTCGGAGGCTGTCCCCGCGGGGGGCCGATCGGGCCCCTCGGGCCTCGAGGACGGCGGCACGACCGCGGCGGCAGGAGGGCTCCTGCCTCCCGCAGCGGCCCGCGGGAGCGGCCCCTGCCGCAGCGCTCCCTCCACGCTGCCCTGGAGCGTCAACAGGCTCTTCGACTCATCGTAGACGATCTCCCGGGCACGGATCGGCCCCTGGATCTGCTCGTGGAGGAGCTCCACTTCCTGCATCCCGCCGCCCAGGAACCGCAGCTCCCGCGACTCGGCGTCCCAGCGGCACTCCTCGGCCTTGCCGGCGAACGTCTTCCCCCGGACCTCCAGGAGGGCATCCTCGGATCGAGTCGCCCGCAAGGACTTGATCCTGTCGAGGTGCTTGAGGAGCCCCTTCCTCTCCAGGCCGCTCTTCCCCAGACCCTCGAAGAGCTCGACCTCGGCCTGTCCCGTGAGGATCTCGACGGCGGCAAACTGCGGGCCGGCGACCTTCCCACGGCAACGGATCGTGACGCGGTCCGTCAGGTGCGCCTTCCAAGTGGCCCGGTGGAAGAGGATCCTCTGCGCCGCGAGCTCCGCCCCCTCCAGCTCGACGCGCGCCAGGCCCTCCGCGCCGGCCGCCGGCGCCCCACCTTGCTCCTTGCCTCTGGAGCCGAAGAGCTGAGCCGTCTCCCGCCCCTGGTCCCAGTGAAGCTCCTGCCCGGTGAAGCGGCACCAAGGCGCGGACACGGTAGTCACCCGCACCGGAGCCTCCGGGGAGCCTCTCGCAAGGATGTCACGCAGCGAGCCCCCCTCTCCATGGAAGCGAGCCGCCGCGAAGGCCGCCTCGATCTCGAGGCGGACGTCCTCGGTTGCGGCCTCGGCCGGCACGGCCTCAGGGGCAGCCCCCTTGGCGGCATCCGCCCGTCCCGCACCGCGCGGGCCCGCCGCCCTCCGCAGCGCCCCGGCGTCCTCCACGCGCGCGCGCACCTCGTCCTCGAACCAGACCAGGTTCTCCTCCCGGAACAAGTGGATCCTGCGGGCCTCGATCCAGTTCTCGCCCTGAGCGAAGCGCGGCCTCTCGCCCTGGAGCCCGCCCTCCAGCGTGACCTTCCCCTCGGCCTCGCCGTAGGTCACGGTCTTCCCCGTGGCGAGGAACGGCAGGGCCGGTCCGGCCTCGCTCCCAGGGTCCCCGGAACCGCGCGCCTCGCGGCTCTTGATCTCGACCAGCTTCTCTCCCCCCGCCCTCGCGATGAACTGGGAGAACCTCCTCTCGGCCGCGGCGGCGCCCGCTGCGGATCCAGGGCGGGTGAACACGAACTCGACCTCGTCCGCCGACATGTCCCAGAGCTGCGTCAGCGGCATCCGCGGCGGAGCCGCCGCGTCCCGCTCCTCGAGAGCTCCCCCGTCTGGGCCCTCGGGCCCTCCCTCGAGCCCCTGGAACGGGCTCGAGCCACCGCCGGCCTTGCGCGCTCTACGGGCCCCCTTCGCCTCGACGAGCACGCGGTCCAGCGAACCGCGTGCATCCTGGAGGATGAGCCTGTCGTCCTCGAGGCGGAACACCGCCCGCTCCGCCTGGAAGACCATGCCTTTGCCGTGGAGGCTGGGATTCCCGTGGAGCACGGCCTCGCCGGAGAGGCCTCGCTCGCCCTCACGCGGCGAGGCGGTCCCCGTCCATTCGAGGCGGTCGCCCTCGACGGTGTAGACGTCGCCGCCAGCGTCGCGCTGCAGATGGGCCTTGACGCGCCCCCCTTCCCAGGTGGCCACGGCCTTGCGAAGCAGCGTCTGGCCCGAGGAGCTGTCGAGGGCGACATCCAGCCTCTGGCACTCGAAGCGGTTTCCCTTGGGCTGCGGCAGTGACTCGATCGAGACGGCGCCCTCGACCGGATAGATCACGACGTCCTTCTGGAAGGAGATGGTGGTCCCCGAGGGCTTGTCCGCGCCCGCGCCGCGCTCGTGTCCCTCCACCACGATGGAGAGTGGGCCCTCGCAGGTCGCGGCGACGACCTGCCCCTGCCCGGACGCACGAGACCACGCTTTCTCTTCCTTCCCTTCGCCCGCCGGAGCGGAGAAGACGGTCCCCGGCCTCGAGGGATCCAGCGTGGCGCTCACGGGCGGCAGCAGCGTGAACTCCCGCCTCCCTCCCTTGGTCAGGCTGCCGTCGAGGCCTGCCGGGCTCCTCACCCCGAAGGAGGGGCTCCGGATGCTCACGGGTTTCCTCGAGCGCAGGGCGTAGGAGATCGGGCTCGCCGAGCTGAAGAGGAGCTCCTCGAAGAAGAACTCGGCGCCGTCGTCCGTGGTGCCCTTCCCGTCCTTCAGGAGGACCTCGAACTGACCCTTCCCGGGCCCCCGGCCGCGCTCGAAGGCGGCAGTCTTGAACTCCAGGACCAGCCGCTTGCCGCGCGCTTCCTCGGGGAGGAGCACATCGGCTCCGCGGAGACCCGAGGAGCCGCCTTGCGGATCGGCCTGGCTGCCGGCGGCGTTCGGGGGGGCCGCGCCCTCGGGGCCGCGCGGCCCTTCGGCCTCGGCCCCCATGGGCACGACGATGATGCCGTTCCGCAGCGTCAGCTTGCTCATCTCCTCGATCGGCGTGCCGGGCTGGATCTCGTCCTGGCTGAATTCGGCGCGAATGGTGAACTTCAGACGGGCGCGGTCGACGTCATAGAAGTCGAACTCCAGCATGTTGGCCTTCT
>JACQVW010000604.1 GCA_016209535.1 Planctomycetota bacterium | reverse complement strand
CGACTACCCCGTGAGCGTCGCCGACTCGGCCGGGCTCCGGCCCGTCGAGGCCGCGAGCGAGGTGGAGCGGGAGGGCATCCGCAGGGTCCTCCGGCACGCGTGCGATGCCGTGGTCTACCTGATCCCGCACCCCTGGCGGCGCGCGGGCGAGGACGAAGCCTTCCTCTCGGGCCTGGCGCCCGAGCGGCTCCTCCTCGCCGCGAGCCTGGCCGACCTGCCCGGCGGCGAGCCGGCCCCCTGGGCCCAGCTCCGGCTCTCGAGCCTCACCGGCGCCGGAGTCGGCGAGCTGCGCGAGGCCATCGTCCGGCGCTGGATCGACGACCGCACTCCGCGAGAGCGCGACGTGCCCGCCGCCGCCTTCACGCCGCGGCAGCGCGAGATCCTCGAGCGGGCCTCGGCGACCGCCGGGCTTGACGCGCTCCGCTCGGCGTACATAGAATGCCTCCGCTCCTCCTGGCCCCCCGTTGACCTCCCGTAGATGGCAAACCCTCCCGAGCCCCAAGAGCCCCGGCCCGGCGCCGCCGCGCGCCGCACGCGCCGGATGGGGAAGGAGGAGTTCGCGGTGGCGTTCGCCGCCTGGGAGAGCCAGATCCGGGAGGCCCTGAGGGCGGGGCAAGACGGCGAGCCGAGGGCGGGGCGGGCCGGCGACGAGCGGGCGGGCGCGCCCGCCCGCGGTGTCTCGCCGGCCTGGGCGCTCGTGGGGATCAAGCGGCGGGGCGCCGTGATCGCGCGGAGGCTCTGGAAGGCCCTGAGCACGAAGGACCGCCCGCTCCTCTACGGCGAGATCGATATCTCGCTCTACCGGGACGACTACCACCTGAAGCGGGAGAAGCCGGTGGTGCTGGGGACCGAGATTTCGTTCCCCGTGGAGGGCGTCCGCGTGCTCCTCGTCGACGACGTCCTCTACACGGGGAGGACCGTGCGGGCGGCCATGGACCTGATCCTCGACTTCGGGCGGCCGCGGGCGGTGCTCCTCGCGGTGTTCATCGACCGCGGCCACCGTGAGCTTCCGATTGCCTCCAACTTCACGGGTAGGGTCATCCCGACCGCGCCCGACGACCAGGTGCTCGTCACCCTCCAGGAGATGGGGGAGGAGGACGGCGTGGACTTGATCCAGGGAGGCGGGTGAGGCGCCATGGCGGAGACCGGACGGGAGGGAACGACCTGGACGAGGAAGGACCTCCTCGGGCTCGAGGACCTCTCGAGGGAGGAGATCCTCTACATCCTGGACGCGGCCGAGGGTTTCTCCGAGGTCTCGACGCGGAGCATCAAGAAGGTTCCCGCCCTGCGCGGCAAGGTGATCGTGAACCTCTTCTTCGAGGCCTCCACGCGGACGCGGATCTCCTTCGAGCTCGCGGGGACCCGGCTCTCGGCGGACGTGATCAACTTCAGCGGGGCGACGAGCTCGGCGGTGAAGGGCGAGACCCTCAACGACACGGCGCGGAACATCGAGGCCATGGGCGTCGATATCCTGGTCGTGCGGCACCCCTGCTCGGGAGCCGCCTTGCAGATCTCGAGGCTGGTCTCCGCCAGCGTCGTGAATGCGGGTGACGGGTCCCACGAGCACCCGACCCAGGCGCTGCTCGACATCTTCACGATCCGCCGCAGGCTGGGCCGGGTGGAGGGCCTGAAGGTGGCCATCGTCGGCGACGTGGCCCACAGCCGGGTGGCCCGCTCGAACATCTGGGGGCTCCAGAAGCTCGGCGCCGAGGTCTACGCCGTGGGGCCGCCCACGCTCGTGCCGAGGGGCCTCGCGAAGCTGGGCGTGAAGGTCTCCCACCACCTCGACGAGGTCCTCCACGAGGTGGACGTCTTCAACATGCTGCGCATCCAGACCGAGCGCCAGGACGAGGGGCTCTTCCCGACGATCCGGGAGTACTCGCGGCTCTTCGGCCTCAACCGGCAGCGCATGCGGCGAGTGAAGCCCGAGGCCCTCGTGCTGCACCCCGGGCCCATCAACCGCGGCGTCGAGATCATGCCCGACGTGGCCGACGGGCCCCAGTCCGTGATCTTGAACCAGGTCACGAACGGCCTCGCGGTGCGCATGGCCGTGCTCTACCTCGTCGGCACGCGGCCGGCGGCGTCCCCGGCCGCCGCGGAGGGCCTCGCATGAAGCGGTTCACCTGGATCCGGCGGGGGCGCGTCGCGGACCCCGCGACGGGCCGGGACGAGGAGGGCAACGTCCTCATCGAGGGCGAGAGGATCCGGGCCGTGGGCAAGGTGGAGCCTCACTCGTTCGAGGACGTGGACGTCGTCGATGCCCAGGGCCTCCTTGTGGCGCCGGGGCTCATCGACATGCACGTCCACCTGCGGGAGCCGGGGAACGAGGAGGAGGAGACGATCCTGAGCGGGGCGCGGGCCGCCGTGGCGGGGGGCGTCACGAGCGTCGCCTGCTTCCCGAACACGGAGCCGGCCATCGACAACGAGGCGGCCGCCGAGTTCCAGGTGCTGCAGGGCAAGCGGGCGGGGCTGGCCAACATATTCCCGGTGGGCGCGGTCACCCTGAACCGGGAGGGGACGCGGATGTCGGAGATGGGTGGCCTCGCCCGGGCGGGGGCCGTCGCCTTCAGCGACGCCGATCGCACCATCCGGTCCGCCGAGGTCATGCGCCGCGGGCTCCTCTACGCGAAGATGTTCGATCTCCCGGTCATCGCGCACTGCGAGGACCCCGACCTGCGCGGCGCGGGCGTGATGAACCACGGCAAGGTGGCGCTGCGGCTCGGGCTGCCAGGGATCCCCGCCGCCGCCGAGGACATCGTCGTCGCCCGCGACATCCGTCTCGCCGAGATCACGCTGGGACGGCTCCACATCGGGCACATGAGCACGAAGGGGGCCCTCGACCTGCTCCGGGAGGCGAAGGGGCGGCGACTCGATGTGACGGCGGAGGTCCACCCGCCGCACTTCTCCCTCACCGAGGAGAGCGTCGTCACGTACGACCCGAACTTCAAGCTGATCCCGCCGCTGAGGACGGCGACTGACGTCGAGGCCATGGTCCGGGGCCTCGATGAGGGTACGATCGACGTCATCTCGAGCGGTCACGCGCCGCACTCTCCCGAGGAGAAGCAGGTGGAGATCGTCTACGCCCCGCCGGGCGCCGTGGGCCTCGAGACCCTCTTCGCCGTGAGCTACACGGTGCTCGTGGAGAGGCACGGGTTCTCGGTCCTGAAGCTCCTGGAGAAGATGACCTGGAACCCCGCCCGGATCCTGCGCCTCCACGGGGAGCGGGGGAGCCTCGAGACGGGCAAGCTCGCCGACGTGTCGATCTTCGACGTGGCGCGGGAGCACGTGATCCGCTCGGCCGCGTTCCTCTCGAAGAGCCGGAACACGTGCTTCGAGGGCTGGACGGCCCGCGGCGCGACGGTCCACGTCTTCGTCTCCGGCCGCTGCGTGTTCCGGGATGGCGGGCTGATCGAGCGGTAACGCCGGCCCGGGCTCCGCGCCGTCTCCGCCGGGGGAGGACGCATCTTATACTTCTCCGCAATGACCGGAGTCCTCGCCGAGCAGGAGCCCTTGGCGCTCCTTCAGCGCAGGCACGCTGAGCTCCAGCGGAAGCTCATCGAGCGCACGGAGGCGCTCCTCGAGGCTCGCAACGAGCTCAGGGTGCTCGACCGGATGAAGCGCGACTTCATCGTGCTCATCTCCCACGAGATGAGGACCCCCTTGACGTCCGTGCTCGGCATGGCGGACCTGATCCGGAACGGTCTCCACGAGTCCCCCGAGGATCTCGCGGGCATGGCGACGGCCATCTGCGACGAGGCACAGCGCCTGGCGCGCTTCGTCGATGACGTCGTCGAGTTCCTCCAGTGGGCCTCGGGCCAGGCCTCGGTCAAGATGGCTCCCCTGGACCTGGTGGGTCAGGTCCAGGAGTGCGTTGCGAGGCTCCAGGAGAAGCACAGGGGGAAGGGCATCGCGGTCGTCGTCCGAGGCGAGGACGGGGTCCCCATGGTCGGGGACCTGCGGGCCGTCCAGAGCTGCATCGAGAGGATCCTCGACAACGCCATGAAGTTCTCCGAGGCTGGGGGCACGGTGGAGGTGACCCTCGAGAGGAGGGAGGACCCGTCCGGCGGGGGGCAGGCCGTGTTGAGGGTCCGGGACCACGGCCAAGGCATCGCGCCCGAGCACATCGAGGATCTGGGGAAGCCCATGACCCTCTGCCACGGGTACAATCACCACTCTCGGGGTTGCGGCATGGGCCTCGCGATAGCCCACGAGATCCTCCGGGCCCACGGGGGCCGGCTCCGCATCACGAGCCCCGGAAAGGGCCTGGGGACCGAGGCCGTCGTCACGTTGCCCCTGCGGGCAGGTGCGGCGGGCGGACCGGCGACGGGGAGCTGACCGAGCCAGGGCGGGTCCGATGGGGCGGACCGGCGCGGAGCGACCGCGGACCGCCGGTGAATAGGCCCCCGGGGAGCTCGTCGAAGCCGTCGTTGGCCGCGGAGTCGGCCCGTCGAAAGATGTTGCGCTTCCAGCATTTGGCGTCACCATCACGGGTACTTTCCTGTCGGATCTGGCGGAGCAACTCAGGTATGGGTCCAGCCCTGGGGGAACCTATGCAGCGGAGCAAGTCTCGGGCTCTCGTGGCGGTGCTTGTGGCGGCGGCGGTCGCTCTCGTGGCCTTTGGGCTCTACGCGGACCGGCTCGAGGCCCAGTCGCGGGGGCGGATCTCCTCCGGCGGCGCGTCCTCCGGTGGGCGATCCATGGGTGGCGGGAGGTCCTCCGGCGGAGGTGTGTCGCGGCCATCGGGAGGGGGCGGCCGGTCCTTCTCGGCGCCCTCCGGGGGAGGGTCGAGGTCCTCCGGAGGCGGCCGGTCCTCGGGCTTCTCCAGGCCCTCCTCGCCGTCGCGGTCGTTCAGCCAGCCCGCGGTCCGCGCCCCGTCCGTGCGCAGCGGCCCGTCGATCGCACCGAGAGCCTCCGGGCCCCGGTTCGGTACTCTCCCCCCTCGGTCCCCCCGAGGGGACGGGGCGCCCCGGGCGCCCTCGGGGTCGGACCGAGGCTTCCGCCCGGTGGTGCCGCGCGCCGCCCCCAGGATCTCTCCTTCGGCCCCGTCCCAGCGGAGCGCTCCCCGGGCGGTCGTGCCGCGGGGGGAGCCGGGCCGGAGCTTCGAGTCCACGCGCCGGCCGTCCGCCGGCGGGTTCTCGGAGCGCACGATCCCGCGGATCGCCCCGGAAGCATCCACGACGACGCCGGGAGGGCGACGCTCCTTCGACCGCGGGAGCCTGAGCCCATTCTCCAGGAGCGCGGCCGGCGCGTCCGGCGCCGAGAGCCTGCGCCCGCGAGGCAGCCTGAGCTCTTCGTCCGCGGCCCGGTCGGAGGCTCCCTGGAGTAGCGGGGCGGTCCGCAGGATCATCACGCCGTCGGGCACCAGCGCGCTGTCACGGCCGACGCTTGGAGCCGGGGGCGCCGGGGCCGGGGCGG
>JACQVW010000610.1 GCA_016209535.1 Planctomycetota bacterium | reverse complement strand
TCACGTAGTACACCGTGCCGTCCGCCTCGTGGATCGCTCCGGCGAGGGGCTCCCGGGCCATCTCGCCAAACATGGTGGGCTCGACCTGGGCGCCCGAGAGGAGCGTCTCCCAGACGAGCTCCCCCGTCCGCAGGTCCAGGGCTCGCAAGGCCGTGTTGACGTAGCCGCGCTGGAACCAGCCGCCGGCCACGACGAGGCCGCCCCTCACGATCGCGGGCGACGTGTAGCTGAAGTCTCTCGATATCGCCGACTCCGGGTCGTCGAGCTCCAGGGGGCTCCTCGGGCGGAATCCGCGGGGAAACCCCGGGAAGGGCAGGTCCTCGTCGTCGAGCCCCTCCCACTCGTCGGCGGGCTCGAGGGCCCCGCGCCCCGCCCTGCCGCCGGCCTCGCCGGCCGCGCGGGGCGGACGAGCCGCGGAGCCAGTTTTCCAGAGCGCCCTCCCCGTCGCCGCGTCGAAGGCCACGAGGGAGCGGATCGGGATCTCGCGGTAGATGTAGTATCCCAGGTACTTCTTCGCGCTCACGCGGTCGCTCACGTAGTGCGTGACGAGGACCTCGCCGGGGAGGGCCGCGAGGCTCGGGGACGGCTCGAGCGCTTTCTTCCACAGGGTCACCGTGTAGAGGCCTGAGTCGTTCTCGGCCCGCTCCTGGTACGCAAGGACGTCGATCGAGGAGACGGGCTTCCGGTACTCGCGGAGCAGTTTCCCGCCGCCGGGGCGGCCATCGAAGCGGTACAGGCTGAAGACGCCGGAGAGGTACACGTCGTCGCCGTCGGCGAGGGCCACGAACGGGAAGTGTCCCGGGGCATCGGGAGGCACCCCGCGGCCGTGGAAGCGCCCGGGGCGTCCCAGCCCTGGCTCGAGCGACCGTTCGAGGCCCTGGCCGGACCAGGCCCAGCTTGCCCAGGAGAGCTGGAGCGGCGCCGATGCGAGGTGCGGGCCTCCCCCCGCCGCGCCGGGCAGCGCCGGCGGCAGTGCGTCGCGGACCTCCCCCCCCCAGCGCGAGGGCTCCTCGGGCGGGGGCCGCCCCCCGGGGGTGGTCCTGGGCACGGCGGCCTCGATCTCCCGGACCAGGCCCGCGTCGCCCGGCGAGGCCGCAAGGAGCCGATCCCGCTCGAGGGTCTCCTCCTTCTCGGCGCCGAGGGCTCGCAGGGCCACGAGGAGCTTCGCCCGCACCCTCCCGATCGGGACGTCGGGAGCCGGGTGCTCGGAGAGGATCCTCCGCCACCACCTCGCCGCCTCGGCGTACGCTCCCCGCTCGAAGCAGGAGTCCCCCAGGATCTCGGCGGCGTCGTCGCCCGAGCTCGTCCAGAAGAGGTTCCGCGCCGCGCGCTCGAGGCGCGCCGGGTCGTCCCGCTCCCGGTGCTCGGCGAGGAGGCTCGCGCCGAGGCCGTCGTAGAGCTCGCGGTAGGCCTCGAGCGCCTCGCCGCGGAGGCTCGAGTGGAGGTGCGCCGCGACCTCCTCGACGGGCAGGAACCGCCGGCCGGCGGCCGGGCCCGGCGAGGGCGGCGGGAGGCGCGCCATGGGCAAGCCCAGGCCCCCTCGGGCCCTCGGCGCCGGCAAGGCGAGCGGCCGCGCCGGCGAGCCCTTGGCCGACGCCGCTCGGAGCGCATCCCCGAGCGCTCCGGCCTCCCGCGGGAGCGTCGCCGGGACCTCCACGAGGTACGCTTCGGCCTTCCTCGAGGCCTCCGGGGCCACGAGCCCCTGGAGCATCGCGACCCCCTCGCGGAAGCGGCCCGCCGCGATGTGCTCGGCGGCCTCCTGGACTTCCCGCGCGTCCCCCTCGAGAGGCACCAAGGCCGTGTCCTCGCCCCGCGGGCCTCGGGCGGGGAGGACCGCGATGGGCAGGACCAGACAGGCGACGGGACGGATGCGTCTCATGGGCTCGGCGTTCAGAGCAGGTGCACCACCTTGCGGAGGATCCACTCCCCCGCCAGGAGCGCCACGACGAGCAGGACCAGCCGCAGGTCGTCCCAGAGCGGGTCGTCCTCGACCTTGCCCTCCCTCGTACGCGACGCGACATCCAGTTTACCCGCCAGGCCGCCGATGTCCTGGATCTCGATGAAGCTCCCGCCCGAGAGGCTCGCCACCTCGTCGAGGACGGCGCGGTTCCTCCGGGGGTCCCGGAACTCGAGGGCCGGCACCGTGACCTCGAAGGTCCGCGAGGCGGCGGGCTCCGTCTCGGTGCCGATCCACACCTCGTGGAGGCCGAGGCGGCTCGCCACCAGGCCGCCGTGGTACGAGCCTTGACCCTGGATGGGGTCGAGCTCCAGCTCGATCGAGTCCGGCGCCTTCGCCTCGCCAGCCTTGGCCACGTGGTAGACCGTGAGGGTCTTCTCCGTCGAGGGCTTCATGTTCGCATCGAAGACGCGGCACTCGATGCCGATCGTCTCCCCGAGGGTGTAGCTCACCTTGTCGGTGGTGATGCTGAAGCGCGGCGTCTTCCCGAGCAGGCGGCCCGTCGCGGCGAACCGGATCACCTGCCCCCAGAACCGGTAGAAGTAGAGGTTGTCCACGCCAGCGCGCCAGCGCCACGTGTCGTCCACGGCGGAGAAGAAGGTCCGCCCCTTCCCGTAGTTCATGAAGGCGAAGACGACGAGGCCGTTCCCCTCGACGGGGTCCGTCCTGGTCGGGTGCCGCGCCAGGACGACCGCCCCCTTCTTGGCACGGCCGACGTCGTGGAAGGACAGGAGGCCCGGCAAGTGCTCCTGCGCGAGCCCGTCCCTGTTCTCCCAGAGCTTCGCGTTCCGCTCCGCGTCGTTGTCGAGCCGCAGGACCGCGTGCTCCCTGCCCACCGGGGTCAGCTCCACGTTGAAGGGGGCCGTCTTGGGGCTCCCGTCGGCGCCCAGGCTGATCGGGGAGCGCTCCGGGACCTCGACGGGGATGAGCCCGTAGAGGTCCGTGTGGATGTACTTCCAGGGGTTCGCCGCATCGCCGGCGATGAACACGAGCCCCCCTCCGGCCTCGTAGACGAACTCCTTCAGGAGCGAGACCTGCTCCGGCGTGAGCCGCCGCTCCACGTCGACGTCCCCGAGGACGATCACGTGGTACGCGAAGAGGTCCTCGCGCCTCTTCGGGAGCTCCTTCAAGTCAGGGACGCCCGGCGAGCTCTCCTGGGTGAAGCTCGGGTCCGCCGAGAAGAGGAAGACCTGGGCCTGCATGGTCGGATCGCGGATGAGCGCGTTCTTCAGGTAGCGGTACTCCCAGCGCGGCTGGCCCTCGGCGTAGAGCACGCGGATCTTCTGGTCCAGGACCCGGATGTCCCGCGAGGCCGCGTTGTTCTCCTCGAAGATTTCGCCGCCGCGCCGCTCCACCTCCACCGTGGCCACGTAGTCCCCCGGCTTCGGCGGGCGGTGCTCGAGCCGCACGGGCTGGCGCCGCCCCTCGCCCTCGAGGACGACGTACTGCGTGGCCACGACATCCTCGTCGAGCTTGAGGTCCACCCGCACGCGCTCGCCCTTGAATCCTTCGGAGACGATGGCCGCGTCGAACGGCACGAGGTCGCCGGCGAGGACCATGTTGCTCACGTCGAGGCTCACGACCCGGATGTCCTTGGGCTCGTCGGGGTTCCCGATGCCGACCGCGTGGATGGGGATCGGGACTCGCTGCTGGCCCATCCTCCGAGCGACGTCCTCGACGGGCCGCCCGCCCGGGGTCTGCTGGCCGTCCGAGAACAAGATCACGCCCGCGACGTGCCGGTCGCCGGTGGAGATGCCTCCCCCGCGCTCGTTGGAGACGGCCTCGAGGAGCGCGTCGCCGATCCTCGTCTCGTGGACTCGCGAATCTCCTCGCACGTCCTCGTAAGGGGGGAGCGGGTCGAGGGCCGAGAGGGGGTCTCCGCCCTCGGCCGCCAGGGGCGCCGCGCCGGGCGCCCTCCTCGGGATGTCCCGGAGCTTGCGCGCCCCGCCCGCGAACGCGTAGACCGCGACCCGGGACTTCTCCCGGAGCTTCTCGAGCAGGCCGACCTCCTCGTCCCTCAGGAGCCGGCGCACGAGGTCGTACCTCCGGGTCGACTCGACCGTCTCGGGCGTCGAGCGGAGGAAGTCGGCGATCTTCTGGACCATCTCGCGGTCCGAGTACTTGTCCGCGATGTCCATGCTCAGGGAGTCATCGACCAGGAGGATCACGGTGGACTCGACGTCCTGGCTTTCGGTGGTGCGGAGGATAGGCTGGGCAAGGAGGGCCATGACGATGAGGATCACGAGGACCCGCAGGCCCGTGAGCGTCCAGCGCAGGGGCCGCCGGATGCGCGCGTCGGCGCCCGCGCCCCGCTCGGCGTCCTCGCGGCGGTAGACGTAGGCGGCGAAGGCGAGGACGGCCGGGACCAACACGAGGAACCAGACCCACGTCGGGACGGGAGAGCCCCACGTGAGCTCGTGCACGCGCGACTCCGCCTGGAGGAGCATGGGGAGCCCTGGCGCCGTCACCGCGACCTCCTCCCGAAGAGCCAGGCGAGGACCGTCTCGAGGACCAAGAGCCCGAGCACCGCGGCGATGATCCACCTCCAGTGCTCCCTCCCGCCCAGGCGCTTCTCCGCCTCCTTGACCTCCTCGATGCGCTCCGAGGCGTTGAACTCCTGGTACCCGAGAGTCTGGAAGTGCGTCTCGAAGTCCTCCCTGGCCATCGCCGTGAGGTCGCTCTCGGCGGTATCCACGTTGGCCGCGAAGCGCTCCACCGAGTCGGCCCCGGCGGCGCTGGGCCGCTTCAGCTCCAGGCGGTAGATCCCCGGGGCCTCCGTGTCCTCGTGCTCGAGCTCGAAGTCGCCGCTTCCTTCGACGCGCTTCATTGCCTTGGGCACGCTGCGGAACCGGTCGCCTTCCCCGCGCCCCTCGGGCTCGAGGAGAAGCACCTCCTGGGCGTACTGGGAGGCGGGATAGGTCCTGCGGAAGGTCTCCCCCACGGTCAAGTTCGAGGTGCTCGAGCCGAAGCGCACGAGGTAGGAGATCGCCTCGTACAGGAAGACGACGAAGTCGGGCCAGCTCGCGAGCTCGTTCCACTTGAGGCTCGCCGTGGAGGTCACCCACATCGCCCTGCCGGAGCCGTAGGCGTTGTCGATGATGGCCGGGCCCCGCGCCGTGTCGGTGTAGCGGAACGGCACGCGAACGCCCGGAGTGCCTTCGGGGATCGGCGAGACCCGGTAGTAGAGCTGAAAGGAGATCACGGGCCGCTGGAGGTGCGTGAACTCCTTGCGTTGCTCGAAGTACGCCACGAGAGGGTGAGCCAGCTCCGCGGCTTCGAGGCTTACCGGGAACCGCTTGTCGCCACGCACGTCCTCGAGAGCCACGGGCAGGAGGCTCGGCTCCTCCCCCCGGAAGGCCTGGTTGTAGGCCTCGGGGCGCACGGTGGGACCCAGGAATACGATCAGCGCGCCGCCTCCGCGGACGTAGTCCTTGACCGCGGCGGCCTGGTCCGGAGGCAGCTCGGCGACCCCCGCCAGGATCACGACGGGATACTCCTTCCAGGCGACCGAGCCGAGCTGGTCGGGCGTCACGTAGTGCGTCTCGAAGGGCGTGAACCGCCCCTCGACGGCCCCCAGGGCGTCGTCATCTGGCTGGAGGGCCACCTCGAGGTGGAAGGTCTCGCGCTCCAGCGGGTCCGGCGAAGGGTCCCCGTCCACGAGGAGCACCTTCACCGAGTCCTCGACGCGCACCGCGAGGTGGCGGCGGTTGTCGACGAGGAGCCCGTCGGACCGGAGCTCGGCGGTGACCGTGTGGTAGCCCGGCGTGGCGAAGCGGTACGCGAGCCTGCGGACGTCGGTGCCCTCCCGCGCCACCCGGATCACCTCGCCCACCTGGGGCTCGGCCCCCTTCGCGCCGCCGGACGGGCCCGAGTCCGGCGCGTCCGCGTCGACCCGGAGCGTGAAGTCGACGCCCGAGAAGTCCTCCTCCCCGAAGTTCCTGAGCGTCGCCCGCAGCTCCACCCAGACGTCCTTGGCGACCAGGGCCGGCACCACCGCGAGATCCGTGATCGCGAGGTTCGGCCGGCGCCCCCGGGAGCTCAGGCGTGCGAAGACGAACTCGCCCCCTTCCTTCACGATCTTGTCGATGGCTGGGATGAGGCCGGCCCGCGGCCCCTCCTCGTCGAGCCAGTCCCGCCGCTGCAGGTCGCTGAAGACGACGATGCGCTTGGACCTGGGCTCGCCGCCGGGGCCGTCGAGCTTGCCGCAGACCTCGTCGAGGAGCGCGAGGGAGGCGCCCAGGTCCACGGCGCCCGTCGAGGGCGCGAGGTCCTCGAGCTCCCGGCGGAGCCGCGAGCGCCCGTCGTCGCCGGCGGCGGTGGGTCCCAGGACGATGCGAGGCCTCCGCTCGAGCGTGACGAGGGCGAACTGGTCGCCGGGCCGGACGAGCGACTCCACCACCTGGGCGATGGTCTCGCGGGCCCGGTCGAAGAGGCTCTTCGAGTCCTCCTGGTACCCCATGCTGTAGGACGCGTCGAGGGCTAGGACCCAGCTCTGGCTGCCGCGGGGGGAGAGGCTCAGGATGCCGAGGCGGCTCACGGGCCTGGCCGCGGCCAGGACCACGAGGAAGACGACGGCGGTCCGCACGAGGAGGAGCAGCAGGTTCTGGAGCTGGATCCTGCGCCGGTTGCGCCGCATGGCCCGCAGGAGGAACTCCATGGCGGCCCAGCGCCGGCGCTCGTAGCGCTGCCGGTTGATGAGGTAGATGATGATCGGCACCGCCACCAGGAGCGTGCCGGCGAGCATGCCCGGGTTCAGGAAGAGCAGGCGGAGGAGGTCGCCCATGGCGCGCGGGTCCTCAGCTCGACCTCAAGGCCCCGGCGCGCTTGGCCAGGTACGCCGAGAGGGCCACGTCGAGGGGTTCCAGACTGTCGAGCCGGACGTAGTCGATCCGGCTGTCGCGGCAGACCTTCCGGACCTCGCCGAGGAAGGCGTTCAGCTCCTCCAGGTACGCGTCCCGGAGGGACTGGGGGTTCGCGAGGAGCTCCGGGTGGCCCTCGAGGCCCTCGAAGAGCGTGGTCCGCCGGAAGGGGAAGGTCAGCTCGTCGCGGTCCAGGACCTGGAACACGATCACGTCGTGCCCCTTGAACCGCAGGTGCCGGAGGCCCCGCTGGATGCGCTCGATGTCGTCGAAGAGGTCGCTGACGATCACGATCAGCCCCTTCTTCTTCACCCGGTCGGCGAGCTCGTGGAAGATCGAGCCGAGGTCCGTCTTCTCGCGGAGCGCCGAGCCCTCGATCTCGCCCAGGATCGTCTGGATGTGCGAGGGGCTCGAGCTCGGGGTCACGAAGGTGCGCACCCGGTCGTCGAAGAGGGCGAGCCCGACGGCGTCCTGCTGGCGCAGGAGGAGGTGCGAGAGGCCCGCGGCGACGTACGCGCCGTACTCGAACTTGGTGGCGGGGTGGTCGGGCCCCGCCGGCCGGGGCGGGTCGGGGTAGGCCATGGACCGGGAGACGTCCAGCAGGAGGTAGGCCCGGAGGTTCGTCTCCTCCTCGTACTGCTTGATGTAGTAGCGGTCGGAGCGGCCGAAGACCTTCCAGTCGACGTGGCGGATGTCGTCGCCCGGCACGTACTCGCGGTGCTCGGCGAACTCCACGCTGAACCCGTGGTACGGACTCTTGTGGAGGCCCGATATGAAACCCTCGACGATGAGGCGGGCCTTCACCTCGAGGCGCCCGATCCTCGAGAGGACCTTGGGGTCCAGGTACTTCCTAGGATCCGAGGACTTTCTGGACTCGGGCATCCTTCAGGCCCCTCGAGTCGCTGACGGGCGTCTCGGTCAGGAGTCGGTCGATGATCGCCTTCGAGCTGACCCCCTCAGCCTCGGCGCTGAAGTTGGTGAGGATCCGATGCCGCAGGACGGGATAGGCGACGGCCACGATGTCGTCCGCCGACACGTGGTTCCTCCCGTGGAGGACGGCGCGGGCCTTGGCCCCCAGGATCAAGAACTGCGAGGCGCGGGGCCCGGCGCCCCAGGCGAGCCACTGCTTCATGTACTGCGGGGCCTCGTCCTTCGTCACGCGCGTCGCCCGCGTCAAGCGCAGGACGTAGCGAATGATCTCGTCCGAGACGGGCACCTTCCGGACGATCTCCTGGAGGCGGAGGATCTCGGGCCCCGTGAGGACCGCAGAGACCTCGGCGGTCTGGGCCACGGTCGTCCGCCGCATGATCTCGACCTCCTCCTCCTCGCTCGGGTAGTCGACCTGGATGTTGAACATGAAGCGGTCGAGCTGCGCCTCGGGCAGGGGATACGTGCCCTCCTGCTCGATGGGGTTCTGCGTGGCGAGGACGAAGAACGGGTCCTCGAGGACGTGCTTCGAGCCGCCGGCCGTCACCTGCCGCTCCTGCATGGCCTCGAGGAGAGCGGCCTGGGTCTTGGGCGGCGTGCGGTTGATCTCGTCGGCCAGGATCACGTTGGCGAAGACGGGCCCCCGGAGGAACCGGAACTTCCTCTCCCCCGTGGCCCGGTCCTCCTGGATCACCTCGGTCCCCGTGATGTCGGACGGCATGAGGTCCGGGGTGAACTGGATCCTCGAGAAGCTCAAGGTCAGGGACCGCGCCAGGGTGCTGATCATGAGGGTCTTCGCCAGGCCCGGCACACCCACCAGGAGGCAGTGGCCGCGGGCGAAGATGCACACGAGGATCTGCTCGAGGACCTCGTCCTGCCCCACGATGACCTTCCCGAGCTCGGCCCGGACAGCCTTGTACCTCTCCCGGAGGAGCTCGACCGTCTGGAGGTCGCGATCGCTGAGGGTGTCCGGGGCGCCGCTCGTGTCCGTCATCGGGGGCTCCTCCATCGGGGGTCCTCTCTTGCTCGAGTGACCGCGCGGCTGCAAGGGGCTCCCGATGCAGGCACGGGGGATCTCAAGACGGCGCAATCCTACGGGGTCCCCCCGGCCATTGCAAACACGTTGTCGGCCCGACTCAAGACCAGGCAGCACCGGGCCCTGAGGCGCGCCGGGACCGTCCCGGGGACGCGCCGACGAATGTCCTTGATTTCCCCGGAGGCCTTCCTATCCTTAGAAGTTTCATTCCAGGCGTACTTTAGCATGCTGAAGGGAACCGAGGCCCAGTTCCGACGTTCCGCAGGGGAGGAATCGATGCAGGCGGACGGGGAGAGCGCACGAGAGATCTTCGGACAAGGCGAAGGGCTCACCTACAACGACTTCATCGTCTTGCCCGGGCACATCGACTTCGCGGCCGAGGAGGTGGACCTCTCGACCCGCTTCACGCGCCGCATCGCCCTCAAGGTCCCCGTCGTGAGCTCCCCCATGGACACGGTGACCGAGCACAAGATGGCGATCAGCCTCGCCCTCATGGGAGGGATCGGGATCATCCACTACAACAACACGGCCGAGGAGCAGGCCGCCCAGGTCCGCAAGGTGAAGCGCTTCGAGAACGGGTTCATCACGGACCCCGTGGTCTTGAGCCCGCGCCACCGGATCAGCGACATCGACCGCATCAACGAGAAGGAGGGATTCTCGGGGATCCCCATTACGGAGGATGGAACCCTGAAGGCCCGCCTCGTGGGCATCGTCACGAACCGCGACATCGACTTCGAGCCCGACAGGAGCCGCCTCCTCCAGGAGGTGATGGTCACGGAGCTCCAGACGGCCCCCGTGGGCATCTCCCTCGCCGAGGCGAACCAGCGGCTCCGGGAGACGAAGAAAGGCAAGCTCCCCATCGTCGACGCCCAGGGGAGGCTCGTGTCGCTGGTCTCCCGCACGGACCTGAAGAAGAACCGCGACTTCCCCGACGCCTGCAAGGACAAGCGGAAGCAGCTCCGGGTCGGTGCGGCCGTCTCGACCCGCGAGGTCGATCGCGAGCGCATCGCGGCCCTCGTTGAGGCCGGGGTCGACGCCATCGTCGTGGACAGCGCCCAGGGCGACTCGGTCTTCCAGATCCGCGCGATCGAGCACCTGAAGAAGACCTACCCGGGCCTGGACGTCCTGGCGGGGAACGTCGTCACCACGCGCCAGTGCGCGAGCCTCATCGAAGCGGGCGCCGACGGCGTCCGCGTCGGGATGGGCCCGGGGTCCATCTGCACGACCCAGGACACCATGGCCTGCGGCCGGGCACAGGCCACGGCCGTCTTCGAGTGCTCCCGCTTCTGCCGCGAGCGCGACGTGCCGGTCTGCGCCGACGGCGGGATCTCGAGCACGGGCGCCCTGGCCAAGGCGCTCGCCTGCGGCGCCGCGACGGGCATGATGGGCGGCCTTTTTGCCGGCACCCAGGAGGCCCCCGGGGAGTACTTCTACAAGGACGGCGTCCGCGTCAAGAAGTACCGCGGCATGGCCTCCTTCGAGGCGATGGAGAGGGGCGGCGGCAAGCGGTACCTCTACGCCGACAGGGGGATCCGGGTCGCCCAGGGCGTCTCGGGTTACGTGGTCGACAAGGGGAGCATGCTGGACCTCGTCGCCTACATCGTCCAGAGCCTCCGCCAGAGCCTCCAGGACTTCGGCTGCCGGAGCCTCGCCCAGCTTCACCAGGTCCTGGAGTCCGGCAGCCTCCGCTACGAGCGCCGTTCGAGCTCGGCGCAGCGGGAGGGCGCCGTCCACAGCCTCTTCACGCACGAGGAGCCCGTCCTCGGCGTGCGGAGCGAGGTCCCTTGAGCCCTTCCATGGCTCGCGAGACGACCCGGGAGCGCCCGCCCCGTCATGGCTGAGTTCGTCGCGATCCTCGACTTCGGGTCCCAGTACACGCAGCTCATCGCGCGCCGCGTGCGGGAGAACCGCGTCTACTGCGAGATCCTCAGGCACGACACGCCCGCCTCGAAGCTGCGGGCCCTGCCGCTGAAGGGCATCGTCCTCTCGGGCGGGCCCGCCGGCGTCTACGAGCGCGACGCGCCCAGGGCCGATCCGGAGATCTTCCACCTCGGCGTCCCGGTCCTCGGCATCTGCTACGGCATGCAGCTCGGCTGCCACTACCTCGGCGGCCGCGTCAAGCCCGCCGCGAGGCGCGAGTTCGGCCGCACGCCCATGCAGCTCAAGGGCGCCGACCCGATCTTCGACGGCGTCCCGCGCGAGTCGATCGCCTGGATGAGCC
>JACQVW010000609.1 GCA_016209535.1 Planctomycetota bacterium | reverse complement strand
GCCGGCGGCGCCGGTCGCGGCAGGGGCCGCCCGGGAGGTTATCCTGGTCGGTATGGCCCTCCCCGTCGCCTTCGGCATCGCCGGCTGGTCCTACCCGGACTGGGAAGGCTGCGTCTACCCCTCGGGCCCCGGCGGCAAGCTGCGCGACAAGCTCGCCTACGTGGCCGCGTACGTGGACATGGTGGAGATCAATTCGAGCTTCTACCGTCCGCCCGCGGCCAGGAACGCCGAGAGCTGGGCGAGGAGCGTGGCTTCGCGCCCGGGCTTCTACTTCTCGGCGAAGCTCCACCAGGACGTCACGCACAAGCTCGCCATCGAGCCCGCCCTCGACCGCGCCTTCCACGAGGGACTCCGGCCGCTGGCCGAGGCGGGGCTCCTGCGACACGTCCTCGCCCAGTTCCGCTACGACTACTCCGACACGCCGCAGAGCCGCGCGCACCTCGAGGCCGTCCGGGACCGCTTCGGCGACATGGCGGGGCTCGTCCTCGAGCTGCGGCACAACTCCTGGCAGGGCCCCGGGGCGCTCGACTTCCTGGGCTCCCTCGGCGTCACCGTCGCGAACCTCGACTACCCCCTCGCCCGGGACTCCTTCAGCCTGAAGGAGTGCCGGGTCGGCCGAGACGGGTACCTGCGCCTCCACGGCCGGAACCGCGCGGCCTGGTTCGACAAGAGAGCGGACCGCGACGAGACCTACAACTACCTCTACTCCCGCGAGGAGCTCGAGGCGCTCCGCCAGCGGGCGCTGTCGCTCCTCCAGACCTACCGGTCGCTCACGGTCGTGGCCAACAACCACTTCCGGGGCAAGGAGCTGGCCAACACCTTGGAGCTCAAGTGCCTCATGACGGGCGAGCGCGTCGCGGTTCCACCGGCGCTGCTCGCCGAGTACCCGCGGCTCGCCGACATCGCAGGCGAGCGGCCGTCCTGAAGGGTCCTGGTCGTGGTCCTGGTCCTGGTCCGGAGCCCGCGTTCAGAGCACCACGGGCTTCCTCGCCGTCAGCTCGCCCGTCTCGCCGCTCGAGGCGGTCCACTTGCCGCGCAGGACCTCGTGGTCGCCCAGCTCGGCCTCGACCTTGACCTCGACCTCGCTGCCGTCCGAGTTGAAGGGGAAGGTGAACTCGATCTTGGCCCCGGCCACCTTGCCGTTCCGGATGTCGGTCGAGCCTCGAGGGGAGTGCAGCTTGCCCGTGAGCTTGTCGCCGTCGACCGAGAGCTCGATCTGGAAGGCCCGCCGGCCCTCGTTGGGGACCGACGCGATCCCGTGCCACTTGCCGCCGAGCGCCTTCGCGACGGCGGGCCGCACCGGCGGGGCGGCCGGGGCGGCGGGCTGCGGGACGGCCGCGGGCTTCTCGGCCGCGGCGGGCGCCTCGCGCGACGCGCTCCACTCCCCGGTGAAGTCCGCATCCCGCGTCTTCCAGCGCCCCACGAGCTTGTCCTTCTCCTTCAGCTCGGCGCTCACGAGGAACGCGACGTCGTTCCCCTCGATCGGGAGGGTGAGCTCGAAGCCGAGCTTCCCGCCGTCGAAGTTCACCGACCCCAGTGCGAAGGAGCCCAGCGCGCTGTGAGAGGTGCCCTTCAGCCTGCCGCCGTCCTCGGCGAGGTCCAGGGTCGACGAGTACTCCTGACCGCCGTCGGGGCTCTTCGAGACCACGTTCCACTTGCCGAGGACCGGGGTCGCCACGAATCGCGAGATCGCGACGGGGAACGTGTCCTCACCGATCGTGAGCTTCCCCTCGAGCCTGTCGGGGGTCTTGAGCTCGACGTCCACCGTGAAGACCTCGTTGTTCTGGCGGCTCACCCGGAGCTTGAGCCTCTTCTCGGCGAAGGAGCCGCCGTCGAACGCGTCCTTGCGGCCGCTCCGCGGGCTCGAGAGCTCTCCCGAGACCTTGGTCCCATCCTGGCGGAGCTGGAGGATGTACTCCTTGTGGCCGCCCTCGACCTCGTAGGCGAGACGCCAGCTCCCGGTGAGGGAGGGCTCGTCCGCCGCGGAGACCCTGGAGCCGGGGGCCATGACGAGGATCTGTGCGACGACTGCGAAGGAAACCGGCGATGCGGCTCGAAGCATTGTTGGCACCTCGAAAGAATCTTGGTTTGCAGAGACCGTGCAGGAAGTCGCATTATAGGCCACGCACCCGGAGACTGTGGAGCACAAAAGGCCCGATAAACCATGCCCGAACAACCCCGCTACAAGACCCTGATCGAGGAGCTGCGCAAGGCCTTCCCCCAGCCCGTCTCGGACCCGATGCACGACGCCTACTTCGTGTACTCGATCCTCCAGGCCCTCGACCGGGTGGACAACATGAAGGGCCAGACGCCGCTCCTCGGGCAGCCCTTGCGGTCGCTCCCGGCCGAGCTCGAGAGGGCCTCCTCGGCCCGCGTGCCCGACGCCGCCACGCCGCAGAAACAGGTCATCGAGAAGCTCGCCTCCTACCTCGAAGGCATGGTGATCTACGGCCACCCGAGGAGTCAGGTGAACGTCATCTCCGTGAGCTCCATCGCGAGCATCGTCGGCGCCATGCTCCCCACGATCTACAACCCCAACCTCGTCTGGGACGAGAACAGCCAGCGCTTCGCCCTGGCCGAGCTCGAGGCGGCGGCCATGGCGGCGGCGCTCGTCGGGTACGACCCCGCGGCGGCGAGCGGGGTCTTCACCTTCGGCGGCACGGGGACCCTGCTCTACGGGGTCCGCATCGGCCTCGAGAAGGCGCTGCCGGGCTCCCTGCGCGACGGGGTGCGGGAGGACGCGGCCGTCTTTGCATCGCGGCAGAGCCACTACTCGAGGAACAACGTCGCCTCGTGGCTCGGGCTCGGCTCGAGGAACGTCGTGGCGGTGAAGTCGGGCCCCGACAACGCGGTCCGCCTCGACCTCCTCGAGGAGGCGGCGCGGAAGCACGTGCAGGCGGGAGGGAAGGTGGCCGCCTTCGTCGCCACCCTGGGCACCACGGATGCCTTCGGCCTCGACGACATCGAGGGGATCGTGCGGATCCGCGACGCCCTCGTGAAGGACCACAAGCTCCCCTACCGGCCCCACGTGCACGCCGACGCCGTGATCGGGTGGGCCTGGAGCGTGTTCAACGACTACGACTTCGAGGCGAACCCCATGGGGTTCCGGCCGCGCACGCTGAGGGCCCTCGCCGGGGCCCATCGCAGGACCTCGAAGCTCCACCTCGCCGACTCCGTAGGCATCGACTTCCACAAGACGGGGTTCTGCCCGTACATCTCGAGCCTCTTCCTCGTCAAGGACCGCGCCGACTTGCGCCTCCTCGCCCGGGAGCAGGCGCTGATGCCGTACCTCTACCAGATGGGCCACCACAAGCCGGGGACCTTCACCCTCGAGACGAGCCGCAGCGGCTGCGGCCCCATGGCGGCCCTCGCGAGCCTGACGCTCCTCGGCAAGGAGGGCTTCCGCGCGCTCGTGGGCCACATGGTCGAGATGGCGGAGGTGCTCCGCGAGCACCTCGAGGGGCACGGCGCGACCACCGTCTTGAACGGCCAGAACTTCGGCTCGGTGACCCTGTTCCGGGCGTACCCCGACGGCGTCGACACGTTCAGCATCGTGGAGAAGGAGCGCACGGATCCCGCCTTCCGTGACCAGCTCCTCGCGTACAACGAGTACAACCGCGAGATCTACCGTTACGTCCACGAGGAGGCCATGGCCGGCCGCGGGGTCATGATCTCGCTCACCGACAACTACCGGCACACGGACTACGGCGAGCCCATGG
>JACQVW010000600.1 GCA_016209535.1 Planctomycetota bacterium | reverse complement strand
GTCTCCAGCAGGGCGTCCTCGCCGACTACATCGGTCGCATCGGTGAGGGCGGCAGCGCTCTCGGCATCCGCCAGCAGGACGATCTGCACAACCGCAGGGCGTCCTTCGGCGTCGAGGTGGACACGTGGGACGGCGGCTACGGGTCCCACGACCCGCCGAACGGCTACGGCGCGAACGCCGGCGGCCGCCGGTGGCACACGGGCCTCGACTTCAACGAGACGTACGTGTCGGCCATGACCGACGTCGACTTCGGCGCCACCTTCGACAACGTGCTCGTCAACAACGAGGGCGGCGCCCACGTCTCGCTCAAGTACCAGCCGAACGACGACGACGCCATCCTCGAGACGTGGCTCTCCTTCAACGACGGGAGCCTCGCTCCCACGCTGGTCTCGAGGGCCGTCGGCCCGAGGCTCCGCGGCGACGTGGTCCTGACGCTCGCGGCCGCGAACGGCGGCGCCACGGAGATCTTCGACATCGACAACCTGTCGGGCGCGGAGATCTGCTGCGAGGGCGCGGCCGAGTCGGTGTCGATCCGGAGCGCCGGCGGCGGGGGGGACCACGCCGCCACCGAAGGCGACGCGGTGACGTTGACCGCCGATGCCGGCGGCCTCGACGGGCCGGCCACCTACACGTGGTCGCTCGCCAGCGGCAGCGCCGCGCTGGCTCCTGCCGGCCCGAGCTGCGAGGTAACGGGCACGGCCGTCGGCGAAGTCGTCGTCGAGGTGAAGGTGAGCGACGGCGTGTGCGGCAACGAGGCTACTGCGCAGCACACGGTCACGTTCACGACGCCGGGCGGACGGCAGAGGCCCATGGACATGAACCAGGACGCCAAGCTGGACCTCTCGGACGCCGTGGCCATTCTGGGCCACCTCTTCCTGGGTGCGAAGGGACCGCCCTGCGGCGACGGCACCGTGAGGGACCCGGCCAACATCGCCCTCCTCGACTGCAGCGGCGACGGCGCCATCGACCTGTCCGACCCCGTTTGCCTCCTCGGCTTCTTGTTCCTCGGGGGGCGCCCGCCGAGGGAGTGCGTGGATGCGTGCTGCGAGTGCCTGCGCATTCCACGGTGCCCGGAGGTGGCGGCCCAGTGCGTCGCCGGCGGGGGCGCCGCCGTGATCCGCGCGCCATGCCAGGACAATCCTCCGAGCCCCAGTGTGGCCAAGGTCACCTTGAGCTCGAGCAAGGGGGACAAATCCCCGCAGGATTTCGAAGGGCACAAGGCCTGGCCGATCGACCCCACAGCTTGGCCCGATCCCGGCAAGCACCTCGTCGTCTTCAGGAAGGATGTGATCGACGAGAAGCTGATGGTCACTGACTTCCAGGTTGACCTGAAGGCCCTCCTGCGGCAAGAAGGTGTGCCCCTCGATAAATTGGGGCTGCGCTGGAAGGTGGAAGGTCCGGCGAGCGGCGTCCTCGAGCAGGACCCAAAGGTCCCGTCGGAGGCGCGCTTCCGGAGTCCCAAGGTCGGCGGGGTCTACAAGCTCAAGCTCGAGGTGGAAGCCTCGGGGAGACCGACAAGCGAGGCCAACCTGGTCCTGCCGCTCGCGGGCGCCGAGGTCAAGGAGATCGTCAAGAGGGACCTGGCGCGGGCCGACGATTTCGCCAAGGGGGTGCTGTTAAAATACACTCGTGCACAGATCCTCTCGCGACTGTTTGGTTGGTTCTACGTGCGTGGTGACTACGATGGCAGGCCTGGGCCCAAGGATCCCACCCTGCAGACCAACACGTTCATCCTCTATAACCAGATGGACAGTAATCTTAAGGGTGCGGTGGCCACGTGGTTCGGGCGGCCGATCCGGGTCGCGAAGCTGTCCAACTTCCTCTACGCCTACGCTATCGCGAAGCTCGGCTTCTCTCTCGAATACATCATGACGGGAGGCGTTCTTGGCACGCCGGACGGGCGCGATACGCTGATCCTCTACAGCGCCGGCCACCTGCTCGCGACCGATTCGCAACTCAAGTACGACAGCTATATGCCGCAGATCCTGGACGATGTCTGGAAGGAATCTTCAGACGAAAAGCAAAAGCACAAGAAGCTCTGGCCCAACCCGGCCCCGGCGGCGGAGGAGACCCTGCACTCGCCGCTCTTCCCCGACGACGAGGAGTGAGCCCCTCGCCGCGCGTTTCGTCCGGCTCGCGGCTACTCCGTCGGCTCCGGCGACAGGTCCAGGCGGCGGATCCAGATGTTCCGGAATCGCACGGGCTGCCTGTCGCCGTGGTCCTGGAGGCCGAGCGGGGCCTCCGGCTCGTGCGGCGAGTACTTCGCGAGGCCGCGGTACGTGACCGGACCGTAGACCTCCGCGTTGTGGTGGACGAGGACGCCGTTGTGGAAGACGGTGATGCGCGCCGGCTCCGCCACCTTCCCGTCCACGAAGCGCGGCGCCCTCCAGACGACGTCGTACGTCTGCCACTCGCCGGGGAGGCGGCAGGCGTTCACGAGGGGCGGGTGCTGCGCGTAGACCGATGCGGCCGAGCCGTCGGCATAGGTCTTGTTGTCGTGCGAGTCGAGGACCTGGAGCTCGTAGCGGTCCATGAAGAAGACGCCGCTGTTGCCGCGCGCCTGGTCCTCCTTCTGGGGCGGGGAGGGCGCTCGCCATTCGATGTGGAGCTGGCAGTCGCCGAACTTGTCCACGGTCGAGATGCTGCCCGTCGGCGTCATCTCCATGTACCCGTTCTCGACCTTCCACTCGGCGGGCTTGTCGGTGCCGGTCTTGCGCCACTTGGAGAGGTCCTTCCCGTCGAAGAGGACGATGGCGTCCGCCGGCGGCGCGCCGGGCTGTGCGGCCGGCGCCACGACCCGGGGCAGGGGCCGCTTGGCGTCGCTCACGAGCCACTTCGACTTGTACTGGCGCGGCAGCCCCTTGTTCCAGTCGTCCGCGGCATCCGCGAGGGCCTCCCGGACCCGCGGGTGGAGGGCCGCGCAGAGGATGACCGGCACGGCGATTCCGACGAGGACGCACGATCGACCGACAGGGCGCATGGGGTTCCTCCGTGGAGTGTGGGACGTCACCGGGGTCCGGGACGTCATCGGCATGTGGACCCGGCCTCCTCCGGCCGGGAGCCCTCCTACGATACCCGAAGGCGCCGCGGTCATCAGCCGGTCGCCCGCGGCCCGGCCTGGCCCGCCCCGGCGCCGCCGCGTGGGGGAGGCGGCGCAGGGACGGCGATAAATGCCGACCCGCGGCGCCCGCGCCTCGCTACAATGAGGGGGCAGCCCAGGACGGTCCCGGAGTGAGCTCGATGCCCAGCCCTGCGAATCTCGCGTTGCGCGCCGCATGTGCCGTCGCGGTCTGGCTCGCGGTCCGTCCTTCGGGGCTCCGCGCCGAGGACCGCGCCGCCGACCGCGCGGTGGACTTCCTCCGCGACGTCCGCCCGATCCTCACGCAGAAGTGCTTTGCCTGCCACGGGCCGGACGCGAAGCAGCGCAAGGGCGGTCTGCGCCTCGACACCCGGGCCGGCGCGACCGCGGACCTGGGGGGAGGGACGCGCGCCATCGTGCCCGGCGACCCGCCGGCGAGCGAGTTGGTCCGCCGCGTCTCGACGAGCGACCTCGACGACCGCATGCCTCCGCGGGAGAGCGGCAAGACGCTCGAAGCGCACGAGGTCGAGACCCTCCGGCGCTGGGTGGAGGCGGGCGCCCCGTACGCCGCGCACTGGTCCTACGTGAGGCCGGTCCGCCCGCCGCTCCCTCCGGTGCGCTCTCCGATGCGCCCTCCGGAGCGCCCTCGGCTCCCGACCGGCTTCCCCGGGTGGCCGCGGAACGCCGTCGACTCCTTCATCCTCGCCCGGCTCGAGGCCGAGGGCCTCGAGCCGTCGCCCGAGGCCGACCGCCACGCGCTGGTCCGGCGGCTCTCGCTCGACATCACCGGGCTTCCCCCCTCGCCGGAGGAGGTCGAGGAGCTCGCCGGCGACGACCACCCCGCCGCCGTGGAGCGCCTCGTGGACCGGCTGCTCTCGAGCCCCGCTCACGGCGAGCACTGGGCGCGCTCGTGGCTGGACCTGGCGCGCTATGCCGACTCGGCCGGCTACGCCGACGACCCGCCGCGGGAGATCTGGGCCTACCGCGACTGGGTCATCCGGGCCACCAACGCGGACGTGCCCTTCGACCGGTTCACGCTCGAGCAGATCGCGGGCGACCTCCTGCCCGGCGGGGGGACCGACCAGGTCATCGCCACCGGCTTCCACCGGAACACTCAGACCAACAACGAGGGCGGCACCGACGACGAGGAGTTCCGCAACGTCGCCGTCGTGGACCGCGTGAACACCACGATGGCCGTCTGGATGGGCACCACGATGGCCTGCGCCCAGTGCCATGACCACAAGTACGACCCGATCAGCCAGGAGGAGTACTTCCGCCTCTTCGCCCTGTTCAACAACACCCAGGATGCGGACCGCGGCGACGAGAGCCCGACCCTGCCCTTCTTCACGCCCGAGGAGGAGCGCACGCGCCTCGCGATGCAGGCCAGGATCGGCAGGCTGGAGGACGAGCTGAGGACCGCGACTCCGGAGCTGCTCGCCGCTCAGGCGCGGTGGGAGCGCGACTTCCCGATCGGCCTCCGGTGGGCCTCGATCCGGCCCTCGAGCGTCCGCTCGAAGGCCGGGGCCGCGGCCAAGGTGCTCGAGGACGGGGCCGTGCTGGTCGAGGCCGGGCAGGCGCGGGACGCCTACGCCGTGGAGGCTCCGCTCGGGCTCGCGGAGCTGCTGGCCCTCCGCCTCGAGGCGCTGCCGCACGACTCCCTGCCGGGCAAGGGACCGGGCCACGCCGGGAACGGCGGCTTCGTGGTCACGCGGGTCCGAGCGGCGATCGCGCCGCCGGATGCGGCTCCCCCGGCGGGGCGGTACGTCCGGATCGAGCTCCCGGGGCGCGGCCGCTTCCTCTCCCTCGCCGAGGTGCAGGTCTTCTGCGGCGCCGAGAACGCCGCCGCCCGAGGCGAGGCATCGCAGAGCAGCACGGACTTCGGCGGCCCGGCCCGGCTCGCGATCGACGGGAACACCGACGGAGACTACGCCGCCCGGTCGACGACCCACACCGAGGCCATGGACGACCCGTGGTGGGAGGTCGACCTCAAGGGCCTCGTGCCGGTCGACCGCATCGTGGTCTGGAACCGCACCGACGGAGGCCTGCAGTCGAGGCTCGACGGCTTCCGCGCGCGGCTCCTGGGCAGCGGGCGCGAGGTCCTGTGGGAGAGCGAGGCGCAGAAGGGGCCCGCGACGAGCCTGGTCCTGGAGGCGAACGGTGCGCGGCCGGTCCCGCTCGCCGCGGCGGTCGCCGACGCGACGCAGGATGGCTTCGACCCCGCGTCGGTGCTCCGCGACGACGGGAAGGGCGCCGGGTGGGCCCTCGGCGCCGGCGGGCGGCAGGCCGCGCTCACGCTGGTCCCTGCCCAGCCGGTGCTTGTGCCGCCCGGCTCGAACCTCGTGCTCGAGATCCGTCAGGAGTCCAAGCAGGAGCGCCACACGCTCGGCTGCTTCCGCCTCGCCGTCACGGACAGTCCCGGCGCCGCCGAGTGGGCGCGCACTCCGGCGACGGTGCTCCAGGCGCTCGCGACGCCAGTCGAGCGGCGCGGGGACGCGGGGCGCGAGCGGCTCACGGCGCACTTCCTCGGGGAGGTCGCGGAGGAGCTCGAGCCCCAGCGCCGGGAGCTCGCGGCCCTGAGGAAGGACCTCGCCGCCATGAAGCCCCACACGGTGCCGGTCCTCCGCGAGGTCCCGGCGGGAGAGCGGCGGAAGACCCACGTCCAGCACCGGGGCAACTTCCTCGACCGCGGGCCCGAGGTGGATGCCGGAGTGCCCGCCGCGTTCCACCTGCTGCCGCCGGACGCGCCGCGCGACCGCCTCGCCCTCGCGCGCTGGCTCGTGGCCCCGGACAACCCGCTCACGGCCCGCGTCACGGTGAACCGCCACTGGGAGAAGGTGTTCGGGGTCGGCCTCGTCGCGACGAGCGAGGAGCTCGGCGCCCAAGGCGACTTGCCTGCGCACCCGGAGCTTCTCGACTGGCTGGCGGTCGACCTCGCCGAGCGAGGCTGGAGCCTCAAGGGCCTCCTGCGGCTCCTCGTGACCTCGGCGGCCTACCGCCAGTCCTCGCGCGTGACCCCGGAGCTCCTCGAGAGGGACCCGGAGAACCGGCTCATCGCCCGCGGGCCGCGCTTCCGCCTGCCCGCCGAGACGATCCGCGACCAGGCGCTCCACGCCGCCGGGCTCCTGAGCCGCGCGATGTACGGCCCGCCCGTCAGGCCCCCGCAGCCTTCCCTGGGCGTGAGCGCGGCCTTCGGCAGCGCCATCGACTGGCAGCCGTCGCCGGGCGAGGACAGGTACCGCCGCGGCCTCTACGTCACCTGGAGGCGATCGAACCCGTATCCCTCCATGGCCACCTTCGATGCCTCGAACCGCGAGGTCTGCACCATCCGCCGCGCCCGGACCAACACCCCCCTCCAGGCGCTGGTGACCTTGAACGACCCCGTGTACGTCGAGGCCGCGCAGGCCCTGGCCCGGCGCATGGCGGCCGAGGGCGGGGCGGCGCCAGCCGAGCGGGCGCGCCACGGCTTCCGGGTCTGTCTGGCCCGGGAGCCCTCGGAGGCCGAGCTCGCGCGGATCGAGCGGCTCCACCGCGAGGCGCGCGAGCGTTACGCGGGAGACCCCGAGCAGGCGCTCCGGATGGCCACGGAGCCGCTCGGGCCGGCCCCCGCCGGCGCCGACTTGCCGGATCTGGCCGCCTGGACCGTCGTGGCCAACGTGCTCTTGAACCTGGATGAGGTGTTCCTGTGCCGATGAGAAGCCGAGCCGAGGGAGTCCTGCCGAACGCTGCCGAGAGTCCGACCGCACCGCCTCCGGCGCGCCTCGAGGCATTGCAGGCGGTCACGCGCCGGCACTTCCTCCGGGGCTCCGGCCTGGCCCTCGGCGCCCTGGCCCTCGAGTCGTTCCGGGGGCGCGAGGTCGCCGCGGCTTCAGGGCCCGCGCGGTCCGCGGACCCGCTCGCGCCGAGGCGCCCGCCCCGGGCCGCGCGGGCGAAGCACGTGATCTATCTCCACCTCACCGGCTCGCCGCCGCACCTGGACCTATTCGACTACAAGCCGGAGCTCGTGCGCCGCGACGGCCAGGACTGCCCGGACCAATACCTCAAGGGCAAGCGTTTCGCCTTCACGTCGGGCACGCCCAAGCTGCTGGGCACGCGCCGCTCCTTCGCCCCGCACGGGCGAGGCGGGGTCTGGCTGAGCGACGCCGTCCCGCGCCTGCACGAGGTGGCCGACGAGCTGTGCGTCATCCGCTCGATGACCACCGACCAGTTCAACCACGCGCCGGCGGAGCTGCTCGTCTACACGGGCTCGCCGCGGCCCGGCCGCCCGTCGCTGGGCGCGTGGGTGACCTATGGGCTTGGCACCGAGAACGAGAACCTCCCCGGGTTCGTCGTGCTCATCTCGTCGGGCGTGCAGCCCAACGGAGGCAAGAGCTCCTTCGGCTCGGGGTTCCTGCCGTCGGTCTACCAGGGCGTCCAGTGCCGCTCCAAGGGCGACCCCGTGCTCTACGTCTCCGACCCGGCGGGGATGGACCGCGCCATGCGCCGGCTCAGCCTCGATACGATCCGCGACTTGAACCAGGTCCAGGCCGACGAGCTGGGACACCCCGAGACCGCGACCCGCATCGCCCAGTACGAGCTGGCGTTCCGCATGCAGGCGGCGGTGCCCGAGGTCATGGACATCTCTCGCGAGCCGCGGCCTGTGCTCGAGGCCTACGGCGCCCAGCCCGGCGGCGGCAGCTTCGCCAACAACTGCCTCCTCGCCCGCCGGCTCGTCGAGCAGGGCGTGCGGTACGTCCAGCTCTTCGACTGGGGCTGGGACTTCCACGGCACGGGGCCCGCCGAGGACATCCGCGACGGGCTCACGGCGAAGTGCGCGACCATGGACCGGCCCGTGGCCGCTCTGATCAAGGACCTCAAGGCGCGAGGGCTCCTCGACGAGACGCTGATCGTCTGCGGCGGCGAGTTCGGCCGCACCCCTTTCCGCGAAGGCCGGACCGCGGGCGGAAGCATCCTGGGCCGCGACCACTTCCCCGACTGCTTCTCGATGTGGCTCGCCGGCGGCGGCGTGAGGGGCGGCCTCATGCACGGCGAGTCCAACGACCTGGGCTTCACCGTGGCCCGGGACGAGGTCCACGTCCATGACTTGCAGGCCACGGTGCTCCACCTCCTCGGGTTCGACCACGAGAGGCTCACGTACCGCTTTCAGGGCCGCGACTTCCGCCTGACGGACGTGCACGGGAGCGTGGTGAAGGGGATCCTGGCCTGAGAAGGCTCTGAGGCGGCGCCCCGGCGCTCCGAGGGCCTCACCCCGCCCGGAACCCCCAGAGCGCGGCCGCGTTGCCACCCAGGATCTTCTCCCGGTCGCTCGCCGTGAAGAACGGGATCTCCTCGCGCACCAGGGCGAGCTCCTCCCGGAGCGGCGGGCGGCCGCCCTGGGCGCGCGTGGCGCCGGGGACCCCCGTACCCCACAGGAGCCGCTCGGGCCCGAACGCGTCGTAGACGCGGCGCACCGTCCCGAAGGTGTCCGCGTAGGGGAACTTGCCCGAGGGCGAGATCACGCTCAGCTCGGAGACCTTCACCCGGACGCTCGGGTGCCTCGCGAGCCCGAGGAGGAGCCGCGTCTCGCCCTCCGGGTCGTTCCCCTTCAGGTCGATGCGCGCGAGGTGGTCGATCGCGACCGGGACGCCGGGGAACGCCTGCACCATCGCCTCGAGCTTCGGGAGCTGGGGAGCGGCGATGAAGAAGTTGAAGACCGCGCCGAGCTCCTCGGCCTTCTCCCAGAGCGGCCAGCTCTCGCGGCTCGAGAGCCAGTCGTCCTTCCCGGGGTAGTAGATCGCGCTGAAGCGCATGCCCGAGAGCCCGCGCCCGCGCACCCAGTGCTCGAGCTGCCGGGCGCGGTCGGGATCGGTGGGGTCGATGAGGCCCTGCCCCTTGAAGATGCGGGGGAAGCGCTCGAGGCAGCTCGCGAGGTAACGGTTGTCCCAGCCGTGGTAGATCACCTGGACGAGCACCGCGCCCGCGAGGCCGAACTCTCGCATCTCCTCGACGAGCATCTCCGCCGTCCCCGCCACCGGCGGCGGCCGGAACCCTGCGTCGTAAGGGTGGGCGAAGGGGAAGCGCGCCGGGTCATCGCTCCAGACGTGCATGTGCGTGTCGATGACGGGCGCCGTCACGCCGTCGCGGGGCTGTGAGCGCCCGCACGACGCGAGGAGCGCCGGCGCGGCGGCCGCGGCGAGGCGCCGCAGGAAGCCGCGGCGCGTGAGCGAGGGTGGAGCTGGCGGACAGAGCGACGAGCGGCGACGCTTGCTGTTGGCGTCCATGGTCTCCCAGGGAATACCGTCCCGGCGCTGGCGTCAAGGCGCGCCGCCGCCTGGCGGCCGGTGATCGCCTCGCTGTCGAGGCCGGGAGGTGCGAAGCTCCAGGAATGGAGGGCCAGGCAAGCTTCTGGACTGCGGTGCCTTCTCTCTCGGGCCGAGACCGCTACAATGAGTGGCATGCCCAGGATTGCCGTCGAGCCCGTCATCGTCCTTCAGCCTGAGGGGATCGAGATCCCGGCCGGGATCACGAGCCTGGAACGCTTCCGCGCGTGGGTCCGCTCGGAGGCGTTCCCGGAGCGCGGCCGGATCGACTGGGTGGCTGGACGGTTGGAGGTGGACATGGCGCCGGAAGACGTCTTCACCCACGGCACCCCGAAGTCGGCGATCGCCGGCAAGCTCATCGCGCTCCTGCAGGAGTCCGAGAAGGGACTGGTCTTCATCGACAAGACGCGGATCTCCTCCTCCACAGCAGACCTCTCCGCCGAGCCCGATGTCCTCGTCATCCTCGACGAGACCCTCGAATCCGGCCGCGTGAAGCTGGTTCCGAAGGCTTCGGGAGAGGAGGGGCGCTACGTGGAGGTCGAAGGCTCCCCTGACCTGGTCGTCGAGTGCGTGAGCGACTCGTCGGTGAAAAAGGACACGAAGCTCTTCCGGGAGCTCTACCACGCCGCCGGAGCCCGGGAGTACTGGATCATCGACGCGCGTAGGGAGAAGGTCGACTTCAAGGTCCTCTGCTTCCGGAAGGACGGTTTCGTGGAGGCCAGGAGGGACTCCGCTGGCTGCCTCCACTCCGAGGTCCTCGGGCGCCGGGTGCGGCTCGTCCGCAGTCCGAAGCGTTCCGGCGCGGTGTACTTCCGCCTCGAGCTGGTGGGGGGGTAGCCCCGCAGGCGCCAGCCGTCACCGCACGGGCTCCGCCACGAAACTCCGGCGGTCGTTCGGCGCAGCGGCGGGTCGCGCCGTCCCGATGAGCCAGCCGCGGTCGCTCAAGCCGTGGTACTCGACCTCCCGGGCACCCGGAGGACCTGGCAGCTCCCTGAGCGTCCCGCCATGGACGAGGAAGCTCTCCGTTTCCTCCGCGGGGCGACTCCATCGCTCAGCACCTAGAAGCACCGTGCCATGCTGGTTCAGCGCGAAGCCGACGACGCTGGAGTAGCCCTCGGGGACGGGAAGCACCGTGAATCCGCGCTCTTGGGTCCAGATGAACGGGTTGGTGCTCCAATGAGACCGGTTGCTGCCAGGGGCCACCGTCTCCCGCCACAGGTTGACGAGCACCGCCCCATGGTCGTTGACCTCCATCGCGGCGCCGCCGTCGAGGCCAGCCAACCCGATGTCTTGCGGGCAGTAGTCGGGGGGCATCCAGAGGACGGGATGGCGCTTGCCATCGCTCCCGATAGAGACCCCGGCGATCCAGCCGAGCTCGTTGATGCTGTGCGCGTGGTCCTGCGTGGCCTAGTCGGTCAGCCCAGCCAGGGCCTGGAACCCTTCCTGAGGCGTCCAGAGAAACGCCCTGGACACGATGGGCTCGAGCGGCACAGGCGCTCTGACCTCGAAGTTCCCCACCGCCTGGCCTTGGTCGTTGACGTCGTCGAACCAGGTGTTGCCTTCGCCGGGAGCCGAGAGCAGCCGCATGCCGTCCTCGCGGGTCCAGAGGAACGGCCGGTTGGGCCGCGTCCCGTCCAGGGGCCGCACGGCACCGCAGGGCATACCATGGCGTCCATGCGCCAGTGCTCTCCGAGACTCGTCTTCGGGCTCGCGCTCGCTTTCGCCGCGGGGGCGGCATCTGGCTACGGCCTCTGCCGGCTCACGATGGTCGCGCCTGCGCCCGAGATCCGGCCGGGCGCCCTCGACCGTACGACTGCCGGGGTCGCTCGCGCCGCGAGCGGCGCGGAGCGGCCCGAGCGGACCGGGCGGGGCGGGCGAGCCGAGCGCGGCGCGCGCCGGACCGAGCGCCGCGAGGCGCCCCGGGAGACCGCCGAGGACCTCGAGCGCACCCCCGGGGGCGATCCCCGCGGCGATGACCCCTTCGCGGGCCTCTCGCGCGAGGATCTCGCCGGGGCGGTCGAGCAGGCCATCGCGTCGAGGGACGGCAAGCTCTTCAAGCGCGCGGCCGAGGCCCTCGGCGCGCTCGAGCCCGAGGAGGTCTCGCGGCTTGCCGATCTGCTCCTGACCGCGGGCGACAAGAAGGTCTCCGATCTCGTCGCGCGGCAGCTCGTCCGTTTCGGCGGGAAGGCCGGCGTGGAATCCGTGGCCCGCCTCGCTCGCGACGTCTCCTTGAGCCTCGAGATGCGGTTGCGGTTCATCGAGGCGCTCGCGGACGCGGGCCCCGAGACGCGGGAGCCGGCCCAGTCCGCCCTCGGCGACCTCGTCGCCTCCGGGCTCCCGCAGAAGCTCGAGTTTCACGCGGCCCACGCCTTCGGCCGGCTCCTGGGGGATGGGGCCGTCGAGGGGCTCGCGGGGCTCCTCGAGTCGGGCGCCGCCCGCGCCGAGCCCCTGCTC
>JACQVW010000599.1 GCA_016209535.1 Planctomycetota bacterium | reverse complement strand
GTGTAGGAGTGGCCGTGGAAGAGCATGCGGGAGCGGTCCTCGCTCAGGAACGACGCGTAGACCTCCTCGGTCGCGAGGGTCGCCCCGAGCGGCAGGTAGCCGCCCGTCAGGGCCTTCGAGAGGCAGAGGATGTCGGGCTCCACGGGCCCGTGCTCGCAGGCGAAGAGCCTGCCAGTCCGGCCGAAGCCCGTGAGGACCTCGTCGGCGATGAGGAGCGCGCCGTGGGCCCGCGCGAGGTCGGCCGCGCGCCGGAGGAACTCCCGAGGCCACACGAGCATGCCCCCGGCCCCCTGGAGCATGGGCTCGATCACCACCGCCGCCACGCGCCGGCCCTCCCGCTCCAGGACCTCCTCGAGGCTCGGCGCGCCCTCGGGGTGGGTCGCGGAGCGGGCCCGGCGCACATCGAAGAGCAGGGCGCGGAAGCCCTCGTGGAAGGCGCGGACGCCGCCCGCGGCCATGGCGCCGAAGGTGTCGCCGTGATAGCCGTGCTCGAGGGCGACGAAGAGCCTCCGCTCGGGCTCGCCGCGGTTCCGCCAGTGCTGGTAGGCCATCTTGAGGGCCACCTCCACGGCCGTGGAGCCGTCGTCCGAGAAGAAGACGCGCGGGAGCCGCCCCGGGGCGCGGCGCGAGAGCTCCGCGGCGAGGCGGGCCGCGGGCTCGTGGGTGAGCCCCGCGAAGACGACCTGGGCGAGCCGGGAGGCCTGCTCGGCGAGGGCCCGGTTGAGCCGCGGGTGGTCGTGGCCGTGGATGTTGACCCACCAGGACGAGATCCCGTCGAGGATCCGGCGGCCGCCGGCCGTGTAGAGCCATGCGCCGTGGGCGCGGGCGATGGGCACGGCGGGCGGCGCCGTGAGCATCTGCGTGTACGGGTGCCAGACGTGGAGCCGGTCCAGCTCGATCCAGCTCGGGGGCTCGCCGGTCCGCTCGGCCATGGGCTGCTCTCTCGACCTCACGAGAGGAAGCGCTTGAGGCGCCCCCGCCGGTCGAAGCCCCGCGCCGCCCGGAGCACTCCGGCCCGGCCGAGGGGCCGCACGGGCGGGAGCTCCGCCACGACCTGCGTCCGGCCAAAGCGCTCGACGGCGTCCCGGTTCTCGGCGTTCCGCGGGCCCGAGAGGACGACGCCGGCGAGCTCGAGCCCGCGAGCGCGCAGGGCCTCGAGCGTGAGGAGCGTGTGGTTGATCGTGCCCAGCGTGCTCCTCGCGACGACGAGGCAGGGGAGGTGCATCTCCCTGAGGAGGTCGGCAAGGAGGCAGCCGGAGCCCGTGAGGGGGACCAGGAGCCCCCCCACGCCCTCGATCACGAGGCTCCTCCGAGGCTCCTCGAGGCCGTGGCGGACGAGGGCCGCGAGGACCTCGTCGATCTCGATCGCCGAGCCCTCGAGCCGCGCCGCGAGGTGGGGAGAGAGGGGCGGGTCGAAGGCGTAGCGCTCCGGCAGCACGTCGCCGAGGCCTCGCGCCGCGCGGCGGACGAAGTCCGAGTCGAGGCCCTCGCACCGCCCCGTCGCGATGGGCTTCCAGTACCCGAGCCGCAGCCCGCGGCCGTAGCGGGCCAGGAGGACCGCGCAGACGAGCGTCTTCCCGACGCCCGTGTCGGTCCCGGTGACGACGATGCTCATGGCTTCGAGCGGCAGGCCGTTTGAGGCTCGAGGCTGGCTCCGGAGGCCAGGAGGGCCCCGGCGAGGGCCTCGGCGAGCGCGTCGACCTGCGCCTCCTCGTGGTCCGCGTGGACTGCGATCCGGAGCCTCGCCGTGCCGGCGGGCACGCTCGGCGGCCGCACGGCCCGCACGTCGAAGCCGCCGCGCTGGAGCTCCGCCGCGACGCGCAGGGCGACGTCGTTCCGTCCCATGACGATGGGCACGATGGGCCCCGCGCCGGGCGGCCTCGGGACCCCGCGGGCCTCGAGGGCCTGGCGGAGCCGGCCCGAGAGCCCGAAGGCGTGTTCGCGGCGCCAGGGCTCGGCCCGGAGCGCGTCGAGCGCCGCCTCGAGGCCCGCGACGAGGACCGGCGGGACCGCCGTGGTGAAGATGAAGGGCCTCGCCCGGTTCACGAGGTGCTCGATCACCGGCGCGGGGCCCGCGACGAAGGCGCCCCAGAGGCCCAAGGCCTTGCCCGCCGTCGAGACGATCGAGGCGCACCGGCCCTCGACGCCGCGCTCCTCGCAGAGGCCCGAACGGCGCGACGGCCCGAAGAGCCCGGTCGCGTGCGCGTCGTCGACGAGGAGGGCCGCGCCGTGACGCTCCGAGAGGTCCGCCAGCTCCCGCAGCGGCGCCTCGTCGCCGTCCATGCTGAACAGGCTCTCGGTGACGACGAACGCGCGTCGGCCCCGCGGCCTCGAGCGGAGGGCGCGCTCCACGGCCTCGAGGTCGAGGTGCGGGCAGACGGTCTTCTCGCACCGCGCGAGGCGCAGGCCGTCGATCAGGCTCGCGTGGTTCAAGGCATCGGACAGGGCGAGGTCCCCGGGGCCGAGGAGGGCCGTGAGGACCGCGATGTTGGCCTGGTAGCCGCTCGGAAAGAGCAGCGCCGCCTCGGTGCCCTTGAACCGGGCGAGCTTCTCTTCGAGGACCCGGTGCCCGGGCAAGCTCCCCCGGAGGAGCCTCGATGCCGGCGAGCCCGCGGGGCCTCGCTCGAGGGCCTCGCGCATGCGCCCGAGGACCCCGGGGTGTCGCGACAGGCCGAGGTAGTCGTTCGAGGAGAAGTCGATGCCTCGAGGCTCCCGGAGCGAGCGGTGAAGTCCGTCCTCCTTGAGCCTCTTGATCCCCTCGGCGAGCTCATCGAGGAGCCAGCGCATCAGCCCTCCGCCGCCGGAGCGGACCGCATCCCGAGCTTCGCGAGGAGCGCCGCATCGCGCGCCTCGCCGGGGTTGGGCGTGGTGAGGAGCCTCTCGCCCGCGAAGATGGAATTCGCGCCGGCCAGGAAGCACAGGGCCTGGGCCTCGTCGGTCATCTCCAGCCGTCCGGCGCTCAAGCGCACGCGGCTCCGGGGCATGACGATCCTCGCCGTCGCGACCATGCGGGCCATGTCGATGGGATCGACCGGCGGCAGCTTCTCGAGCGGAGTCCCCGCCACGCGCACGAGCGCGTTCACGGGCACGCTCTCGGGGTGAGGGTCCAGCCTCGCGAGGACGCCGAGGAGGGCGATCCTGTCCTCGAGGTCCTCGCCCATGCCGATGATCCCGCCGCAGCACACGGTGATCCCGGCCTCCCGCACGTGCCGGAGCGTCGCGAGCCGGTCGGCGTAGGTCCGCGTCGTTATGACCTCCCCGTAGTAGTCCGGGCCCGTGTCGAGGTTGTGGTTGTACGCCGTGAGGCCCGCCTCGGCGAGGCGCCGCGCCTGCTCGGCCGTGAGCATGCCGAGGGTGCAGCAAGCCTCGAGGCCGAGGGCGCGGACGCCGCGCACCATGGCCAGGACCTGCTCGAGCTCCTCCCCGTCGCGCACCTCACGCCAGGCGGCGCCCATGCAGAAGCGGGTCGAGCCGGCGTCGCGGGCGGCGCGGGCCGTCTCGAGGACCCGGCTCAGGTCGAGGAGACCCTCGGGCTCGACGGCGGTCCCGTAGTGCGCGCTCTGCGGGCAGTACTTGCAGTCCTCGGGGCAGCCGCCGGTCTTGATCGAGAGGAGCGAGCAGAGCTGGACCTCGCGCGGGTCGTGGAGCCGGCGGTGGACCGACTGGGCGCGGTAGACGAGCTCGGGGAAGGGGAGGTCGTGGACCGCGCGGATCTCCTCGTCGGTCCAGTCGTGGCGCAGCTCGGGGAGGGTGGTCTCGGGGTTCAACGACATCGTAGGGAACGAAACCGGCTCGCCTCGGGAGTCGGCGTGGCGAGATAAACTACAGGATCGTGGCCGGAGAGGGAATACGTGCGGGGCTGCAAGGAGGCTCGAGGACGCTACCAGGAAACTCGTGGTCTGCCGGGCGGAGCCTGGCCTTCGTAAGTCCGTTTCATTGCTCAGGGTGCGCGCAGCGCATGGAAACTCACTCCGGCTCGAGACGGCCGCGCACCCATGCTCGGAACGACCGCACGAGTCTCGTCTCGTCCACCGTTCCGAGCCGGCCGAGGAAAGCCATGACGTCTCGCGGAGCGAGGCTCTTGAGCGCTCGGCTCTTCCGCACGGCACCGTACTTCCCACCCGATGTGAGCTGCAGGAACGTGAGCTTCCTGCCGTCATATCGCCAGACCTCGGGGACACCGAGAGCTGCGTAGATCTCGAGGCGATCGAGCGAGCTCTTCGTGACATCGATCTCCAGGGCGAGGTCCGGGGGCGGATCCCTCGAGAGATCGAGCCGCCTCCTCCTTCGCACCAGGGATTCGTTCTGGACGAAGTAGCACTCGTCGGGCTCAACGCCTCGCTCCCGGAGCTCGTGCTGCAGGGTCGTCGACCCCGCGCTGAGGACGGCGATCCCGAGCTCCTCGGTGAAGGCTTCGATGAACCGCCCTATCACCCTCCGGAACCGTTCGTGCGCAAGGGACGGCGACATGATCTCGAGCTTCCCCCGGTCGTAGGCGAGCCGGCCCCGGCGGTGATCCCCCAGGTCCGAGAGCAGTGCCTGGTAGGTGGGCCAGCTCACGTTCTGGAGCAGGACATGCTGCCCTGCGAGCTGGACGGCGACGCTCATGGCGGTGGTCCTTCTTCTGTCTCAGGTGGCGGTCCATTGTACAGGGGG
>JACQVW010000639.1 GCA_016209535.1 Planctomycetota bacterium | reverse complement strand
GTGCACCGCCTGTCACGACCCGCACAGCGCCGAGAACCTCTTCGGGCCCAACTTCACCGGCAGCGAGCTGTGCTTCGCCGACATGCTGGGCACGGCCTTCGCGCTCGAGGGCCTCGTGAGCGGGACGAGGCTCCCGGCGCACTTATCCTTGACCAGTCCTCCGCCGAGACCGGCGCCGGCGGCTCCCGCGGCCCCGGCAGTCGCCATCGCACGGGCCGAGGCCCCTGCCCCTGGACCGTCCACCGCGAGTCCTCCGGCCCCGGCGGCCGTGCGGCTCGGCCCGCCGCCAGGGACGTCCGCCAGCGGCCGTGGCTGCGTCACGAACGAGTGCCACGCGAGCCTGGTCTCGGCCCCGGTCGTCCATGCCCCGAGCGGTCAGGGGCAGTGCGAGCTCTGCCATGTGGCCGTCGATGAGCCGAACCACAAGTTCCGGCTCGCGGCGAAGGAACCGGAGCTCTGCTACCAGTGCCACGACCGGCCCCCCGAGGCCCGCTTCCTTCACGGGCCCGTGGCCCAGGGCCTCTGCACGGTCTGCCACAACCCGCACGGCGCTCCCCACAAGTCCATGCTGCCCGAGGCCGGCAAGGACCTCTGCTTCAACTGCCACAGCGAGATGGGCAAGCTCGTCCTGAGCGCTCGCGTGCAGCACCCCGTCGAGAAGGATTGCAACGCCTGCCACGACCCGCACCGCGGGGACGTCAAGTTCCAGCTCCGGAAGGACCTGCCCGACCTGTGCATCGGCTGCCACCCGGCCGTGAAGGACGCCGTCGACGCCGCCACCGTGGCGCACGAGCCCGTCGTCAAGGACAGGAAGTGCGTCAACTGCCACAACCCCCACGGCACCGACGTCCCCAAGCTCCTGGCCGCGGTCGAGATGGACCTCTGCCTCGGCTGCCACGACAAGCCCATGGACACGCCGAGCGGGCCGATCATCGACATGAAGTCCTGGCTCGCGAACAACCCCGAGCGCCACGGGCCGATCCGCAACGAGAGCTGCACCGGCTGCCACCAGCCGCACGGCTCGAAGGACTTCCGGCTGCTGCGCCACGCGTTCCCTCGGGCCTTCTATCACCCCTTCTCGCTCGAGGCCTACGACCTTTGCTTCGAGTGCCACGAGAAGACCCTCGTCCTGGACCAGGCCACCACGACCCTGACCGGCTTCCGGAACGGCGAGAAGAACCTGCACTACGTCCACGTGAACCAGAAGAAGGGGAGGACCTGCCGGGCTTGCCACGAAGTGCATGCCGGCACGAAGCCGAAGCGGATCCGGGACTTCGTCCCCTTCGGCGAGTGGCAGTACCCGGTGAACTTCGAGGTGACCGAGAACGGGGGGCGCTGCGCGAGCGGCTGTCACGTGACGCGCGCCTACGACCGCCTGCAGGAGGTCGTGCAGAAATGATGCGAACACGGGAACAACGGGCCCTGGAGTCAAGACCATGAACCGTCCCACCACGAGAAGAGCTCCCGTCCTCGCCGGCATCCTGTGGCTGGCGCTGGCGGCGGCCTCGAGCCGCACCGCCTTCGCCACGCGGAACGTGAAGGAGGGCGACCCCATGCCCGCCTTCTCCCTGCCGCGCGCCGGCGGCGCGGGCGGGGAGTGCTCATCGACGGAGCTTCAGGGCCAGCCTGGGGTCGTGGTCTTCTGGCAGCCCCACCAGAAGCTGTCCCTCGATGCCCTCCGCGACCTGGAGGCCATCGTGCAAGAGCTTGGCGCAAAGAGGGTGCGCGTCGCCGCCATCGACGCCTCGCGGTCCACGGCCGAGGCGGTGGGAGCCGCCCTCGCCGGGGAGAAGCTCTCGCTCACGGTGGCGCTCGACCCGCAGCGGGAGCTCTACGGGAAGGTGGGCGTCATCGTCTGTCCTACGACCCTGGTGGTCGACGCGTTGGGAACGCTGCGGTTCATCCTCGCAAGCCACCCCCGCACTTACTCCCAGGTGGTCCGCGCCAGGCTCCGGTTCCTGCTCGGGGACCTCGACGAGCAAGGGATGCAGAAGGAGATCGAGCCGGCGGTCCTCAAGGTGGACCACGACCTGGCCGCAGCCTGGCGCATGTACAACCTCGGCAGGAAGCTCCAGGGCGAGGGCAAGAGCGAGCAGGCCATCGCCATGTACGAGAAGGCGGTCTCGCAGCAGCCATCGCTGCCCGAGGCCCGCTGCGCGCTGGGCTTCATGAAGCTCGCGGCAGGGGACCTCGACGGGGCCGCGCAGCACTTCCAGGCGGCCGTCACCTACCAGCCCGCCTCCCCCACGGCCCGGCTGGGGCAGGCCGCCGTGCTCGCACGCTTGGGCTCCGACCAGAAGGCCGAGGAGCTCCTTCTCTCGCTCCTGGGCCAGGCGTCGATCGCCACTCGCGTCCGCTACGAGCTGGGCCGCATCTACCGCGCCCGGGGCGAGCTGGGCAAGGCGGTCACGTACTTCGAGGACGCCCTCGGGATGGTGTTCCTCGAGCCCGGCCTCGAGGCGGGCACCGCGCCGCCGGCTCCGGCAGCGCCGCCTCTCGTCGCTGCGGCCGGCGCGCCCCAGGCGCCCGCCGAGGCCGGAACGAGCCCGGCGGCGACTGCGGCGGTCGCGGCCGCAGCTCCGACTCCCCCGGCCGCCGTGGTCCAGCCCGTCTTGCCGCCGGCGGGCGCGCAGTTCCTCGGGGTGAAGGGGTGCAAGAAGTGCCACCTGCAGCAGTGGAAGTCCTGGCAGGAGACCAAGATGTCCCACGCCGTGGACCTCCTCAAGCCCGGCGCCCGCTCCGAGGTCAAGGCCGCCCGCAAGCTCGACCCGCAGAAGGACTACACCGCGGACTCCCGGTGCCTGGCCTGCCACTCCACCGGCTTCGGGTATGCGGGCGGGTACGAGGTGCCGCCAGCAGGGGACGCGGCCCGCGCCCGCGCCGTCGAGGAGACCGCTTGCGTGAGCTGCGAGAGCTGCCACGGGCCGGGCGGGAAGTACGTGGCGGTCCACAAGCACATCCAGGACAACCGGCGGCGGTACACCCAAGACGAGCTCTACGCGGCCGGCCAGAGCAAGATCGAGCCGGGAGTGTGTGCCGCGTGCCACAACCAGAGCGCTCCGTGCATCCCGCAGGGCTATGCGTTCGACTTCGAGAAGCGCAAGGAGCAGGGGACCCACAAGCACTACGAGCTCAACTACCGCGCCCGGTAGGAGGGCGCTCCGGGAGGCGATGCCGTGTCCGTGTCGAGAAGCCAGCGAAAGGGGTTGATCCTCGGGGGCATCGCAGCAGCCATCGCCATCGCGGTCGCGGGCGCCGCCCTCGCCGCACGAGCGTTCGAGTCGGACAGGCTCCCCCCTCAGCCCATCGCCTTCAACCACCGGCTCCACCTCGAGCGGGCGCAGGGCATCGCCTGCCTGGACTGCCACTCCTCCGCCACCTCACAGACCTACGCGGGGATCCCCGGGAAGGCCATCTGCTTCGGCTGCCACGACCCTGACCCCGACCCGGACGACGCCTCGGCGGACGCTCGCAAGCCCGCGTTCGACACCCTAATGGCGTTCGCGAAGGACGAGGGCGACATCCCGTGGCGCCGCGTCACCGCCACGCGCGAGGACGTCTTCTTCTCCCACCGGAGGCACGTGGCCGTGGCCAAGATCGACTGCCGCCGGTGCCATGGGGACATGCCCGAGCGGACGAGCCCACCCACGCACGGCCCCATCGTCATCTCGATGGACGAATGTCTGAGCTGTCATGAGGAAACGAAGGCCAGCGCCGACTGCGTCTCCTGCCACCGGTAGCCCATCGAGGCGGGCCGGCGCGTTCGGCAGAAACCCAACAGCTAGGAGGCCCCGGTGACCCAACTCCAAGCGCTGCACGATTCGCGGCTCTTCGCCGACTTGACCGAGATGGACATGGTCCAGCTCGACAACATCGCCGAGGAGCGCCGGCTCACGGACGGCCAGTGCCTGTTCGCACGTGGCGACGAGGCGCGCGAGCTCATGGTCGTGCTGTCGGGATCCGTCCAGCTCGAGCTTCCCGTCTCGATCCTCGGGGAGTCGAGGAGCGTCAACTTCGAGACCAAGGGGCGCGGCGAGGTCGTGGGCTGGTCCGCCCTCGTGCCGCCCTACCGCTTCACCTTGAGCGCCCGCGCGAAGGGCGGGGCGAGCGTCCTGGCCTTCCCGCGCACCGAGCTCGCGAGCCTCTTCGACTCCGATCCGGCCCTCGGCTGCCGGCTGATGAGGAACCTGGCCGCGATCATCGGCCAGCGCCTCCACGGCTTCCAGTCCATGTGGGCCCGGGAGGTCCAGCGGAGCCTCGACGAGCGGTACCGGTAGCGGAGACCATCCCATCACAGCTCGTGGCACTGGTAGCAGAGCCGGCTCTCGCGGTTCGACATGACGAGGAGCTTCTCCTCCTGGCCGAAGAGGTCGTGGCAGGAGAGGCACCCGACGCGCCCTTCGGGGAGGAGGATCCTCCGGTCGAGCTGGGCCCTGGGCACGTAGCTCCCGTCGCTCCACGGCTTCGGCCGCGGCGGGTACGAGACCCCTATGGGGTGGGAGCTCGCCCGCTCCCCGATCCGCGGCGTGCCGCGCGTCCTCACGTCGACGTCCCCCGAGCCCCCCGCCGTGCCGTCGTGGCATTGCAGGCACTGCCGCGACGTGGCATCGATCCCGTCCCCGTGCGCCGACTCGGCCGGGACGTGCACGAGGGCGAACATGCGGGCATGGCCCCGCGCCGGCGCCCGCCCCTTCCGGCCATGGCACTCGGCGCACAGGTCCCACCCCGCGTTGCTCGTGCGCAGGCCCCCGACGGGCTGGAGCGGAGCCCCGGGCCGCGCGTCGCGCCCGCACCGCTCGTGGCAGGTCTCGCAGGCGAGCCTCCCCGACGCGTCGAGGGGCCACCCGGCGGGCACCGTGGTCTTCCTGGGCGCGACGCCCATGGGGTGGCCGCCCTCGAGGGGTTCCGCGTGGCAGGAGACGCAGGGAGAATCGGCCCCGCCCCGGGACAGCCGGCCTGCGCCGCCGCCACCATCGACGCTGTCGCCGCCGCCGAGGGCGAACGCCTCCGCGGGCGAGAACGCGAGCCGCACGACGGTTGCCGCGACGGCCCCGAAGAGCCACAGGAGAACGCCGCCAACCCCTCCACGCCGAACCCGCATGGCGCCTCCCGGATTTCCCCCACCGCGGACACCCGACACTCACCGCGGGCGTCCGGAGGGATTGATGACCATCCGGGCAAGGATAGCATCCGCGGCGGATCCCCGGCCAAAGGGCTGCAGCTTTCGTGCCGGTCCATGGTGGCATCTTGGCTCGTCTGACAAGATTCACCGAGCAGATCGAATCGCGAAGAAGCCCTTTGAACCCTCCTCAGCAGCGGCGCAATCCAGAGGACAAGCATGAGCGACCGGATCGTGATCGACCCCCGGATTCAGCATGGCAAGCCGGTGATCCGCGGGACGCGCGTGCCGGTGTCCCGAGTCGTAGGAGGTCTAGCCGGCGGAATGAGCCCGGAACAGGTGCTGCGGGAGTATGAGATCAGCGACGAGGACCCTCGGGCGGCGCTCGAGTATGCCGCTGAGCTCATAGAGGAAGAGCAGTTCCACCCCCTCCCAGGGGGCCCCACCGTCGGATGAGGTTCCTCATCGACGCGGATCTGCCGCGCAGCGCCGACTCCCCGTCCCCCCAAAAGGAGCCCCAGGACGCCACGAGTGTCCGGGGCTCCTTGTCCTTTGGCCTCCCGGCCAAGAGGAATGAGATTCAAGGATCGCCTGCGGCCAAAGGAATGAGGCCGCCACCGTGATCCAGGGGGTGGGTCAAATTGTCCGGCAGCCTGGGTCAAAAGCGGCCGGCAATGACACCAAGCCCCCGAAGCCCGCGCGGCGGCATGCTCGGAAGCGTTCGAGGAAGAAGAGGACAGGTCCCGAGCGCAAGGTCCGTACCGTCGTGGCGACGACCCAGAGCTCAGAGGAGTTCGGACCCATGGTGGCTACCGAGGCCACGCGTCGCGGCTTCT
>JACQVW010000630.1 GCA_016209535.1 Planctomycetota bacterium | reverse complement strand
TGCCAGACCTCGATCTCGTACTCCCCGGGGGGGATGTTCGGGATCCTGTAGGACCCGTCGGCCTTCGAGACATCGAAGAGGTCGTGGGCGAAGACCCAGATGTGGGCCTGCATCCAGCCGTGGAAGTCGCAGCTCACGACGCCCCAGCCCGGCTTCTTGAGGGGTTTCTCGATTGACTGGCCCGCCCCGATGGCGTTGTTGAAGGAGAGCGAGAGCACGCCGCGGGTGTTGTGGAGGAAGGAGTCGCTGTTCGTGAGCTTGAGGGTCGAGCCCACGGTCGTGGCCTGGACGTGGGGGACGAAGGTGCAGTCCTTGTTGTCGAGGGTCGGGCTGCGCGGCTTCGGCTTCTCCGAGGGCTTGAAGTTCGCCACGGAGATGACGGCATCCTTCACCTCCTTCTTCTCCGAGAGGACGAGCTTCTCCTGCTTCACGTGCCCCGCGCACTTCTCGCGGTCCTGGTGGTTGGCGGGGATCTCCGGCCCCTTCACCTGGGGCGCCTCGCCCTCGAGCGTGACCCGCCCCTCGAGGGCCCCCTTCGCCGGGTCCTGCGCGGCCGCCTCCTGCTTCGAGCCCCCCTCCTTCTTCTCGGCAGCCCCGGCTGCCTTCGGCTCCTCGAGGGCGAGGGCGATGGCGCCGCCGGGTGCTCCCCCGCACTCCCCGCAGCAGCCGTCGGGACCCAGGCTCCTCCAGAGAAAAGCGGCGCTCGCCGCGACGGTGGCGCCGGAGACGATGAGGCAAAGCGTCGTGGTCTTCGTCATGGGTGCGTTGCTCCTGGATTCCTTTCGTGGCAAGACGGGGCAATTCTTGGCGAAGAGCCTCACGAACGCAACAGGCTTTCGATCTTCTCGCGCAGCGGGCGGAACGGGCTCACGGGGCTCTCGAGCTCGCGGCGCAGGACGTGGGCGTACTCGCGGTTGGAGGCGAGGGTCCGCTCGACCTCCCTCAAGCAATCCTCCTCGAGGCCCGCCTGGGCGAGGATCTGGGCTGCGCGATAGTGGTGGTGGTCGTAGCCGGGGTCCAGGGCGACCGCGGCCTCGAGCTCCCCCTTGCCCTCGGGCAGGCCGGCGAGGAGGAGGAGCCGGGCGAGCTCGAAGCGGACCGCGTCGCGGGCCGGCTCCCGCCGGGCGGCGTCCCGGAGGACCTGCAGCGCCTCGGGACGCTGGCCCTGGTGGTCCAGCTTGCGGGCGAGGCTCACGGGATCGCGGCCGAGCTGCATCTCGAGGAGCCTCCTCAGCTCCGCGATGGGGTCGGGGTGGTCGTCGACGCGGAGGTCCACGTAGCGGTCGTTGAAGCCGCCGTAGCCCCCCTTGCGCCGGGCCACGGCGATCGCCGCGGACTGGCGGCCTCGGGCGTCCCCGCCGGCCTTCTGGCCCGCCTCGAGGGCGGCGACGAGGCGTTCGGCCAGCTCGCCGCGCGCCTCCTGGAAGGCCCGCGCCATGGCCTCGACGGTGGCGGCGCTCACGAGGATGTTCCCCTGGACCGCGAAGCCGTCCCCGGTGCGGCCGCCGGCCCAGGGTATGCACTTCGTCCCCGTGTAGCTCGCCGCGCGCCCGCGGGCGTCCACGATCCCCGCCTGGCGCGACTCGCGCTCGGGATCCTCGGCGGTGAGCCTCTTGAGGACTTCCTCGGGCGCGAGGCCCTCGCCGAGGAGCGCGAGCCCGCGAGGCCCGTAGGTCGTGTTCGCGTAGGACTGGGTCGCGATGGCCCCGACGCCCGCCTCGACCCAGGGCACCACGGGGCCGACGCCGAAGAATTTGGACTGGACGGCGACCCCGAGGTCGCCCGTCGGCGGGTCGAAGGCGACGAGGGAGAAGGTCGAGGGTGCGGTCGCGAAGGGATCGCCCGCCGTGTCTGCTTCCGGACCTGGCTCAGGGGATCCGGCGTCGCCGAGGGGGTCATGCTCGGCCCGCGGCGAGGAGCAGCCGGCCATGAGGAGGGCCACGAAGGTGGCCGCGAGGACGGAAGCGGCTTCACGCAGGGGGTTCATGACGATCCGAGAGGAGGGCCGGGAGGGGCTCCGAGGGAAACCAAGCCAGGGTACCCAACCGGGGCCGCATCGTGCCGCCTCGGGCCGGGCTCCGCCAGGGAAAATCGGGCTTCGCCGGCGCGGCGCGGCCGTTACGCTGTGGGGGATGGATCTGCCGCTCCACCCCGAGCTCGGCTCCTGGACCGTGCTCGACTACCTCGCGCTCCTGTGGCCCGACGTGGCGCAGCGGGCCATCCAGGGCCTCTTCGCGCAAGGGCGCATCCGGAGCGGCGAGAGGCCCGTGGCGGCGGGGCGTCCGGTCGGGGAGCTCCAGGACCTCGTCCTCGTGGGCTCCCTCGACGGCGTGCCGCGCATGTACCTGGGGAATCCCACGGCGCGCCTCGGGATCGAGATCCTCCACGAGGACGCGAGGCTCGTCGCCGTGACGAAGCCGAGCGGCGTGCCGGTCGTGCCGGACCGGGAGAAGGCCCTCGGGAGCGTGCTCGGCTTCCTCGTCCGCCGCGAGCTCGAAGCCCGGAGGGCGAAGTCCCCGGCGGACTACGTCCGCTGCCGCATCGTGCACCGGATCGACCGCTGGACGAGCGGCCTCGTCCTCGTGGCCCGGACGCCCGAGGCGGAGCGCCGGCTCTCGGCGGACTTCGAGGGCCGGCGCGTCAAGAAGGAGTACCTCGCGATCCTGCGCGGCGTCGTGGCGCCGGCGCGCATCGCCGTGAGCTGCCCCGTGGTCCCGGGGAGGAAGGGGAAGATGCGGGCCGAACTGCGCGAAGGGGCGGGCGGAGCGCTCACGGAGCTCGACGTCCTCGAGCGCTTCGACGGCTTCACGCTGGTCCGCGCCCGGCCCCTCACGGGCCGCACGCACCAGATCCGGGTCCACGCCTGGGCGGCCGGGCACCCGCTCGCGGTCGACCCGCTCTACGGGGCGAGGGGGGAGGCGCTGCCGGCGCCGCCCGCGATCGAGCGCCTCACGCTCCATGCCCACCGCTGCGAGCTGCCCGGGGACTGGGAGGAGCCACGCGCCTTCGAGTGCCCTCCTCCGGCGGACTTCCAGGCGGCCCTGGCCGCCCTCAGGGACCCTGGATGCCGTACTCCCCCCAGCGGCGGTTGACGCGGTCGACGACCTCGGGGTCCATGACGAGGGGCTCCGGGTAGCCCGGCTTCATCGTCGCGTCGATCCCGAGGGGGCCTTCGTGGACGGGGCAGGCGCCGCGCAGCGAGACGCGCCGGAAGGCCACGTCGAGGGCCGGGTCGAAGCGCGTGAAGATGCCCCAGATCAAGCTCACGTCGTCCTCGAGGTCCACGTCCTCGCTCACGCAGGCGATCGCCTTGAGCCAGCGTAGCTCGTCGCGGCGGAGGAGATCCTCGAGGACGGCTCGGCCGAGCCCCCCCGCGCCGGGGCGGACCTTCACGGCGAGGAGCGCCGACTCGAGGTACCGGTGTCCGGCGATCGCGGGGTGCCAGGGCCTCGGGTCGGGGAGGACGGGAGGCACGCCGCCCTCGGGCGGCCCGGGGCCCAGGTCGCCCGTCGCGTCGAGCACCATCTTCGAGCCCAGGTTGAGGGCCGGGCCGGCGAAGTCGAGGGTGTCCATGGACGTGCCGTGGAGGAGGAGGAAGTCGCGGGACGGCACGAACCGGTCGCGGATCGCGCGCAGGAGGGCGCGGAAGCTCCTCGCCGGCGTCTCGTGGTCCACGACCACGACGACCTTGGAGAGCGAGAGCTGCCCCTCGCCGAGGAGACCCAGGGCGGTCTTGACCCCCTCCTTCCTGTAGCGCGACTCCATCGACACGGCGAGGAGCGTGTGGAACCCGCCCTCGTAGAAGGACCAGAGGTCGCGGACCTCGGGACGCGTCGCCCGCAGGAAGGGCGTGAACATCTCCTGGACCGAGTTGCCGAGCCACAGGTCCTCCTGGGGCGGCTTGCCCACGACGGCCGCGAGGTACACGGGCCGCCGCCGCCGCGTGACCTTGCGGACGCGGAAGACGGGGAAGTCGGCGGCGTGCGAGTAGTGACCGTAGTGGTCGCCGAAGGGGCCCTCGGGGCGCCGGACGCGCGCCGGCACGACGCCTTCGAGGACGATGTCGGCGTCGGCGGGCACGTCGATCGACAGGGTCGCGGCGCGCGCCATGCGCGCCGGGCGGCCCCGGATGAGCCCGCTGAAGGCGGCCTCGTCGACGCCCTCGGGCAGGGGCCACATGGCCGCCATGAGGAGGACGGGGTCGGCTCCGATCGCGACGGCCACCTCGAGGTCCTCGCCGCGCGCCTCCGCCTCGTGGTGGTGGAAGCCGCCGCCCTTCTGGATCTGCCAGTGCATGCCCGTCTCCTCACGGGAGTGGACCTGCATGCGGTAGAGGCCCACGTTGCGCCGCCGCCCGCCGCCGCCCGTCGTGATCACGAGGGGATACGTGATGAAGCGGCCGCCGTCCCCGGGCCAGCACTTGAGGGCCGGCAGCGTCCCGAGGTCCGGCTCCTCGACGACCTCCTGGCACGGGGCTCGCCTCACGCGCTTCACGCGCAGGCTCACCGCGCGCCGGAGGAGCGCGCGGCTCTCCCAGAGGCCGCGGAGGCTCGGCGGGCTCAGGCGGTCGATGGCGGCGCGGATCTCGGCTCCGATCTCGGCGGGAGGCCGGCCCAGGGCGAGCTCCAGGCGCCGATCGCTGGCGAAGACGCCGATCGCGAGGGGGTAGGGCGAGCCCTTCACACGCTCGAAGAGGAGCGCCGGACCCCTCTCGCGCACGCAGCGGGTCGCGATCTCCGTGACCTCGAGCTCCGGGTCCACCTCGCAGCGGACGCGGTGCAGCTCGCCCGCGCGTTCGAGGACGCCGAGGAAGTCGTGCAGGTCGCGGGCTGGGTCGGGGCGGGGCAATCGGTCTCCTTCGAGGCTCCTCAAGATCTGTGAGGGGCTATAAGATGCTCGCCTCGGTGCCGTACCGGAAAGGAAAAAGCCGCCCCGCGTCCCGCGCCGATAACACCGTCATGAAGATCCTCCTCTGCTCCCGCGAGTACCCTCCCCACGTCTACGGCGGGGCGGGCGTGCACGTCGAGTTCCTGAGCTGCGAGCTGGCGAAGCTCGTCGAGGTGGAAGTGCGCTGCTTCGGCGAGCAGCGGGACCCGGGCGGGCGCGGGAAGCCCTCCGTGCGTGGCTTCGGCCCCTGGGCGGGGGCCTTCGAGGGCCTCGACGGGCGCCTGAGGAAGGCCCTCGAGCCCCTCAGCGTGGACCTCGCGATCGCCGGGGTCCCCACGGACGCCGACCTCGTCCACTGCCACACCTGGTACGCCGACATGGCGGGGCTGTGGCTCAAGGTCCTCCACGGGATCCCGCTGGTCCTCACGACGCACTCCCTCGAGCCGCTCCGGCCCTGGAAGGAGGAGCAGCTCGGCCGCGGGTACCACCTCTCCTCCTGGATCGAGCGGACGGCCTTCGAGGCCGCGGACCGGGTCATAGCGGTCTCCGAGGGCACCCGGCGGGAGGTCATCGAGTGCTACCGGGTGGACCCGGCGCGGGTCCGCGTCATCCACAACGGGATCGACCTCGAGATGTACCGGCGCAAGGAGCCGCGGGCGACCCTGGAGAAGCACAGGGTGCCTCCGGACAAGCCCTACCTCCTGTTCGTGGGCCGCATCACGCGCCAGAAGGGCGTCGTGCACCTCGTGCGGGCCCTGCGGCACGTCGCGCCCGAGCTGAACGCGATCCTCTGCGCCGGCGCGCCCGACACGGAGGACATCGCGCGGGAGATGGAGGCCGCCGTCAAGGACCTCCAGGCGCGCCGGCCCGGCGTCTTCTGGATCCGCGAGATGGTGCCCGTCCCGGACCTCGTGGCCTTCTACTCGGGGGCGGCGGCCTTCGTCTGCCCCTCGGTCTACGAGCCCTTCGGGATCATCAACCTCGAGGCCATGGCCTGCGGCTGCCCCGTCGTCGCGAGCCGCGTCGGCGGGATCCCCGAGGCCGTGGCGGACGGCGAGACGGGCCTCCTCGTGCCCTTCGAGCCCCGCGGAGGCACCGACTTCGAGCCTCGGGACCCGGAGCGCTTCGCCGGGGACCTGGCCGCGGCGGTGAACCGCCTCTGGGGTGACCCCGCGCTCAGGAATCGCATGGGCGAGGCGGGCCGGCGCCGCGTGGAGGAGCGGTTCTCCTGGGCCACCATAGCGCGCCGCACGCTCGATCTGTACGAGGACGTGGTCGCGGAGCGCCAGCCCGCCGCCGCCCGTGCCGCCGCCGCCCGGAAGCCGTAGCTCACCAGCGGTAGACCGTTTCCCGGTAGGCGGAGCCGTCGGGGGCCTGGCTCAGGACCAGGTCGCCGGGGGCGTTCCCTTTCGAGAGGCGACCCGAGAGCTTCGTGAGGAAGCCTGGGCTGCCTGCGAGAGTGGGGGGGGCAGGGCGGGACCTCTCGTCAAGCCTGTCCTCAAGATCCGTGTAGCGGCGTGGGCTGAACCGCTCGAAGGGCGCCGGCCCCGCGAATCGCGTGCGGAGCGCCGGGTGCGCGAGCTTCCGGTCCGCGAAGGCGTAGAGCACGACCTCCGTGGGGCGGCCCGACGTGGCCGTGAGGGCGAAGGGGTAGACGGGCTCGGGCGCCGCGAAGTGAAGGACGAGGGCCTCGATCATGCCGTCGAGGGCCTGGACCTCCGCGGCCTGGACGCGGATCCTCGAGGCCACGAAGCACCAGCCGCGCCGCTCGTAGTCGGCGATGGCCGCGTCGTCCTCGGGGCCGGAGCGGTAGCCGTTCGCCGCGAGCCAGCCCTTCATGGCGCCGGGCCGCTCGGAGCGGACGACCTTGGTCTCGTAGATGCCGAGCTTCTCATGGGCGAGGACGGTGATGCCGTCGCCGGCGTCCTCCGAGCCGAGGCCGCGCGACAGGAGACGCGGGTAGAGGAATACCGGGAGGATGAGGCCCAAGCAGAAGACGAGGAACACGAGGCAAATACGGTGCTTGATCTGTAGCCGTCGGCAGAAAAGGAGGGCGATCATGAGCGCCCCGAGCGAAGGCAGGTAGACCCACGGCCCGAAGCGCACTGCGTCCGGAACGGCGATCCACCCGAGGTGGAAGAAGAGCTCATCGGCGTGCCCTGCCTCCATGGACCCCATCTCCGGCACCGCCGGCACCGGCACCACCCACGCGAACTCCTCGGCCTTCCCGAGGAGCTGCGGCTGCACGCAGAGGAGCTCCTTGCCGTCCTTCCAGGCGAGGAGCGCCCGCTGGTAGGGCTCGCCGAGTGGCACCTCGTCGCGGACGTAGAACTTGCCGTCGGCCCGCGCCGCCGCGGGCAAGGCGCCGAGAGCCAGCGGAAGGAGGCCGGCGAGCGCCCGCATCTCAATCACCCGGCTCGATCTGCCGGTCCAGCTCCTCCGGCGAGATGCCCCCCTCCTTCTCGTGACGGTCCCGCGAGCGCTGGAGCGTGGCAGCGAACCTCGGGTCCTTCCTCAGAGAGGCAGCCTCGAGCTCGAGCTCGAACTCATCGTAAGGCACGAGCGCGGCGATGGGCTTCCCCTGGGCCGTCACGACGAGGGGCTCCCGGCCCAGCCGGCGGGCGAAGACGGAGAGGGGATCGTTGGCCTCGGTGATCTCGATATAGGTCATAGCTCGTAGTCCTCCCGGTTGGCGCGGCTCACGGGCACAGCTCCGGCACCGGGCCCGGGTCGATCTGGGTCGAGCGGCCCTCGAGGAGCCTCTCGACCCGCGCCGCCGCATCCGCCACGGCCTTCGCGTCCCCGTGGACGGTGAAGGTCACCGTCGCGCGGTAGCTCGCCCCGCCCTCGAGGCGCGGCACGCGGCCGTGGCGGCGCTCGAAGGAGCGGTTGTTGGGGTAGTTCGTCGCGGGCTCGATCCCCGTCACGTAGCCGTTCTCCCGGGCCCCGGTGTTCTTCCAGACGGTCAGGTACGGGAGCTCCTTCGTCGAGAAGCCTACGGAGACGCCGCGGTCGCTCGCCGGGCTCTTGAGGAGGACCTCCGTCATGCCCTTCGAGTCCGCGGCGAGCTTGAGGAAGTAGACCTGCTCCACGTAGCTCGGCGTGGGGCGGCCGTAGCGGCTCCAGCCCGTGACGTCCCCCTCGGCGGCGCGCGGGTCGCGGGGCGTCACGCGCAGGGCCGGCGCCACCACCCGCGCCCCGTCGCCGAGGATCGGCGTCCCGAAGTTCGCGTGGTAGAGGATCTGGAATTCCTGGGGCGTGGCGGCGAGGTTCTGGACCTCGTCGTGGATGGTCAGGCTCGTCGAGCCGGCGGCGGTGCGGATCGACGTGACGAGGCGGAGCTGCGTCCCGAACATCATCGTCTCGTCGACGACGCCCAGGATCTCGATGTCGACGAGCTCGCCGCCCCCCGTCCGCACGATCACCTCGACCCTGCGCGCCGGGAGGTAGCTGACCTTTCCGTGGAGCGTGAGCTGGACGGGGACGATGGCGCCCGTGTTGCTCGGGACCCGGTCCTCGCCGGGCGAGCCGTTCGAGGCGAGGCCGCAGCGGTTCACCCACTCCCCGAAGCCCTCGAGCCAGCCGAGGCCCCCGCGCTCCGAGAGGTTGACGTGGGAGGGGTGGACGACCTCCTTGACGGGCGAGTCCCAGCCGAGGCGGACGTCCCCGCAGCGGGCCTCCCAGAGGTTCATGCCGCGGGTCGGGACCACCGTGAAGGAGAGGACGCCGTTGTCGACGCGGATCCTGTCGACGCCCTCCTGCCGGCCGCCGCGGAGCACGTCCTTCTCGACGCGCCAGCGCAGCTTCGAACGCGGGGTGAGGTCCTCCCAGGAGACGGACCAGTCGGGGACGCGGACGTTCCGGTCGGCGTCGGTGAGGACCTGGTGGAGCGCGTCGACCTTCACCTCGACCCCCTCCTCGGTGCGGGGGAGCTGCGGCGGGGCCGCGGCGAGGAGGGCCGCGAGCAGGGCTTCTGGGAGCATGTCGTTCCTTCCTTCCAGTCGATGGGTGACTTTCCGGGCACGCGGACCATAATGTACTCCTACCAGCGGGTCAGGCAAAGGCCGCGGGGTCAGGCAACGGACACGAAAGGACATCCATGTTCGGAAGAGCGAAGCGGGGGGTGGACGAGGCCACGGTGCTGGAAGTGCTCAAGACCGTCCACGATCCGGACCTCCACCGGGACATCGTCTCCCTTGGGTTCGTGAAGGACCTCAAGGTCGACGGGGGCAAGGTGTCCTTCAAGGTCGAGCTCACGACGCCTGCCTGTCCCGTGAAGGAGCAGCTCAAGGCCGAGTGCCACCGCAAGGTGCGCGAGCTCCCGGGGGTCGAAGGCGTCGAGGTCGAGATGACGGCCCAGGTGCGCCGCGCGGCGCAGCCGGCGGGCCCGGTGTTGACCGGCGCGAAGAACATCGTGGCCGTCGCGAGCGGGAAGGGCGGCGTGGGCAAGTCCACGACGGCCATCAACCTCGCCATGGCCCTCCAGCGCACGGGCGCCACGGTGGGCCTGCTCGACGCCGACGTGTACGGGCCCAGCATGGCCATGATGTTCGGGATCGACGGGCAGCCCGTCATCACGCCGGAGAAGAAGCTCCTGCCCATGGACGGCCACGGCGTGAAGGTCATGTCCATGGGCTTCCTCAGCGACCCGAGCCGGCCCGTGATCTGGCGCGGCCCCATGGTCCATGGCCTCCTCCAGCAGTTCCTGCGCGACGTCGAGTGGGGCGAGCTCGACTACCTCGTCGTGGACCTGCCGCCGGGGACTGGGGACGCGCAGCTCTCGATCTCCCAGGCCGTGTCGATCTCGGGCGCCGTGATCGTGACCACGCCCCAGGACATCAGCCTCCTCGATGCGAGGAAAGGCCTCCTCATGTTCCGCCAGATGCGCGTGCCCGTCCTCGGCATCGTGGAGAACATGAGCTACTTCCGCTGCCCCCACTGCGGCGAGCGCACGGACATCTTCAGCCACGGCGGCGGCCGGAGGGCCGCCGAGGAGCTCGGGGTGCCGTTCCTGGGCGAGATCCCCATCGACCCCAAGGTCGTGCCCGGCGGCGACAAGGGGGTTCCGATCGTCGTCGAGGACCCCGAGTCGCCCGCGGCGAAGGCCTACATCGCCTTCGCGGGCCAGGTGGCGGCGCAGCTCTCGACGCTGGCGGCCCAGGGAGGAGGGAACGTGCCGCACACACCCGTCATGCCCGGGCCCATCGAGTGGCGATGAGCGGCGCGAGGACCGGGGGAGGCCGAGACCCCATGTCGGACGAGCCTGCGCCGGCCTCGATGCGGCAGGCGGGGCCGCGGGACCTCGAGATCGTGTGGCAGGACGGCCACGTGAGCGTCTACCCCGTCGCCTATCTGCGGCGGGCCTGCCGCTGCGCCTCCTGCGTCGACGAGTGGACCGGGGCGCAGATCCTCAAGGCCGAGCAGGTTCCGGAGGACGTGAGGCCCGTGCGGATCGACCCCGTGGGGCGGTACGCGGTCCACTTCACGTGGTCCGACGGCCACACGAGCGGGATCTACAGCTTCGATCACCTCCGGGCGATCTGCCCGTGCGCGGAGTGCGCCGGCCGGTGAGGGCCTGAGAGCCGCGGCTACTCGTACGCGGCCTCGAACGCGCCGGCTCCGACGTGCCTGAGGCGCGCAGCGCGACCGCCGCTCCTCCAGCTCGCCTGGGCCGCGCGGGTCAGGAAGATCTCCGCGGGGCCGTGGAAGAAGACCTGGAAGCCGGCCGTCGCGGCGCCGCCTCCGAGAGGCACGGCGGTCGCCGCGTGGCGCACCAGGTGGACGCCCGGGACCGCCGCGAGCGCCTCGTGGAGCCGCGCGATGTCCTCCTGGGCGCGCAGGCCTCGCGCTTCGACGCGCACCTCGGCGTCCTGGCCCCGGTGGCGCTCGAACCACCAGCGGCGCGTCTCGTCAAGGGCGTCCTCGAGGGCCTTCCCGATCACGGCGTCCACGTCATCTCCCTCGAACTCGCTGCGCGCCACGAGGCGGGGCGGGCCCGCGCCGAGGTCGAGCGACACGAGGCGCGCCTGGACCGTGCCCGAGGGCGCCACGGTGCCCGCGACGAGCACGTCGCAGGTGCCCGGTGGGACGTGCGCCGCCACGGACGCCGCGGCACGCTCGAGGTCGCCCTCCAGGGACTGGCCCTCCCGCGGCACGGCGCGGGCCGCGACGCGGTGGAGCTCGAGGCGGTTGACGAGGACGTTCGTCCACTCGCCCGAGTAGGCGGGCGGCCCCCCGCCTTCGCGGGGCGGGACGAAGACGGCGATGCCGAAGCGAGGGGCCGGGGCCTCGGGGAACCTGCCGATCTCGGCGCGGGGCGGCGCGACGGCCTGAGGCGACGATGGCGGCGCGAGGGGGGCAGCGGTCGGCGGCGGGCCGGGCTCGACGACGGGGATTGGCGGCGCGCCGCAGCCGGCGAGCCCGGCGGCCAGCAGGGCCGCGGGCCACCGAGACGAGCGTCGAGCGGTCCTCATGGCTTCGCCTCCTCGGCCCGGAAGGCCCAGCGGTTCCCCTCGAGGATCGTGCCCGTGAGACGGAAGCCGAGGTCCCAGCCGCGGATCGCGTCCTTGAGCTCGGTCGTTGCGGCGCCCCGGAAGCCCACCTCGAAGCGAGCCACGCTCGCCAGGGGGCTCTCCGGCCCGAGCTGGAAGCGCGGCGCCTTCACCCAGAGGACGCCCCTCGAGGCCCTCAGGGCCTTCTCCACCTTCGCGGCCTGCTCCTCGCTGCGGAGGCCCTCGACGGTGAGCGTCACGAGGGTCTCGGGCTGGGCCCGGCGCTCGGAGCTCGCGAAGAGGCGGCGGGCCGCATCGGAGGCCGCGGCGCGCAGGGCCTCGCGCCTCGCCTCGACCGCCGCGGGCCGCCTCGAGGAGCCGGTGCCCGTGGCGAGGGTCGAGGCGTCGTCGACGCGGGCGATGGAGACCGATGCCTCGACGGCGAAGGCCCGGGGTCGCGCCTCGCCCGCCACGGCGGCGAGGTCCGTCGCGCTCGCTGCCACGTCGCCGACGGCGACGAGGTCGACGCCCGCCGCGGCGAGGTTCCGCAGGATCTCCGCGTCGAGCTCGCGCTTGCGGGTTGCGAGGGCCCTCAGGTCGCGGCCCAAGGCCTCCCCGAGCACGTGGCGGTTCACGACGTCGAGCCGGCGCGGCCGCGGCGCCGCCGGGTCGGCCGGCTCCGCCGGGCGGACCGCGAGGATGGCGCCGGCGGCGATGCCCTCGAGGCTCGGGTCCTCGGCGGCGTCGCCATCGTCCGTCGTGACCCGGACCACGACCGCGAGGCGTAGGGGCGGCCCGAGGAGCGGCGCGAGACGCTGGGGCTCGGGAGCTCTGGGCTCGACGAGCTGGAACTGCTCGGGGGTCGCCCTGGCCGGCCCGGGCGGCGGCGCCGGCTTCGGCTCGACGACCGGGATGGGAGGGGCGCCGCAGCCGGTCAAGACCGCGGCGATGAGGGCGGCCGCGAAGCGCGGTGGGGCTACTGGCGAAGCGCGCATGGCAGGAGTCCTTTCTCCGGCGGCGCTCAGCGCGCCGGCATCACCTGCACCCGCACGTCGCGGGCGAGGGCGTTCGCGCTCGTGACGGAGATCGTCTGGATCTGGCCGGGCTGGAAGGGGACCCGCGTGGGCTGTTGCGGATCGACGACGACACCCTTCTCGTCGACGAACGTCGCCTGGACCCTGAGGAAGAACGAGTCCCCGGTGTTGTTCTGGAGCTGGAACTGGTACTTCAGGTGGCCGTCGGGCGTGTGGTCGAAGACCTGGGCGGTGGGCACGTTCGGGACGCCCACGGCGCCCTGGAGGTCCGGGGTGAACGTGACCTTCGTGAGGGGCGACGGGACGAGCGCCGGGGCCACGGGGCCGCTCGGCGAGCTGCACGCGGCGAGGCCGAGGCCCGCCGCGATGGACGCGATGGCGATCGTAAAGGGCTGCTTCATGGAGGGGGCTCCTTTCGTGGGTTCGTGGTGAGGGTCGGTGCGCCGGGCCCTGGCGGCGACCACGCGCCGCCCGTCCGGCCGGGGAGGAGGCGGATCCAGTAAACGTTGACGCCGTCCGAGACGGGCACGCCGGTCCACTCCTGGGACAGGTCGCCGCAGCCGCGGGCCCGGACCCGGAGCCTCTGGCCGGCGCCCGGCGGTACGTGGCCGGCGGCGAGGAAGACCTGGCC
>JACQVW010000629.1 GCA_016209535.1 Planctomycetota bacterium | reverse complement strand
TGGCCGTGGTGGTGGACCCCCACGACCAGCAACACTTCTGCCTCCGCATTGGCTCCGTCGTCGTAGTTGGCGTTGAACGTGACGTCGTCAAGGCGGACAACGACCACGATCGGCGGCGGACCCGGCGGATCGAAGTGTCCGCCCCCGCCCTCTTGCGCCATCGCAGGGCGGAGCGACGCGAGGAACGAACCGGCCACAATCCCCACGACCGCCACCACTCGGCTGAACTGAGGTCGCATGAAATACCTCCTTGCGATCTGAATGTCTCTGCTCCTTTCTCCAGTCCTTCCAGGCAAGCGTTCGGAGAATTTCGGAGAGAATCGCGTCGCCACTCCCCTGCCTCCCAACATGCATGAAGCCGAGAGCCTCGGGCCTCGTGCCGCTCCCGCCCCGTGGATCGACAGACTGCCGGGTGTGAAGGGACGGAGATTGAGGCGGAAGCCGTCGTGTCCGGCTCGAAGCCCTGGGTCAGGCTGCGGCTCGCGTTGCGCCCGAGTGCTCGGTTGTCCGGAGGGAGGCGCCGGGTTTTTTTGTTGACACGGCCCTGCCCGATCCGTGTCAGATGGAAACTCCCGGCTGTCCTTGGAAACCGCTTCCGGCACGCCATGGGCCTCTCCGTCGAAGGAGGAGGTCATGAGAGAGACCGACCGTTTTGGTTTGCTGCTGATCCTCGGGGCAGCAGGCTTCTCTTTAGAGGAGCCAACGCCCAAGGAAGAGGGAGCCTCACGGTCGGCAGAGAAGCCAGAGCAGCAAGGCGATCCTCGCGTGGCGGAGCTCGAGAGGCTCCTCGCTGAGGCCGAGGCGAACGAGAAGGCAAAGGACCTATCGGCGGCACGGCGGAGTGTGGGGAAGGTGGTCAAGGAGCTCCGGGAGCTGCCTCGGGCGGGGGAACGGGGGAAAGTGGCGGACTTGTTGTGGAGGGCTGGGGGGGTGGCAGACCGGACGGGGAACCTGCAAGCCGCCCACGATGCGTTCCAGGTCGTCGTGGCGTATCGAGGAACGCACCTCACCGAGGAGCACCTCGAGCTGCAGAGGGCGCGGATGAGCTTCGGAAGCAGCAAGCGGAAACTTGGCGACCTCGAGGGCGCTCTGGAGCTTCAGGAGAAGGCCTACCGGATCCTCTCGCGGACCCTCGACGCGGTTCACCCGGACCTGGGGTGGGCCCGCGCTGACCTCGCGAGCACCAAGAGGGCGCTCGGCGACCTCAAGGGCGCTCTCGAGCTGCAAGAGAAAGTCTGCGAGGTGCGCTCCAGGACCCTCGGGGACGATCACCCCGACTTGCAGTGGGCCCGTTCTGACCTCGCCGGTACCAAGTCGCGCCTGGGCGACATCAAGGGCGCTCTCGAGCTCCAGGAGTCGGTGTTGCAGGTCCGGTCCAGGATCCTCCCGGAGGATCACCCGGACCTGCAGTGGGCCCGGGCAGACCTCGCGAGCACCAAGAGAGTGCTCGGCGACCTCAAGGGCGCTCTCGCGCTCCAGGAGAAGGTCTTCGCGCTCCGGTCCCGGACGCTTCCGGACGATCACCCGGACCTGGGGTGGGCCCGTGCTGACCTCGCGAGCACCAAGTCCCGGCTGGGCGATCTCAAGGGCGCTCTCGAGCTCCAGGAGAAGGTCTTCCAGGTCCGGTCCAAGGCTCTCCCTGACGATCACCAGGACCTCCAGTGGGCGAGAGTCGATCTCGCCAGTACCAAGTTCCGACTCGGCGACTTCAAGGGCGCGCTGGAGCTTCAGGAGAAGGTCTACGAGGTGTTCTCCCGGACCCTGCCTTCTGACCACCGTCGCCTACAAATGGCGCGGCGAAACCTCGCGAATACCAAGTTCCTCCTGGGGGACACCCAGGCCGCCGTCCATCTCCTGGAGGATGCCCACGAGGCTCTCTCGAGGACCCTTCCTGACGAGCACCCTTACCTGCAGGAAGTCCGGGAGAACCTGGCCGCCTTCGACGCCGACCTCGGCCGCCTCCCCGCCGCCCGCAAGCTGCTCCGTGAGGCCTGGTCCGGCGCCCAGAAGCGCATGAGCTACCTCGGCGGAGTCCTGAGCCTCCGCGCCCGCGAGGAGGCGAACCAGGGGCTCACGGACCTGCTCTCGAAGCTCCTCTCCTTCCGCGACCCTCAAGCCGCCCCGAGCGCTGCCGACCGCGAGGACCTCGAGTCGGTGCTCGCCCACCGCTCGCTCCTCGACCGCCAGGCGCGCCTGGGGAGCATCCTGGCGCGGGCCGCGGAGAGGGACCCGGAGCTCGCCCGCGCCATCCGCGAGCTCCAGGCGGCCCAGAGCCTCTTCGCCCGCGCCTACCAGAGCACGGACGTGGAGGAAAGGAAGAGGCTCCAGGAGCTCCGAGGGGAGACGGAGCGCGCCGAGGAGGCCCTCACCCGCAAGGTCAAGGCCCTTCCCGAGGCCGAGGAGATCCTCCTGGAGCGCTCCCTCGAGGAGCTTGCGGCGAGGCTTCCTCGAGACGGAGCGGCCGTGGTCACGGCCGAGTACACCCGCCAGTTCCCGCTCGAGCCGCCGTTCGATACGGAGTCTCCTGCCGGAGAGCCCGCCCCAAGGAAGCGCCGCGACCCCGTCGCGTCCCTCACCGCCTTCGTCGTCCCCCGCGACGGCTCCGTGCGCCGCGTGGAGCTGGGAGAGGCCCGAGGGATCCAGGAGCTGGCCCAGGCCTGGCGCCAGGCGCTGTCCGCGAGCCTGCGGGAGGCGCGGGGGGGCCCGGCGAAGAGAAGGAAGGCCGCTCAGGGTAGGGAGGTGAAGGAGCCGGCGGGCAAGCTCCTCCAGGCCCTCCAGCCCCTCCTCGACGCGCTCCCCGACGGCACGCGGTCGCTCTTCGTCTGCCCCGACGGCGCCCTGGCCACGGTGCCCTGGGACGCGCTGCCTCTCGAGAAAGCGGAGAAGGCGCCGCTTCTGGGCGAGCGATTCCGGATCACCTACGGGGTGAGCCTCGCGGCGCTGGCGCGGCCTCGAGTGCCCGAGGGGGATCCATCGCTCCTTGTCCTGGGAGACGTGGACTACGGGGCGGCGCCGGAGGCGGAGATCGTCGTGGCAGAGAAGCAAGAGAAGCAGGAGAACACCGCGAAGACCCAAACCGCCTACTTCACCCGGCGCGGGGGCGGGACGGAGTGGAGGAACCTCCCCGAGTCGGGCGAGGAGGCGGAGGACGTGGCCCGGCTCTTCGAGGAGAACCACCCGAGAGCCTCCGTCGAGCGCCTCAAGGGCACGAAAGCCTCCCGGACTTATTTCCTGAGCCTCGCCCACGGGCGCCGCTACCTCCACCTGGCCACCCACGGTTACATCGCCTCTGAGAAGGACTGGCAGGTGGGAGAGGAGGCTCTTCGAGGCGGGCTTGGGTTCGCCGAGCCCGCGAGGGCGGTGGCCTTCGACCGGGATCTCCTCTCGGGGATCGTGCTCGCCGGAGCGAACCTGCCGGTGAGGGGAGGAGAGGACCCCGCGGTGCTCCTCACCGGGGAGATCAAGGGGCTCGATCTCGGGAGCTGCGAGCTTGCGGTCGTCTCCGCCTGCGACTCGAACGTGGGCCCGAGGCACCTCGGAGAGGCGGTGGCGGGGATCAACCGGGGCTTGCAGCTCGCCGGGGCGCGGCACACGATCACGTCCTTGTGGCAGGTCGAGGACGAAGGGACGGCGGAGCTCTTCCAGGCCTTCTACGGCTCGCTCTGGAGGCGAGCGAGCGATGGGAGGCGGCCGAGCGTCGCGGAGGCTCTGCGCCAGGCGCGCTCGCGGGTGCGCGAGCGGGGCTGAGGGCCCGCGGTCTGGGCGGCTTTCGTCCACTACGCAAGCGGTGCCGTGGAATGAGAGGGAAGACGGCAACCTGCGGCAGCTCGGAGCTCCAGGATCTGGCGATGCGGGCGCTCGGGGGTGAGGAAGTGGCGTTCGACGGGCTGTACCGAAAGCTCAAGGGGCCCCTCGCCGGCTACTTCCTCCGCAGGCACCCGAGCGCCGGGCCCGGGGCAGCGGAAGAGCTCGCGGCCAGCACTCTCGAGGAGGCCCTGCTGGCTCTGCGCCAGGGCAAGTACGACCCCCGAAGGGCTCGCTTCCTGACCTATCTCTTCGGGTACGCGCGCATCACCCTCTTGCGCTCTGTCCCCTCCGGACCGCGCGAGACGCCTCTTTCGCAGCTCGACCGGGAGGATCTCGAGCGGGAGGCCGCGGGCGGCTCCAGCGCGGAGGAGTCCCTCGCTCGCCTGGAGGAGATGGAAGCCATGCGCGACTGCCTCCGGAGCGAGGGAGAGCGCTACAGCCTCTCGCCGGAGGAGAGGGCGCTGGTCCTGCGCCGCGCGGACGGTGCGACCTACGAGGTCCTGGCCAGAGAGCTGGACCGGGCGCGCTCCGCAGTGTTCGACGCGTTCCAGAAGGCGCTTGCGAAGCTGCGGACGTGCATGGCCGCGAAGGGCTTCGACGGGAGCCCCAGGGATTGAAGGAGGTTCGAGAAAAAACCGAACGCAGTGCCTTGAGCGGCGGAGAACCTACTAGCAGCGGGCGGAGCCGTGGGCTTTGGGTTAGGCAACCGCATGGATGAGCAAGAACTGCTCCGGCTGGTCAAGCAAGCCTCGGAGCTGGAAGCGTTTGAGGCGGCCCTCGGCGCTCGAGAGGAGCACCGTCGACCGAGCGCCGAGCCTCCGGCAGGGAAGAGCACCCTTGAGCGGGCTCCTCGAGTGGACCGGCCGGAGCGGAACCGGCGGATCGTCTTCCTGCGGGTTGCCGTCGCCGCCGCCAGCGCGGCGGCGGTCCTCGTCCTGGCGGCCCTCTTCTGGCCTCGAGCCCTCACGGTGGAGGATCTCTCCGTCACCCCGCGAGCCGTCCGGGGCGGGGACGACAAGCTGGAGCTCGTCTTCCGGCTAAGCCGGCCCGGGCACGTGAGGGTGATCGCCATCGACGAACGGCGCGAACGCTGGGCCTTGCCCATCGCGGAGGGCGACGGGTACGTCTTGCGCGTCCTGCGCGTGGAAGGGAGCCAGAGCCTCCTCGTCCCGCGGGTCCCGAACCCGGAGGATCCCAGAGGAGGTGTCGAGGCCGTAGCGATCCTCCTCGTGGCGTCTCACGCCGACTGGCCCAGTGCGCAGGAGCTCCTGGAGGCGATCCCCGACCCTGTGGTCCCGCCCGAGGCCGGCGAGGGAACGATGCTCAAGGCCCTCGACCGGCTCCGAGGGGACCTCGAGAAGCGCTTCGGCTGTGCCGTTCGCTCCGAGCGCGTCCCGCCGAGGTAGAACTTCCTGCGCAGGCATCTCCCCAGATAGGCGAGCGCCCTCGGGAAGCGAGGGGATGCAAGAAAGATGCCCCGTCCCGCTCGACGGCGCTTGTCCACGGACACCTGAAAGCCTACCTACCGATTGCAAGGGCCATCATGGCACGCGAAAACGTCCGGCGTGGGATCCGGTCCGCAAGCAGGATAAGGATCGCGCGGAGGCTTCTCCCCGGTCGCCACGAACTCCGAGAGCGCAACGGCATCCTTCTCGCAGATGACTCCATCGTCGTCGACGTCAGGGGCATCGAGACAGTCAGGCAGGAGAAAACAGTTGCGCGTCAGGAAGAACGCTCGCAAGAGATCCGCGTCATCTTCATCCACGAGGCCATTCGCGTCGACATCGCCTCTCACGAACTGGATCCCCTCCTGCCGGTGCACGAAGAGCTCACAGCTCCAGAAATCGCCGCCGAACCCAAAACCAAGACAAGGGGGAAACGAATCGTCGGTGGGGTCGAGACCGCAGTGAGGGAAGGGGTCCGCGGGCGGGCGCCCTCCTCCGAACGCGAAGAGGAGACCGTAGACCACATCGGATACGTCCAGGGCCCCATCGTCGTTCAGGTCGCAGGCGTCCTCGCACCACCAGGGGGGGCTGGTTTTCCCGAGGAAAAGGTACTCGAGGAGGTACATCGCCTCGGAAACCGCGTCCGTGCGGCTCCCGTTCAAGTTGCAGTCCCCCCGCGAGAAGTGCTCCGGCGCCGAGAAGCAGACCTCCGACGGCTCGGTGATGCACACGTCCTCGCCAGCGTGAGCGCAGGGCGTCAGACCATCGTGGACAGCCAGGACGGCCAACAAAGACCACGGCATCCTGGCCCTTGAGACGAAGCCGCCCCTGAGCCATGGGGAGGTACATCGCGACATGCCCTTCGGCTGTCTCCGGCCTCAAATCTACAGCCTGCCGCCATCCCCTGAAAGGATGAACGCTGCCCAGTAGTACGGGTGCGAGAGGTCTCGCCTTGGCGCTTGCGGCGCGCGCTCCGCACCCTCGGCGGCGCCGGCGCGCTGCTTCGCTCCGGGGCTGCCCCTCTTTTCAAGAAGGCCCAGCTTCGCAAGCCGCAGAGCCTCGGCCTTCCCTTTCCCGGCGCGGAGGTCCCGGTAGAAGCAGGCCATGAGGGCGCCCGCAGCCTCGTCGTCGACCTTCCAGAGGGAGCCCACCAGCGTCCGCGCTCCGGCCGCAAAGATGGCCCGCTCCAGCCCGAACTTGCCCTCACAGCCCCGCACGTCGCCCGCGGCGGTCTCGCAAGCGGAGAGGGTGACCAGGTCCACGGAGCGCAGGTCGAGGCCGAGGACCTCGCTCGCGTCGAGGAACCCGTCGTCGCCGCCCTCCTCGGCCTTGTAGAGCTCCTCGAACACCAGGCCCGAGCGAAAGAGGACATCTGGCCGCTGGCTGTGGAAAGGCAGCGAGGCTCCCTCGCCTCGCCGGATCCGGAACTCTCCGTGCGTCACCACGTGGAGGACTCTGCCCTTGCCCGCCTCGCGCTTGAAGCTCGACTCGAGCACCTCTTGCCCCCGGCGGACGAGCTTGCGCTCGAAGAGACGCGCCACGTCGTCGATCTCCGCAGCCGCGTTCGGGAGGCGCTTGAACCGGGGCGCGCCGCCACGGGTCCAGGTCCTTTCGGTCGCAGGGGGGGGTTCGGAGCTTCCCTCCAGCATGGGATCCCCGTAGACCACGAGCTCGAGCTCCGCCTCCCGCCCGGGCTTCCCCTCAAGCAGCGCGAGCACCTGGATCGAGGGCGCGTAGCTCACCTCCACGCGCTCCACGAGGTAGCTCCCGTCCCCGAGGACGAGCGCCTCGAACGGCAGGAGGTGCAGGGCATCGTCGGGCACCACGACGAGCCTCGAGGCCTTTCCCAGCACGCCCTCAAACTCCCCTATGAGGTTCCGTCCGAGCTCCCGCAGCTCTGCTCTCAGACTTGCCAGACCGGCCCTCCCCTGGAGCTTGACCAGCACCTTCTGGACCGCTTCGCGGAGCCTCGCCGCCGGCATGTCCAGGAAGCGCAAGCGGATCCCCTCGGCTTGCGTCCAGGCGATCGCCGCGACCCGCTCGCCAGCGAGGGCGTAGTAGGCGAGGGCGCCCCCGGGGCCCACGAAGCGGCCGAGGTCGCCCTGGCGGATCTCCTGCGGGGCGGCGCAAAGCGCAGCGTGCTTCGGCTCCTTCGCCTTGAGCTCGAGCTCCAGGCTGGCGGTCTCGTCCTCGAGCGCCTTCAGTCGCTCTCCCAGAGCCCTTTGGATCTCCTCGCGGCGGCCCGGATGCCGCTCCGCTTCCGCCCAGGCTCTGGTCCTCTCCCTCGAGCCCCGCTCGTGGCTCTCCCGGATCCGGTCCCAGATCTTCCGTCCCTCGGGGCTCAGGAGCTCCCGCAGCTCCGCGGCGCGGACAGCGTTCGCCAGGGCCCGGGCGCGGCGGTCCTCGGCGGCCGTGAGGGCTTTCTCGAGCAGCGCTCGTCTCTCGTCCCGAGCCGCGGCCCGTTCGGAAAGCCTCGCCAGGACCTCGAAGTGCTCCTCGAACCCCTCTCCGTCTTCCCTCGCGAGGAATGCCAGGAGGGATCCCTCGTCGAGCTCCCTCTCGAGCGAAGCGGCGATCCCCAGGGTGATCCTCTGGGCCTCTCGGAAAGAGACCAGAGCTTGATCCTCTTTCCCGAGCCGGCTCTGGAGGCGCCCGAGGAGCCGCCGGGTCCTGGCCTGCCAGTGTGCGTTGTGTGTCGCGTCGTGCACGCCGAGGGCCTCCTCGTAGAGGGCCGCCGCCTCGCCGGGCCTCCCCCCGTCTTCCTGGATTCGCCCCAAGACGCAGAGGGCGATCCCCTCGCTGCGGCGGTTCCGGTTCTTCCGGTGGATGACGAGCGCGGAGTCGGCGGCCTTCATGGCCTCCGCGTGCTCGCCAGCCGCCGACTGGGCTGTGGCGAGGTTCGTGAGGAAGGCCGCCTCGATCTCGGGGTCCTTCAGGTCACGGGCGAGCGCGATGGTCTCCGCATAGCGCTCGATCGCCGCCGCGGTCTGGCCTCGTCTGCGTTGGAGTATCCCCAGGCTCCCGGTCGCCCTGGCTTCCAGCTTCCGGTTCAAGGTCTGGCGCCCGATCTCGAGGGCGGTACGGAGGCGCTCATCAGCCCGCTCGAGGTGGCCCAGCTCGAGGTGTAGGGTGCCGAGCATCCAGAGCACTTCTCCCTCCCCGCTCCGTTCCCCGGTCTCCCGGAAGGCCGCGAGCGCGAGCCCGGAGAACGAAGCGGCCTTCTCGTACCTCCCCAGGGCGAGGGCCGTTCGCGCCATCTCGGCCAGCGCGACCCCCTCGCTGCGCCGGTTCCCTTCCGCGCGGTAGATCTCCAGGGCTTCCTGGAGATGCGCCAGCGCCTCGGTGGCCTGTCCGACCTTCAGCTCGCAGCTCACCAGGTTCTTGAGCACCGTCTTTTCGAGCCGGCGGTGCTTGATCTGGCGGTGGATGGCGAGCGCTTCCCTGTAGAGATCCATGGCCCTGAAGACCTCTCCGCGCTGGCTCCATGCGGAGCCGAGGTCGCCCAGGACGTCCCCCACCCGGCGCGTGTTTCCGAAGCGCCGGTGGATGCCCAGGGCGCGCTCGTAGTGCTCCACGGCTTGCTCTGGATCCCGCGGGCCCCTCCGGATTAGATAGGCGTCGGCGATGCTCCCGAGGACGTTCGCCTCCCCGAGCAGGTCACCCGCGTCCCTGACAAGGCGCAGGGCCTCGTGAAAGCGAGCGAGGGCCTCCTCGGTCCTCGGCGGCTCGAATGCGAGCTGGGTCTTCCCGATCTGCCGGAGGGTTTCCGCCTTGCCGGACCCGTCCAGGACCTCCTCGAAGGTCGCGAGGCCCTTCGCCAGGCGGTCCAGGCTCCCTTCGAGGGCCCCTCGGTCGCGAGGGTCGCGAAGGAGGACCGCGAGGTCTCGCTCGAAGACCGCCTGGAAGCGTCGGGCCCCGCTCTCGGCGGAGAGCCTGGCGCCCTCTTCCCACGCACGCCTGGCCCTCTCGGGCTGGTCGAGCAGGCGGTAATGCTCGCCGAGGGCGTCGAGGAGCTTCAGCTTCCGCAAGGGCCTCACGTTGGCCCTCAAGGCCTCCTCGTACCACTCCTGATCCCGCTGGAGGTCGTCGGGGGGCCGAGGCTTCCCGAGCTCTTCCCGGCGGACCTCGACCCGGAACGGCCCCACGTCCTCCGGGCCGGAGCTCGCCGCGATCACCAGGTACTCTTTGCCGGCCTCGGCCTCGAAGGCCGCCTCGGCACCGTCGCCGGGGCCGCCGTCGTCGTCTCGGGCGATGGTCTCGCCGTTCTGGCTGCGGACCTCGAGCCTCGAGTCGAAATGCCACGACGTCAGGCGGACAGCGACCCTCCCGGCTTCGCTCGCCTTGAAGGCGAAGCCTCGATGAGGCCCGCCGCCGGGAAGGAGCGGGTCGCCCGAGGCGAGGACGCCCTCGAGCGGCGCTCCGGGCTCGAGGAGGCGAGGAGGCGCCGGAACACCATGGGCGCCGCGGGGCTCCTGAGGCGTGAGGTCGCCCGCCGTGCGGAGAGCGAGGAGGACCACGACGGGAAACGAGATGGGGCGTCTCAACGCCGAACCACGGATCCCTCGGACCAGGTCCGGACGGGGCTCTTGGCCCGGAAGACATACGCGGCCTCGACGAGGAGCCATCACCGAAAACATGCGCTTCTCCTACAAGAGAGCTGGTTCCAGGGAAGCGGACCATCATCGCTCGGATCCAACCCGCACTGCGGGAACGGAGGCGCGGGGGGCCCTCCCTGGCCCGCGAGGAAATCCTTGAGCATCTCCAGGTCTGCTTCGCTCACGGAGCCGTCGTCGTCGACGTCGGCGGCGTCCATGCAGGGGAAGGGGGGGCAGGTCCGCGTGCAGGAAACGATGGTCTCCAGGCATTCGAGGTCCCTGGCATCCACGAAGCCATCGCCGTTCGCGTCGCCCCGGATGAAGGTCCCGAAGCAGGGTGCGCCGCACTCGAGCTCGTTGCTGCACGTCAGGCCGTCCGGGGTGGGATCGCAGCCACACTCCCACGGTCCAGGGGCCGGAGGCGCAGGTCCTCCCAGGAACCCGAAGCTGAGAAGATAGACGGCGTCCGAGAGATCGAGGCGGCCGTCGTCGTTCCCGTCGCAGGCGTCCTCGCAGAGGATCTCTCCCGACCCCTGGAAAAGGTGGCTCAGGAGGAAGATCGCCTCGGTCACCCAGACCTCCGCGGAGCCATCCCCGTCGCAGTCCCCGCGCAGAAACCCCAAGCTAACCGAGGGACACACGGTCGCCTCGTTGCAAATGCAGATGTCCTCAAGCTGGCCCCGGAGTTGAGGAGCTGTGGATGCTTTGAGGACGCACAGGACCGCAACGGCAACGGCTCGCCCTCGAACGCTGGGATCCCTCAAGCGCGACGTCATGAACCTTGAACCTCCCGGCGCTACCCCCCTGGATCGGGCAGAAGTCCGCTGGAGCCCGAGCTTTCGCAGTATAAACGCCTCATGGCTCCTCCGATATGGCCGATGAGCGCGTTCCTGTGCGACCGGATCGCCAGGGCCGGCATCGTGGTGCACCCGCCCGCGCCTTCAGGTAAAGTGTAGCGGCGCGGCGGCGCATGCGACGGCCGCGCGCAGCTCACTCCACGGGAGGCTCGGGATTGGGAACATCGAAGGAAACGGGCAGGCGAGACCGACGGAGGCTCGCCCTCGCCGCGGCGATCCAGGCGGCGCTCGTCCTCGGGGCCGCCGGGGGCCCGCCGCTCCCGGCCCTCGAGGGCGACGACGTGGGTGACGGCGGCTGGAAGGCCGGCGCCGCCTCGATCGCCATCACGCCTCGAGAGCCCATGTGGATGGCCGGCTACGCCGACCGCACGCGGCCCTCGGAGGGCGTGGCGCAGGAGCTCCGCGCGAAGGCCCTGGCCCTCGACGACGGCCGCGGCGCGCGTCTGGTGATCGTCGCGGCGGACCTGATCGCCATCCCCAGGGCCCTGCGCGAGGCCGTCGAGCGGCGCGTCGCCGTGGCGCACGGCCTGCCGCCCGAGTCCCTCCTCCTCAACGCGTCCCACACGCACTGCGGGCCCGAGCTCAGGCCGGCGAAGGCCTTCATCCTCGGCCTCGAGCCCGCCGAGGCCCGTCGCGTCGAGGAGTACCAGGCATGGCTGCAGGGCGCCCTCGCCGACCTCGCGGGAAAGGCCCTCGCCGGCCTCGCGCCGGCGCGCCTCTCCTTCGGCCAGGCGCGGGCGGGCTTCGCCATGAACCGCCGCCTCCGCACGGAACGAGGCTTCGCCCTCGGCCCGAACCCCGGCGGTCCCGTGGACCACGACGTGCCCGTCCTCCGCGTCGAGGGCGCCGGCGGCGCCCTGCGCGCGGTCGCCTTCGGCTACGCCTGCCACAACACGACCCTGAGCTTCTACCAGATCTGCGGCGACTACGCCGGCTTCGCCCAGGAGGAGGTCGAGCGGGCCCATCCGGGCGCCGTCGCGCTCTTCCTCGCGGGCTGCGGGGGCGACCAGAACCCCATGCCGCGCCGCGGAATCGATGACGCCCGGCGCCACGGCGCCGCGCTCGCCACCGCCGTCGAGGCGGCGTTCGAGGCGGGGCCGCGTCCGGTCCGCCCGCCCCTGCGGCTCGCCCTCGAGGAAGCCAGGCTCGAGCTCGCGCCTCCTCCATCGCGTGAGGAGCTGCTTGCGATGCACGGCTCCGCCGATCCCAGGCAGCGCCGCCGCGCCGATCTCCTCCTCCAGGAGCTCGAAAGGAACGGCAAGGTCCGCACGGAATACCCCTGCCCGGTCCAGGTGGCCCGGTTCGGCGACGACCTCACCCTCGTCGCGCTCGGCGGCGAGGCGGTCGTCGACTACTCCCTGCGGCTGAAGCGCGAGCTGGGCCGCGATGCGACGTGGGTGGCCGCCTACTCGAATGACGTCTTCGGCTACGTGCCGAGCCGCCGGGTCCTCGAGGAGGGCGGCTACGAGGCCGGGGACGCGATGCGCCTGACGGACATCCCCGGCCCCTTCGCCCCGTCGGTGGAGGAGCGGCTCGTCGCGACGGTGCACGAGCTCTTGCGCAGGACGGCCGCGGCCACAGGGCCCAGGGCGGGGTCCCGGGAGGAGACGCTGGCGAGGCGCTCGGGCCTCGAGAGGCGCGTCCCGTGGACGAGCTCGCGCATCCGCGGATCGCCCGACCCTCCGCACCCCTACCGCGCCGAGCCCGCCTTCCCCCGGCTCCGCTTCGATGAGCCCCTCGAGCTCGCGACCGCCCCCGGCAGCACGCGCCTCTTCGTCGCGGAGCGCTACGGAAAGGTGCTCTCCTTCGAGGACGATCCGGCGACCGGCGAGACGTCGGTCTTCCTCGACCTCTACGAGGCGCTGGGCCGCGCGGCGCCGAAGAGCCTCTCCATCTACGGGCTCGCGTTCCACCCGCGCTTCGAGGAGGACCGATCGGTCTTCGTGACGTACGTCCTGGACCCGGTGAAGGAGCTGCCCTTCGGGACCCACGTCTCCCGGTTCCGGGTGCCGCCCGGAGACCCGCCGCGCTGCGACCCACGGAGCGAGGAGGTCCTCCTCCGGTGGTCCTCGGGAGGCCACAACGGCGGCTGCCTCCTCTTCGGGCCCGACGGATACCTTTACGTCGGGACCGGCGACTCGAGCGGCTTCGCCGACGAGTACGAGACGGGGCAGGACCTCACGACCATCTCCGGCAAGATCCTCCGGATCGACGTCGACCGCGGCGGGGGCGGCGTGCCCTACGCGATCCCGCCGGACAATCCCTTCGCCGGTCGCGGGGCCGCCCGGCCCGAGATCTGGGCCTACGGGCTACGGCAGCCCTGGAAGATGAGCTTCGACCCCTCCAGCGGCGACCTCTGGACCGGCAACGTCGGCCAGGACCTCTGGGAGCAGGTCTACCGGATCGAGAGGGGCGGGAACTACGGCTGGAGCGTGAGCGAGGGGAGCCGCCCCTTCCGGCCCGAGCGCAGGCGCGGGCCGACGCCCATCCTCCCGCCGGTCGTCGAGCACGGGCACGCCGACTTCCGCTCCGTCACGGGCGGCTTCGTCTACCGGGGCGCGCGCCTGCCGGAGCTGAGGGGCGCTTACATCTACGGCGACTACGACACGGGGAAGGTCTGGATGCTGCGCTACGACCGCGAGGCCGGCAGGGTCGCCGAGCACCGCGAGCTCGCCGACACGAGCCTGCGCATCGTCGGCTTCGGCGAGGACCCTCGCGGCGAGCTCTACCTCCTGGACCACCTGGGCGGCGGGATCCACCGGCTCGCGGCCGAGCCGGCCACGGGCTCCCCCTCCGCCTTCCCGCGCAGGCTGAGCGACACGGGGCTCTTCGCCTCGACGAGGGACCTCGCCCCCGCCCCCGGCGTGATCCCCTACTCCATCGCGGCGCCGTCCTGGGCCGATGGCGCGACGAAGGAGCAGCACCTCGCGGTCCCGGGAGACGGCCGGATCGAGTTCGAGACCGTCCTCTACCCGCAGCCCGCGCCCGGCGCGCGGCCCGGGTGGAGGTTCCCCGAGGGGACGGTGCTCGCCGAGACGATTTCCCTCGAGCTGTCGAAGGGCGACCCCTCGAGCCGCCGGAGGCTCGAGACGCGGATCTTGCACCACGAGCGCCTGAGCGGCAGCGAGGAGGTGGGCGACCAGTACTGGCACGGGTACACCTACGTCTGGGACGAAGCCGGGACCGACGCCGTGCTCCTCGAGGACCCGCACGGGCTCGAGCGCACCTTCGCCGTCGTCGACCCCGGCGTCGCCGGCGGCCGCCGGCTCCAGACGTGGCGCTTCCCGGGCCGCGCCGAGTGCACCGTCTGCCACAACCTGGCGGCGAAGTTCGTCCTGGGCGCAAGCACGCTCCAGCTCAACCGGGACCACGACTACGGCGGCGTGACCGCGAACCAGCTCCTGACCCTGGAGCACATCGGCCTCTTCATGGTTCCCCTACCGGGGTCGCCGGAGGACCTGCCGCGCCTCGCCGACCCCCGCGACGAGCGGGAGGGGCTCGACCGGCGGGCCCGCTCCTACCTCCACGCGAGCTGCTCCCACTGCCACCGGAAGTGGGGCGGGGGGAACTCGGACTTCCAGCTCCTCGCGGCGCTCGAGCTCGAAGAGACCGGCGCCCCCGGCGCGCGCCCGGGCCACGGGGCCTTCGACATCGCCGAAGCCGCGCTGATCGCCCCCGGAGACCCGTACCGCTCGGTCCTCTTCTACCGCATGGCGACCCTGGGCCCCGCCCGGATGCCGCGCCTCGGCTCGAGCGCCGCCGACCGCGGCGGGCTGCGGCTGGTCCGCGACTGGATCCGGAGCCTCCCGGCGCCCCCGGGCGCGGTCCCCGAGCCGCTGGCGCAGGCCCGTGCCGCGACCCGAGAGGCGCTGGAGGCGCTCCGAGGGAGCGCGGGCTCCGCCGAGGCGCGAGCGCGGGCCATCGATCGGCTCCTGGGCTCCACGAGCTCCGCCCTGGAGCTCGCGTGGGCCCTGGAGGAGGGCTCGCTCCCCGGCGCGGCGCAGGAGGAGGTGCTGGCCCGGGCCTCGGAGCACTCGCGGGCCGCGGTCCGCGACCTCTTCGAGCGCTTCCTGCCGCCCGAGCGGCAGCGGAGGCGGCTCGGGAGCGCGGTCCGGCCCGAGGAGATCCTCGGCCGGCCGGGAGACCCGGCGAAGGGCAAGCAGCTCTTCGAGTCGGAGGGGCTCCGGTGCAAGACCTGCCACCGCACGGGCGGCGCCGGCGGTGCGGGCGGGGACGTGGGCCCGGACCTGAGCGACGCGGGCAAGCGCCTCACGCCGGCGCAGATCCTCGAGAGCATCCTCGAGCCCTCGAAGGCCATCGATCCGAAGTACCTGGCCTATGCAGTCCAGACGAGGCAGGGGCAGCTCCAGCTCGGGCTCCTCGTGAAGCGGACGGCCGAGGAGGTGCTCCTGAAGGACTCGCAGGCCAAGCTGGTGACCGTGCCCGCGGCGGACGTGGAGTCCCTGCTCCCACAGGAGCAGTCCCTCATGCCCGAGCTCCTCTTCCGCGACCTCACGGCGGAGGAGCTGGCGAGCTTGATGGCGTATCTGGGGTCGCTGAGGTGATCAGCGGCCTGGCTCAAGGCAGGGGGTTGCCAGGTCTTGAGCCAGGCCAGACTTTCTTTGCGCTGAGGCACAAAAAGACTTGTCTTTTCTTGCATCCACGCAAGAATCTTCAGCATGACATTCCACCGTTACCTGGAACCGACCATCGCCGCCGACCTCCCGCAGAAGATGGTCTTCGTCGCGGGGCCCCGACAGGTCGGCAAGACCACCCTGGCGTAGGAGATCTTGAAG
>JACQVW010000607.1 GCA_016209535.1 Planctomycetota bacterium | reverse complement strand
GGTGCGCCGGCAGGTCGCGGGCCGCTGGGCGGTGGTGCGCTACGAGCTGGCCGGGGAGGCGGGACGGCGCCTCGAGCCTCTGGAGCTTGCGGGGCCTCGGGCGGAGGACCTCCCGCGCCCGGGGCGCGTCTACCTGGAGGCGCCCTCCGGAACCTGCCGGCCGGCCCATCCCCTCCTCCTCTACGACCAGGACACGGGGGAGTTCTTCTTCCTCCTGTCCCGGCAAGGCGACCGGCGCTTCAAGCACCTCTCCTACTCGAGCGGCCGGGTCATCGACCAGGAGGAGAGCGAGGCGGACGCCGGGGAGCTTCTCCCGTCGATCCTCGGAGTCGAGGGCGGCCCCGAGGCGGTTCCGGCGCCGGCGGAAAAGGTCCACGAGGAGCCGCGGGCGAAGCCGTCCCCCGGGGAAGGGAAGCGCCGGATCGGCGAGTTCGAGCTCTTGAGCCGGATCGGTCGCGGAGGGATGGGGGTAGTCTACCGCGCCTGGCAGCCTTCGCTGGGGAGGCAGGTCGCCCTCAAGTGCCTGGTCGGGACCGGAGACCCGCGGCTCGAGACGCGGTTCGCCCGGGAGATCCGGTCCCTCGGGCGCGTCGAGCACCCGAACCTGGTGAAGATCCACACGTCCGGCTCGGACGGGGACCAGTGGTTTTACGCCATGGAGCTCATCGAGGGAGCCGACCTGGCGAGCGTGACCGAGCGCCTGGCGGGGAGCACCGCATCGGAGGTGGGCGAGCCAGAGTGGCGGAGGGCCCTCTCCACGGCCTGCATCGAGGCTCGCAAGAGGGAGGAGCCGATCGGCGCCTCGCCGGAGCGCCTGGACGCCGGCCTGCCGCTCGAGGCGCCGGCCGCGCCCGGGCCGGGCGCCCCGCGGCTCAGGACGGACCGCGGCCACATCGTGCAGGTGGTGGAGATCGTCCGGCAGGTCGCCGAGGCCGCCCACGCGCTCCACGAGGCCGGGGTGGTCCACCGCGACATCAAGCCCGGGAACATCATGCTGACCCCCGGCGGCTCCCACGCCGTCCTGATGGACCTCGGTCTCGCCCAGCTCGCCGACGAGGCGGACGGGCGCTTGACGAGGACCCGGCAGTTCGTCGGGACGCTGCGCTACGCGAGCCCCGAGCAGGTGCTCGCCGCGGGCACCCTGGACCGCCGGAGCGACATCTACAGCCTCGGGGCGACGCTCTGGGAGCTCCTGAGCTTGAGACCCCTCTTCGGCTCGGACGACACGACCCCGACCCCGGAGCTGATGCTCAAGATCCAGTCGGCGGAGCCGGGCCGCGTGCGGAGGCTCAATCCCCTCGTGCCTCCGGACCTGGAGGCGATCGTCCAGAAGTGCCTGGAGAAGGACCGCGCCCGCCGCTACGGGACGGCCCGCGAGCTCGCCGAGGACCTCGAGCGCTGGCAGCGCGGGGAGCCCGTCGCGGCCGAGCCCCCGACCCTGCGGTACCTCCTGGGGAAGCTCGCGCGCCGCTACCGGGTGCGCCTGTCCATCGCGGCGGCGCTCATCCTCGCCACCGTCATCGGGACCGGGATGGCCGTCTACCGCATCGAGCGCGAGCGCCGCATGGCGGAGCTTGCCCTCTTCGACCTCTACACCTCCCACGGCGTGCGCGCCGGGGAGGAGGGGAAGCCCGCCGAGGCGATGCTCTGGTTCGCAAGCGCCCTGCCTTTCGCCGGGAACGACCCCGAGCGCGAGGAGCTCAACCGGATCCGCCTGCGCACCTGGAGCCGCGAAGCCCCCCTGCCGGTCCGGGCGTTCCGGCACCAGGGCGGAAAGCTCCGCGAGATCGCCTTCCACCCCGGCGAGGGGTACTTGATCGCGCTCACCGAGGAGAACCGCTGCGTCATCTGGGACCTGGAGAAGGAAAAGCCCCTGCCTCTACCCGGGGCCGACCGCGCCGTGAGCCAGGCCGCCTTCACCCCCGATGGGAAGCGGCTCGTGCTCTTGAATCCCGAGGGGTCGGTCGAGGTCCTGAGCTTTCCCGGGGGAGAGCGGCTTTACACCATCGAGAGCCCGGCGCCGGTCCGGGCCATGGCCTTGAGCCCCGACGGGGGCTTCCTGGCCCTCGCGGGCGAGAAGATCCGTCTTTGGGACCTCCGGGAGCGCCGCTTCCTGGCGCCGGACCTCGAGCTCGGGAAGGCCCCGGTCCATCTCGTCTTCGACTCCCGGGGAGGGCGGCTCGTGGCCTCGGCCAACGACGGTACGGCGAGTCTCTTTGTCTTTGGCGGAAAAGCGTGGGAGAGGAGCCCTCGTTTCGTCTTCGAGCCCGAAGGGCAAGGATCGAGTACTCCCGGCGATCCGGGCCCGCCTCGTCCGGTCTTCATCGACGGCGATCGCGGGCTCATCGCCGGGATCGGCCGCATCGCCACGTGGTGGGACCTGGAGAGCGGCTCCCGCGTGCGGGAGATTCCGCATGCTCCAATGATTCTGGCAGGCGCGGACGGCCGGTACTTCGCGGCCGGCTCGCAGGTGGAGATGAATCTGTGGGAGGCCTCGAGGGGCCGGCCCGCGGGTCCGAGGATCCCTAAGGTCTGGAGCACTGCCGCGGCCTTGAGCCCTGACGGGATGACGCTCGCCAATGCGGACTGGGACAGCGTCGTCGGGCTCTGGAATCCGGGCCTTCCTGTACTCCACTGGAATCCCAAGAGGATCGAGCTCCTCGCGCCCATTTACCACCAGCGTGAGGTTTCGAGGATGACCTTTTCGGCAAGCGGGCGGTTCCTGGCGACGGTCCAGGGAGACGGCCTGGTCCGAGTCTTCAGCTTCGCGGAGCGTCCACTGGAGCGGCGGCACATCTTCACGGGGGGGATGGTCTGCCAAGCTATCCCGAGCCTCGACGGGCGGTACGTGGCGGCGCTCGGGACGCGGTACTACAGGCAGAAGTACTTGGCGAGGACGCGGGTCTTTGAGGTCGAGAGCGGATTGCCGGCAGGTCCCACCCTGGAGGCCGGGGGCCTGATCACGGGCGGCGCCTTCGATCCCCATGGAGACCGGCTCGTCCTCCTCACAGACCTTGGCACCGGCGAGGTCCGCTTCTGGAGCTGGCGCGAGGGGAAGGCCATCTTCCCGCCACGGGTCGTCCCCTCGGAGCCCATGGACGCCGCGTATTCCCCCGACGGCCGGCTCCTCGTCGTGGTCTGCGCCGGCGGGCAGGTCCTCCTGGTCGATCCGGAGAGCGGCGCCCTTCAGAAGACCCTCGACCATGGAGGGAAGGTATCGATCGGTCGCCGCCCCGTGGTCCGCTTCTCGCCGCGCGGCGAGAGCTTCATCACCTGGGGGATGGGGAACACCGCCCAGGTCTGGGAGACGGCAAGCGCGAAGCACCTCTACCCTCCGCTCCGGCATGAGGATATCGTCGCGGCGGCGACCCTCTCCGAGGACGGCCGGCTCCTCGCGACGGGATCCCTGGACGGGTCCCTGGTGGTCCGCGATGCGGCGACGGGGAAGCCGCTGGCGAAGCACTTGCAACACCCCTCCGGCGTGATCCGCGCCATGTTCAGCCCGGACGCCAGTCTTGTCCTCGTGACCTGCTATCGGGACCGCATGGCCCGCATCTGGGACTGGCGCCGGAGAGAGCTCGCCTGCCCGCCCCTCGAGCACGGGTCCCTCATCGAGGATGCTTCCTTCTCCCCCGATGGCCGGTGGGTTCTGACGCTCGGCCTGGACCGCGCGCGCCTCTGGGAAGGGGAGAGCGGGAAGCCCGTGGCTCCCCCGCGGAAGCTCTTCCACGGAGCGCTGCAGGCGTTCTTCACGCCCGATGGAAGCCGTGCCTTGGGCGCGGTGCAGGGGCCGCTCCTTGCTGTCATCCCGCTGGGGGATCTCCGGGAACCCCTGCCGGGAGGCCGCGAGGCCCTCAAGGTGTGGGGGGAGGTCCTCTGCGGCAGGACCATCGGGAACGTGGGGGGCACGGCCAGCTTGACCTCGGAGGAGTGGCTCCGTAGGTGGGAGGTACTGCGCGCGATCGCACCCGATCTCGCCCCCTTCGACGCATCTCGGGAAGCGCGGATCCGCTGGCATCGCCTTCAGGCCGGCCTCCTGGAGGAGAAGCTCCAGTGGGAGACGGCCGGCTGGCACTTATCAAGGATCAGGGACCTTGGAGAGGGCACGGAGGAAAGGCTCGCGAGGCTCCAGGAGTTCGTCCGAGCGTGGCGCTTCTCCCCCAGGACGCAGCCCTGGAACCTGGGCTCTTTCGCCCCCATGGATCCCTCGAAGCTTGCGGCCATCGAAGCTTCCGCCGCTTCCGGGCGGCTCGCCCGTTCGGAGGGGCCCTTCGTCGATTTCCACGCCAACTTCCCCGAGAAGGATTCCGGCGTTGCGGCCTACGCCCTCCGCGCGATCCTTTGCGATGGGCCCTGCAAGGTGCGGATCCTCGCCGGGAGCGACGACGCCATCCGGATCTGAGTGAACGGGGACCTCGTGCACGAGGTGCTCGTGCACGAGGTCCCTGCGCCCAGTCTAGACGTAGTGGACGGCGACTCCATCGGCCCCCTCGAGCTCCACGCCGGAGAGAACCGGCTTCTCGTCGAGGTCTCCAACGTCGGGGGCGCGTGGGGCCTCTACCTCCGCCTCGAGGACCCGGAGGGCCGGAAGCTCCGGCTCACCGACGAGGGCCGGCTCGAGCCGCTGGACAGCCCCTGAGTTACATCGGCTGCTCGGGAGCCCGGCCTCCTACGCGGGCGGCTCGCCCCGCGGGATCACGAACGCCAGCGCCGCTCCCAGCACGTAGACCAGGCTCAGCGTCCCCGCCATCAGGGCGACGTCGCCGCGAAACACCTCGCTGAGGGGCATCGAGGCGGCCATGGCGGCGGCCGAGAGGATCCGCCCCCAGTTGAACGAGACGCCGGCGCCCGTGGCCCGCACCGGCGTGGGGAACAGGCTCGGCAGGAACCAGGGCAGCCAGCCGTAAAACGACGTGCTGACGAGCCCGAGCGCGAAGCTCGCCTCCAGGAAGCCCGGTGCGCCCGGCTGCAAGCCGAAGAAGATGCCGAGGCTGAGCCCGAGCGAGCCGAGGCTGATCGCGAAGTAGCTCGTCCGCGGCCCGAGGCGGCTTGCGACCCAGCCGCCTGCGAGTGAGCCGATGACCGCGCCGCTCGCGAGCGCCGTCTGCGTCCCCGCCTTGAGGCCGGCGTCGATCTCTCCGGCCCAGGGCACGAGGCGCTGCCCCGATGCCCAACCACCCAGGAGCGGAACCGTGCCGAGGCAGATGCCGAGGAGCGTCCGGCGCAGGAGAGGCTCGCGGAAGACCGCGGCGAGGACGGACGGTCGGCTCGCGGTCTTGAGCGCGGCTCGAGCGGCGAGCCAGCCCGGCGACTCGGGGACGGCGAGCAGCACGAGCACGCCGAGGAGGGCCGGTGAGGCGCCGAGGAGCAGCACCCAGCGCCACGATTCCGCGGTCACCGGGTGGCGGAGCATGATGAGGCCGAGGAGGAGGAAGCCGACGTTGGCCGACGCGCCGATGAGCCCCGCGAGCGTCGGGCGCGAGACGGCTGGCCACGCCTCCGCCACCAGCGCCACCGCCGCCGGCCACAGCCCGCCGATCCCGATGCAGGCGATGAAGCGGAGGACGAGGAGCTGCCAGGGCCCCGTGACGAGGTAGCTCAGGCCGGTGACGACCGAGTAGCAGAAGATGCTGAGCCCGAGCGCGCGGACGCGGCCACAGCGATCGGCGAGCCAGCCGAAGAGCGCGCCCCCGAGCGCCGCCCCGAGGAGGAAGGCCGTCAAGTAGCGCGACAGCCACTGGTCCGCGAGCACCGCGAGGCGCTCGGCCGCGATGGGCGCCGGTGCCGCGCGCAGGAAGTCCTCGATCGCGGGCCTCGTCGCGGGCACGAAGATCGCCATCTCGACCCCCGCGAACATCCAGCCGAGGAACGCGGCGGCCAGGACGACGAGGCGCCCGCAGCGGCTCATCGGGGCGAGGCCCCCCGCAGCATCCTGATGAGCTCGCGCAGCACGGCGGTGTTCTCCCCGTACCCGCGGCCGGTGACGATGAGGCCATCGACCACACAGGGGTCGGCGACGTACGTCGCGCCGCCCTGCTCGGCGTCGAGCGCGCACTTGGGGACGGTGGTCACGCGCTTGCCGCGGATGACTCCCGCCGCGGCGAGGATCTCGATGCCGTGGCAGAGGCAGGCGATGGGCTTCCCCGCGGCGTGGATCTCGCGCGTGACGCGCAGGAGGTCTTTATCGTAGCGGATGTACTCCGGAGCCCGCCCGCCCGCGACGAACATGCCGGCGAAGTCCGCGGCGCACAGGTCGCGGAAGGCGGCGCTGGCGCGCAGGTGATATCCAGGGCGCTCGTGGGTGATGTCCCACGGCACGTCCGGGTTGGGCGGGATCTCGTGCAGCACGGTGTGGTAGAGCCGCGCTTCCGGGCCGGCGACGACGACCTCGTAACCGTCCTCGGGCAGGCGGTAGTACGCGTAGAAAGTGTCGAGGGCCTCGACGGCGTCGCCGATGGGCATGAGGACTCTGGGCATGGGGAACCTCCCTGGGGTTGCGTGGCTCGCTGAGCCGTGGTTTGCATCATCGGGCCGGAGGGGGGATTCGCGGCCACAGGAAGCCCGCGCGATCAGACCTCTTCGAGCGGCGCCGCCGCGTCACCGAACTTGCCGGGGCGGTGTTCCACCTTGTCCATGAGCGAGAGGTAGAGGCGGCACATCTGGCGGTCCGGCTTCTCCCGGTAGTCCAGGACCCGGCCGCCTCGGATCCGGCCGCCGGCGCCTCCCACGAGCACCACCGGCAACTGCGTCGCGTCGTGGTTGCCGGTGAGCATGCTCGAGCAGTAGAGCAGCATGGTGTTGTCGAGCAGCGTGCGATCGCCCTCGCGGATGGCGTCGAGCTTGCGCGCGATGTAGGCCACTTGCTCGAGGAAGAACTGGTTCACCTTGAGCCAGTCCGCGGTGTCGCTGTGCGACAGCAGGTGGTGGATCATGTAGTCCACGCCGAGGTTCGGGAAGCGGAGCGAGCTGTGGTCGTTGTTCAGCTTGAGCGTGCAGATGCGGGTCGTGTCGGTCTGGAAGCCGAGGACGAGGATGTCGCACATGAGGCGCATGTGCTCGGCGATGTCCTGCGGAACGCCTTCCGCCGGACGCGCGATGTTCGGCTCGGAGAGCGCCGGACGCCAGCCTTGCAGCTCGCCCTTCTTGCCCGCCTGCTCGATGCGCTGCTCCACCTCGCGCACCGAGTCGAGGTACTCGTCGAGCTTGCGCTGATCGGAGGCGCTGATGTGGCGCCGGAAATCGTCGGCGTCGGCGAGCACGGCGTCGAGCACGCTCTTGTCGCCGCGGGCCACCTCGTCCTTGAAGAGCCGGTCGAACGCCAGCGCCGGATAGATCTCGAGCGGCGTGGGCGTCGTCGGCGAGCTCCACGAGATGTGGGAGCTGTAGAGCATCGAGTAGTTCTTGTGCACCGACGGATTCGCCTTCTCGCAGCCCAGGACGAGGCTCGGCACCTTGGTCAAGTGGCCGTAACGCTGCGCCAGGACCTGGTCGATGCTCGTCCCGGAGCGGATCTCCCCACCGGAGGCGAGCGGCGCCCCGGACAGCAGGTTGCCGGTCTGGGAGCTGTGGATGTTGCCCTTTTGCGCCTCGGCGTTGTAGAGGCCCTGGATGAAGAGCATCCTCTCGCGGAAATCGGCGAGCGGCGCGAGGACCTTGCCGAGCTCCATGCTCTTGCCCTCGCCTTTCGCCCACCACTCCTTCGAGTGGAAACCGTTGCCGGAAAAGAGCACCGCGAGCCGCACGGGCGCTTCGCTCGCGGGCTTGGCGGCGGCGGGGACATCGCCCCACACGGGAAGAGACTCAAGCCACGGTAGCGCCACGGTGACGCCGAGCCCGCGAAGGAAGGCACGTCGAGAGAATTGCTGGTGGTTCATGATGAGGTCCCTGCTGGGGCTTTCGGCTCGGTCAGTCGTCGGACGGGGCGTCACGCCCGCGGATCTCGCGGAATTGCCGACTCAGCACTATTGTCTCCACGGCGGCGCTGAATTGGTAGTCGTGATCCCGCAGCTCGTGCTGCATCTCGGCCAGCAGCGGCACGTCGCTCAACATCACGCCGCGGCCCAGCGCGTAGCCGAGGAGCTTGCAGCAGAGCTGCCCCAGAAGCACGTCCCGCTTCTTCGTGAGCAGGTACTCGCGCAGGCCATCCGCGCCCTCGACCACGGTGCCGTCGAACAGCGTCGCACGGGTATCGATGGGGCGGTCGCCGAGGTCCTTCGTGCGGACTCGGCCGATGGCATCGTAGCCCTCGAGGGCGAAGCCGTAGCCGTCGATGCGCGCGTGGCAACCCGCGCAACGCGGGTCGCTCGAGTGCTTCTCGACGAGCTGGCGCACGGTCAGGGACTCCGCAGCCTCGTCCTCGGGCAGGCGCGGCACGTCCTTGGGCGGCCGCGGCAGCTTGTCGCCCAGGAGCACCTCCGCCACCCAGTTGCCTCGAAGGATGGGGCTCGTGCGCGAGGCGCCGGACTGCTTCGCCAGCGTCGCTCCCAGACCGAGGATGCCGCCGCGCCCGGCCTTCTTCACGCCGTCCGCGCGCCGCCACTCGGGACCGGCCACGCCCGGGATGCCGTAATGCTGCGCCAGCGCCCCGTCGAGGAACGTGTGGTCCGCGTCGAAGAGCGTCCAGACGGACGCATCGGTCTGGAACGCATCGGTGAAGAAGCGGATCGCCTCCTCGTACATTGCCCCGCGGATGCCGGCGAAGGTCGGGAAATGGCGCTCGCTCTTCTCGTCCAGCGCGTCGAAGCCGTGGATGTGGAGCCAGGCGCAGGCGAACTCCGTCGCGAGCCTCCGGACGCGTGGATCGCGCAGCATGCGGCGCGCTTGCGCCGCGAGCACCTCGGGATCGCGCAGCTTGCCTTCGGCCGCGACCTGCCGCAGCTCGGCATCGGGAGCCGACGACCAGAGAAAGTAGCTCAGCCGGCTCGCGACCTCCCAGTCCGTCACCGGTCCGGGCTCGACGCCGGGCGCCGCCTTCTCCAGCCGATACAGGAACGCCGGCGCCACGAAGAGGCGCGCGAGCGTCAGGCGCAACGCCTCGGCGTGCGGGACGTCCTGATCGCGCAGCCTGCGGTAGAGGGCGCGCAGCTCCTGCGATTCCTCATCGCCGAGCGGCCGCCGGTAGGCGAGCCCGGCGAAGTCCAGGAGCGCGTCGAGGTGCCTCGGCTCGGTGCCGGCGAGGCGCTGGCGGAACGCCGCGGCGCGGTCGTCGATGGGCTTGCGCATCGGCTCGAAGACCTTCGGATCGGCGTCCTGGGTGGCGTATTGCCAGAGCTGCTCGAAGGCGTCCACGAGCAGGAGCGCATCGTGGCTGACGTAGTGCAGTTGATCCCAGAGCCGGTCGAGCCGGGCAGCCTCGACCTCGTCGAGCATGAGCCGCGCGAGGTGGTGGTCCTCGCGATGGTAGAGCGTGAGCGTGACGACCTCATCGACGGGCACGATCTTCACGTAGCAGAGCGCAGCGGGGAACCACCGGCGGAAGTCGTCGAGGGCCGCCTCGATGCGCTTCCACGCGGCGCTGCCCTCCCGCGCGATGATCGGCGTCGTGTGGGAGACCTGGCGGTCGTTCGAGGTCCAGGGACCACTTCCCTGGACGACCTTCGCCTCTCCGGCAAGCAGCGCGGGCACGCTCTCGGGCTTGGCCGTCGTGACCTGGAGTTGTACGCTGCCCTCCGCGCCGGCCTCCGGGTCGAGGGCTCCGGTCGTCACGAGCTCCGCGCCGGCGACCAGGTCCGCCGGCAGGCGGACCTCGAGGACGGACGGCGCCCGGACGCACAAGCTCGCGGGATCGATCGCCATGCCGCCGGGATGCCTGCCGAAGGATGCGGGATCGAGGGACCAGCGTGCATCCCTCTCGGCTCCCGAAGGGGCCAAGGGGTCCTCGGCTTTCGCTCGCGCGCCGGCCGATCCAGCGAAGAGGGGGCCCCGAAGCGAAGTGAGCTGGCGATAGAGCACCGCATCCGGCGAGTCCTTCGCCGCGGGTGAACCCGAGGTGAGCAGCGCCCGGACCGCATCGGCGAGGCGCCGCTTCTCCTCCGCGCCCGGCGCCGATTGCCAGCGCGCCAGGACCGAACCGGCGGGGATGATCGGTTCGGTTTCGCCGCTGGATGTCGGCTCGGTGTAGAGATGCCAGACGCCGGCGTTCCCGAACCGGTCCGCGTGCGGATTTCCAGCCAGCACCTCGGGCGACACGTCGCGGGCCAGGCTCCACTCGCGCGCGCCCTCACCCAGGCTCTGGACCACGAGATCCACATCCGTGAGGTCGCAAGCGTGGTTGCCGTCACGCGGGCCGATGACGAGGGACACGAGGTCGCCGCTTGCGACCGGCAGGTCGGCGAACGGCCCCACCTTCGCCTCGCTGGCGCCGTGCGCGACTCCTTTCGCCAACCGCTGGCGGGTCTTGCCGCGGCGCAGCTCGAGGAACCACTCGACGCCGTTCCCGCATTCCGGATGGGCGTGGGTCACCTTGGCCTCGACGCGCACCGCGCCCGAGATCGGGCTGCGCCAGCCGGCGGCGATGTTCAGCCTCGGAGACGGGTGCATGGCCACGCCGTGCGGTTTCATGTTGCCGGGGATCCGGACGTGCTGGTCCGAGGAGTTGGCAACGGCGTTGGGGGTCTCGTGAGAGCCCCAGCCGTTCACGAAGTCGTATCCCGCCGCCTTGTGGATCTGCTGGGTGAGGTGGTCGAGCGGGATCGCGCCTTGAGAACCGATGCCGAGGTAATCGAGCCAGGCGGCCAGCGCACCGGCGTCGACTCCATGCCGTTCGGCGAGCTCGGAAACGTCCGGCGGATCGTTCGCTGCGCTCGCCTCGGCGGCTGCCGCGAGGCACTTGGCCGTCGAGGCAAAGACGCGTTCGCGCCGAGCGGTCATCTCGCGGATGAAGTCGCGCGCGTCCCGCAAGAGGAGCTCCGGGCGGCCCGGCACGATGAGCCGCGGCCGCTGCCAGAGCACGAAGTCGCTCGCGTTGCCGTCGCCGGCATCGCTGGCCACAAGGTAGACCGTCACCTCGTCACCGTCCGGGGGTGCCGCAAGCTTGAGCCGCACGTCCTGCCGGGTGGCGAGCGGGCTCACGGGCTCCATCCACGCCTTGGGCCCGCCCACCTTGCCGATGTGGCCGACGCTCGAGAACTTCCAGAGCGCCCGCTGCCACCGGGCCACCTCGGCGGCGAGCGCGGCCGCCTCCTCCACGCTGGCGCTGTGCCAGCGCGCGCGCAGGCCATCGAGGACGAGCGAAGGACCGTCGCTCGCGAGCACCTCCCAGAGCGACTCGAGGTACTTGGCGCTCAGACCACGCTCGGCGGCGATCGCCCGGAGTCGCCCCTCGACGGGGCCCCCGACCGCGCGGAGCTCCAGCGTCGCGTGCAGGTAGCTCTCCACGGGCAGCCGCCCCCCTTCGTTCGTGGCGAAGACGATCCCCTGCAGGTTCACCTGGTCGGCCCCGCGAGCATCGGTGAATCGCCGATAGGTTCCGCGGATCTCCGCCAGGATCTCCTCCGTCCAGTCGCGGCGAGTGGTGTGGGGCGAGAACCGGAAGCCGTCGGGCAGGAGGACCGCGTGGCTCGCGATCTCCTTTCCGGCGTCGAGGTACTTCGCGAAGAGGGCCGGGGACATGACGAGCGACTGGCCGGTGTTCATGAACCCCTCGCCCGCCGCGCTGTCCGCGGGGAGCTCGTTCGCGGGGTCGAGCGACCGGACCCCGGTCAGGTCTCGGACGGTGTAGGTGTACTCCGCGTTGTTGAGTCGCCGCAGCACCACCGGGCCGGGGTCGCCGGCGCGCGCCACCGCGATCTCGTCGAGCGCGCCGTTCACCCAGCCGAGCAGTCGTCCGAGCTCGGCTGGCGTAGGCTGCGGCTTCTCCTTGGGCGGCATCTCGTCGAGCGAGAGCTGCTCGACCACCCGCTGCCACACTCGTGGGTCCCTCGACACCTCCTGGAACGAGGAGAACCGTTCGAGGTCGAGGTCGCCCCGGTGCTTCTCGGTCGAGTGGCAGCCGAGGCAGTACCGCCCGAGGAGGGGACGGATCGCACCCTGGAAGTCCTCCTCGAGAGCCGCCGGGCCGGCCCCGTCGACTCCGTAGCCCTGGGTGATCCCGAGCAGGGGGGCGCAGGCGCACGCGAACAGGGTCCGCAGCATCGGCGGAACGAACCTCATGCAAGTAGTCTCGAGAACCGGTGCTCGACCGTCAACGGAAAAGAGGCCGGTTCGGTCCGCTCCCGGCGCTTCGCGGACGCGCGCCGGCCGTGGGACCACGTCGAGCCGTTCCTCGAGCTGAGCCAGGGGGACCACCGGGAGATCGGTCCGTCGGCCGCGAGCCAGGTCGTCTTGACGTGCCCACGCTTTAGCGGCGTCTGGGGGCGTGGCGATCGCCCAGCCAGCGAGCCTTCGAAGCCCGCCCGCTACCGGGCCGGCCTCGCGGGGCCGAAGCGGCGTGGTTGACGGCTCCGGCAGATGCGGGTAGCCTCTCCATGGGGCCAAGAACAGTCACAACTTTAGGGCCATCTGGACCATGGTGCTCTCCCGGAGCGTGAAGCCGATCAGCTACCTCAAGTCGCGGACGTCCGAGGCCGTTCGCTTCGTCACGACCACGAAGAAGCCTCTCCTCATCACCCACCACGGCAAGGTCAAGGTCGTGGTCCAAGACGTGGAGGAGTACGAGGCCCTGCAAGAAAGCCTCACCCTCCTGAAGATCCTTGCGCTGGGCGAGGAAAGCCGCCGGAAGGGAAGGGCCAAGCCTCTCCCGAAGGCAATTGCCGCGGTCCGGGTTCGCCTCGAACGCGCGACGCGGTGACGTACAGGGATGATCTACAGCGTTCACGTGCTGGCGGAGGCCGAAGAAGACCTCCTCGAGATCGCAAGTTACGTGGCCACGCACGACTCGCTGGAACGCGCCCTGTCGCTCCTCGCACGGCTTGAAAAGGCATGCGCCTCCCTCGCCACCTTCCCGAACAGGGGACACGTCCCCCCAGAGCTGATGCGCGTCGGCGTCACGGGGTATCGAGAGATCCACTTCAAGCCCTACCGCATCATCTACCGCGTCGAGGAGGCGGTCGTGCACGTGTATGCCGTGCTCGACGGACGCCGGGACCTGGACGAGATCCTCCAGCGGAGGCTCCTCCGCTGAGCCGCGGGAGGTCGCGCCCCGCCCGCTACCGGACCCCCGCGGGCTCCGGCCCCTCTCGCGCGCCGGCGGCCCGGTAGGCGAGGACCGCGCGCCCCGGCGCCTCGTCGATCGATACCACGAGGCGCGCGAGCTCGGCTCCGGTCAGGAACCGCGCCTCCTTCGAGTCCCCGAGGGTCGCCTCGTAGCGCGCCGCCGGGTCCAGGCCGCGCAAGCTCGCCTCCATGGACGTGTAGGGGCTCCGGAGACGGCGGAAGAAGACCGCGCAGCCCCTCCCGAGGTCCTCGCGGTGGAGCTGCCAGGCGCACCAGGCCCACTCGTCGAGGCCCACCTCCACGAGCGGGCGGTAGTCGCCGAGCCAGAGCGGCCGGAGCGACTTCACCTCCTCGATGGCGCGGCGCGCCACCTCCGGGGAGAACGCCTCCGCCCGCGCGTCCATGCAGAGGTTGAACCCCGTCGTGGCGACGCTCCGGGCGGAGTACGGCTCAAGGTCCCAGACGCCCGCGGCGTGGAGCGGGACCCAGAGGCTCAGGCCCGCGGTCTGCGCCTGGTCCTGGATCGGCATGGCCCAGCCGCAGCCTTGCGTGTCGCTGCGCCAGAGGGGGAGGCTGCGCCGGAGGGTCTCCAGGTCGATCCGCCGGCCTCCGCTCGCGCAGCTGTCGATGAGGAGGCCCGGGTTGCGCTCGAGGAGGGCGTCCCACAGCGCGTAGAGCCCTTCGACGTAGCGGATCTCCGCGATCCCCTGCCGCTCCGGCGCGTCCGCGGCGCGCCAGAACCGCAAGGGGTCGATGTTGAAGTCGTTGCGGTAGACGTCGATCCCCCACTCGCGGATGCAGCGCGAGAGGTAGTCCGCGAGCCAGCCCAGCGCCGCGGGGTCCCCCAGGTCGAAGAGGCCATCGCCGGGGCCCGCGTGGAGGACCCACTGGGGGTGCTCCTTCGCGATGCGGCTCCCCGGCGCGACGCGCTCGGGCTCGAACCACACGACGAAGCGCATCCCCTTCGCGTGGGCCGCGTCGGCGAGGGGCCTGAGGCCGCGAGGGAAGGCATCGGCCCGAGGGACCCAGCTCCCGGCCCCCGAGGGCCAGCCGCCCTCGAACCAGCCCGCGTCGAGCCAGTAGCACTCGACGCCCAGGGGCGCCATGGCGTCGATCGCGGCGAGCTGGTTCGCCTCGGTGACGCCGTTCCCGCTCGAGAAGGTGAACCACGTGTTTTGCGTGACCGGGGGCAGCGCGGGCTCCCCGCCGCGGCGCGGGACGTACTCCGAGAGGAGGAGCTTGCGGAGCAGGTTGTGGCCGCGCATCGGGTCGGGTCCCTCCCACGCGACGAGGAGGATCCGCGGCGTGCGCACGGCCTCGCCGGGCTCGAGGCGGAAGCGCGTCGTCTCCTGGCCGGCGTCGAGGAGGACCTCGCCGCCCTCGTCGCGCCGCGCCGCGAGGGACCACTGCCCCGACCAGCCGATGGCGCCGAGGAGCCCGCCGCCGGGCCACTCGAGGCCGAAGAAGGGCAGGCGCCCGTCGGAGGAGCGCCCCCCGTTCGGCGCGAGGCGCGCCTCGGACCGCGGCTTCAGCACTGCCTCGAGGGGGAGGAAGTCCGTCGCCTCGCAGGTGCTCCCGTGGGCATGACGGAGCACGACGTCGGCGCGGGCCGGCACGGCGACCGTGAGCTGGAGCGATCGCACGGCCTCGAGGAGCGGCGACGGCGCGCTCCCGCCGTTCCTGAGGCGGAGCACCCACTCGACCGCGGGGTGGTCCGCGAAGAGGGTCGCCTCGCAAGTGACCTCGAGCCCCGTGGCGGGGTCGGCGTACGCCACCACGTGCCGCTCCCTGCCGCCCGCGGCCGCGTGCGCCTCGTGGCTCCGCCTCCAGCCCGGGAGCAGCTCCGCCGACGGCTTGCCGCCGTAGACGAAGGAGAAGGGGACCTCCCGCGCGACCTCGGCGGCGCGGCCCCGCAGGGGCAGCTCGTCGAGCCAGACCTTGCGGCCGTCCTCGAGGGTCACCGCCGCGCCGGCCCAGTCCGTCTGGTCCCACCCGGGCCCGTCGCCCGCGTCGAGGACGCGCAAGGTGAGCTCCCGCGCCCCGTCCAACGGCACGTCGACGCGCAGGGGCGGGTCCGCGCAGCGCCGCGTCCCGGAGCGGAAGACCTCGCGGCCGGCGATGTCCACGGCGAGGACGACGCTGCCTCGCTGGCCGGCCGTGTCGTGGTTCCAGTCGACGCCCGCGTCGGCCTCGAAGCGCGCTCCGGGGCCGGGGAGCGTCACGACGATCTCGCTCGTCGAGTGGGTCCCCAGCCCGCGCTCCTAGCGCCTCTCGCCGAGGCGCAGGGGCGTGTCGAGGACGGAGCGGCGCAGGCGGAGGTCGCAGTGGTCCTGGCGGCGGACCTCGAGGCCCGGAGGGCTCGGGAGCGGCGGCGGCGCCTCGCCCCAGAGGGCCGCCGCGGCCCAGGCGCGCAGCCAGGTCTCGGGTGGCGCCTCGGCCGAGGCCTGCGGCGCGGGCACGCACGCGAGGGAGGACGCGAGGAGAACGGCGGACGCGGACGCGAGGGGTCGAGGCATGACCTGGTCTCCGGTGTCGGTTCGATCCAGGACGCCCGCAGGCCGCGAGCGGATCAAGGCTCCGCCTTGCGCGCCCGGACCTTCCCGACCCGGAGCGGCCCGCTCGCGGCGATCCGGAAGTCGGCGCCGAAGTTCTGGCGGCCCCGGAATGCGCTGTCCTCGATCGGGAAGGCGTGCGTCTTGACGGCGCCCGTGTCTTTCACCTCGACCCTCGCCGTGGGCTTGTAGGCCCCGCCCAGGGGCAGCTCCTCGTCGCACGAGTCGTAGTGGAGCTCGAGCCAGCCGCCCCAGGAATCGAGGAGCTCGACGGCGATCTCCGTGGGCCCTCCGGGCACGAAGGCGGGGTCAAGGTCGAAGTACAGGTAGTGCGCGCCGCGCGCGCCGGGCCCGCCGGGCCGCGGCCGCGGGGCCCGGAAGCGCCGCCCGGCCGCCTCGGCGGGCTCGCTCTGCCCGTCGCCCCCGCCCGCGTGCCCCACGTGGCGCAGGCCGGGACCCTCGACGCCCGCCCCCAGGTCGACCTCGGCCTCGAGGAGGACCTGGCGCCGGACGGGGACCTCGTTCCAGGAGACCTCGAGGAGGAGCGGCTCCGGCGGCGCCGGCTTCCGGCCGAGGCCGGCGTCCAGCTCGAGGGTGCCCCCGAGCTCGCCGCGGGTGCGGGCGACGGTCTCCTCGCCCCTCCTGAGGACCGCCTCGACGGGTCCGGCCTGCAGTCCTTCGAGGCGGGCACGAGCGCGGGCCAGGAGCTTCCCCGACTTCGCCTCGAGCTCATCGAGGAGGACGGGCGCCTCGATCCTGGCCGTGAAGGAGAGCGAGAGCTTCCCCGCGGACAAGACCAGCGGGACCTCGCTCCCTGCGGGGAGGTCCCTGCCGAAGGAGATCCTCGCCGTCTCGGGCTCGAGCCGGACCCGCGGATCGCCCTCGAGCGTCCAGGAGCCCGCCGGCGCCGGAGCTTCGCGCAGCCGCGGATCGAGAGGGGAGAGCGATGCGGCGAAGGGCGCCGCGAGGCCCGGCACGGCCGTGAGCCTGCGGTCGCTCCCCTCCGCGAATAGGGGCGAGCGGACCCGCAGGCTGAGCCCCGCCTCGAGCTCCGCGCGCACCCTCCGGTCTCCCCGGTAGCCTCCGCGCCGGAGATAGCGCTCGAGCCTCTCGGGCTTCCAGAGGTGCACCGCGGCGCCGGGGCCGAGGTCGAGCTCGAGGGCCTCCTCGGGGCCGGCGGCCACGGCGAGGGCCCGCACGCTCGGCGCCTCCGCGGCGCCGTCGCCCTTCTCGCAGCCGATGGCGATGCCCTGGAGCCCCTTCAGGCTCACCGCGCAGGAGAGGGCTCCGAGGTTCCTGAGGACCAGGGCTTCGCGGAAGAGGTCGGGCTGGAGGAGGAGCTGGGGGTTTCGCGCTTCCAGGTCCAGGAGGGAGCTCAGGTGCGCCAGGACGCGCGCCTCGATCCGGTCCGCGTCGAGACCCGAGTCCCCGGCCCCGCCCGCCTCCACGGCCCCGAAGGCCTGCTCAAGGGGCCGCTCGAAGCCCTTCCAGAACGCCGAGCGGGCCCGCGTCTCCTCGATGTAGTGGTACCCGTGCTCGCGGCTGGGCTCGATCTCGGTCCCCTCGTGCCACTCGTTGAACGTGGTGATGAGGATCCAGTCGGGCGAGGCCGCCGCGGCCTTCCGCCACAGGTCGGCGGGTGTAGTAGAACGCGAGGACTCGCCGCGGCGGGCCCTCGCCGCGGGCGCTCGCGCCGGCGGAAGCCAGGATCACGGTCAGGAGAATGGCAGGGAGTCGGACCATGGATCGACGTGCGCTCGGCCCTTCGAGCAGCGAGAGTGAAGTCTCGCCAGGACGCCTCGCGAGGTCAACACGCGAAGCAGGGGATTCGCTCCGACCGGGCCGAGCACAGCTTCGCAGTCCCGCATTTCCCGCGCCCCGGGGCCATGACTCCGGTCACGTCCCCGGCACGGCGTCGAGCGGCAGCGCGTCGAGGCCCCTCTCGCCCTCCACGACGACGACCCTCTCGCCCCGCGGGCGCCAGGCGGGGTTGGGGACCACGTGGACCGCCACCGTGGGCACGCCGAGGGCCGCGGCGAGGTGCGTGGGCCCCGAGTCGTTGCCCACGTAGAGGTGCGCGCAGGCGATGGTGTGGGCGAGGAGGACCAGGCTCGGCCTGTCGAGGCAGGGCTCCGGCGGCCGGTCATCCCCGCGCTCGGCCTCGACGGGCCCGCGGATCCAGCCCACCGTGAAGCCCCGGGCCTCGAGGACCCGCGCGAGGGCGGCGAGGCGCTCGCGCGGCGCGGCCTTCGCGGGGCTGCTCGCGCCCGGGTGGATCCAGGCGACCCGGTCGCGCGGCCTCGAGCCCAGGAACGCGAGGGGATCGATGCCGAATTCGAGCGGCGGCAGCTCGTCGCGGCCGATGGCGAAGCTCCCTGGCCCGACGATCTCCTCAATCGGGCGGCCCGCCGCCGCCGCGCAGGCCAGCGGCTCGGTGAGGCGCACCGGAAGCTCCGGCCGCAGGGCCCGGGCGAGCGCCTCGAGGTCGGCGGCGCGCGGCAGGAAGCCGCAGAGGCCGCCGTGGCGGTCAAGGAGCGCCGCGATGCGCCCCGGATCGAAGGCAGGCGCGGCGAGGGGCGCAAGCTCGGCGGCGCCCGGCGCTACCCGCCGCTCGTGCGGGAAGACCCTCGCGACGAGGGCCGCGTGCTCCTCGGGGCAGGCGAGGGTCCAGGTCGCCCGGGGGAAGTCGCGGCACAGCCCTCGCAGGAAGGGCAGGGACAGGACGAAGTCGCCGAGGGCTCCCGCGTGGTGGAGGAGGGGCATGGCGACGAGGCATCACCTCGCGAGCCCCCGCACCTCCTCCGCGCTCAGCGCCCGGGCGTAGAGCGCGAAGCCGGCGATGCTCGCGGGGAGGAACTCGTTCCCGCCGAAGTTGGGGTTGCCCCCCAGGGCGACGCTCGCCGCGTCCGAGTAGACCTCCTCGGGGACCTGGGCGCTCCCACGCTCCTCGCCGTCGACGTAGAGCGTGAGCTTCGGGCCGGACTTCACGGCGGCGACGTGGACCCACTTCCCCGCCTCGAGGGGCGCTCCGCCCGCCGACCAGCCGCCCCCGGCCTCGATGCGCGCGGAGAGCTTCCCGCCGTCGACGGTGATCCGGAGCGGGTCGTCCATGCCGGCGGCCCAGGCGCTGAAGAGCTGGGCGATGCGACCCTGGGGGAAGCTCCGCGGCGCGAAGCGCAGGGCCACCGAGTAGTCGCGCTCGGGAAACCACGGCACCTCGTAGCGCACGCGGCCCTTCTCGCCGTCGAAGGCGAGGGCGCCGCCGGCCTCGCCCGCCGGGCCCGCGGCGGGCGCGACGCCCTGCTGGTCGAGGAGGAGGCCGTGCTCCGGCGCAGCCGAGCCCCGGAGCGCGGCCGCGACGAGGACGCCGTCCGGGCGCGGAGCCGGCGCGCGGACGGACGCCCGCGGCTCGGGCCGCGGCGGGAGGGCCGCGTCGACCCGGAAGCGCCGCTCGGCGCTCGTCTCGCGTCCGCCCGGGCCCTCGGCCTTCACGCGGGCCGCGTAGTCGCCCGGCGCGAGCGCCTGCGGGAGGACGACGCGCGTCCCCGCCGAGGCGGCGGTCGCGCGGAACGCCGGATCGCCCGCTCGCGTGACCTCGAGGACGTAGCGGTCGATCCCGGCCCGCGGGCGCCGGCCTGCCCACGCGAAGAAGGCCTTCTCCGGAGGGATGACCTCGCCCTGCTGGGGGCGGTCGAGGACCAGCGGAGGCGCGGGGATGCTCACCGCCGGGAGCCAGGAGCGGTACCGGGTGCCGTGGGCCCCGGCGCTCGCGTAATCGCACAGCCGCAGGTCGCCCTTCGCGCAGCGAAGGGCGACCTGCACCCAAGGCTCGAGCGTTCCGCTCGTGCCCCCTGCGAGCGCCGCCTGGAGACCGTCGATATCCTTCGCATCGATCGGCGGCACCCCGTCCTCGTCGAAGTCGTTGAGGCGCTGGTCGTAGGCGAGGAGGAGCGGCCCGCGGTAGAGGGAGACCTTCCCGCGCGCCTGGCGGTCGCCCGCGAGGACGCGGAGCCGCATGTCCAGCTCGAGCGTGACCTGGTCGCCGTCGCGCCACTCGCGCTCGAGGGAATGGTACGTGCCCGCGGCGGCCTGCACTCGCTCGCCGGTGGGCCCGAGGACGGTGCTCCGCTGGCTCCAGGCGGGGATCCTCACGTCGAGCTCGAACCTCGCGGGCCTCTCGGGGCGCAGGACGAGCTTCACCTCGCCGCCTCCCGCGGGGTACTCCGTGACGGTCTCGAGTCGGACCGCGGTCCCGTCGCCCAAGGTGACCGCCGCCTTCATGGGGCCCAGGTAGTTGACGGCGACCTTCTGCCCGCGGGTCAGGACCGCCCACTCGCTCAGCATCCCGAGCCCCCGCGGGCCGTTCACGGAGCAGCAGTTGAGCTCGGGCGTCCCGGCCCGGGCCTGGAAGACGATCGAGTGGGCCGAGGCCTCGCGCACACCGTCCATGGGCGTGTTGTAGGTCCACCAGCGGCCCGAGGGGTGCTGGGCTCCGGCCATGCCGTTGAAGGTGGACAGCTCGAGCTCGTCCGCGACGGCCGGGTCTCCCGTCAAGCGCAGCATGTCCACGGTGATGGCCATCCACGCGATGGTGCAGCAGGTCTCGATGGCCGCCGGCGACCAGGGGTGCCCCACGGCCTGCTCCCCCGAGGAGAAGCCTCCCGTGTTGTGGCGGTCGAGGTCCGCGATGCTCCGCCAGAGGTTCGTGAACGACGCGCGATAGCGCGAGTCGCCCGTGATGCGGTAGAGCTCCACGAGCCCCTGGAGGTCGTGGAGGCTCTCCCAGCGCGGCCGCGGGGTCACGTAGAAGTCCACGCCCAGGAGGCCCGAGCGGAAGTAGTCGCCGGCGCGCTCCCAGTCCTTCTCGATCTCGCGCACCATGCGGAGGTAGCGGTCGTCCGAGGTCTTCCGGTACAGGGTCCCGAGGACGTGGATCACGGCCATGTTCATCTCGTGGGAGCCCGCGTCGAAGACGCGCCGCCCGCCGTCGAGGTACGTGCGGCAGACGAGGTCCGCGGTCTTCACGGCCGCGTCGAACGCGGCCTGCTCCCCGGTGCGCTCGTGCCAGAGGAGGAGCCCCTGCATCACGTGGTAGTGCCCCCAGAGGTCCCAGTTGCCGAGGAGGCGGTCCTTCTCGGGGAACGGGCCCAGGTAGCCGTCCTCGGCTTGCCCCGCCACGAGCTCCGCGACGAAGCGCCGCGCGTGCTCCTCGAGGTCTGGCCGGTCGGTCATGCGGAGGGCCTGGACGAGCGAGATCAGGTACTTCCCGGCGAGCTCGCCGGCCCAGGGCACGAGCTGCGGGGCGGGCTTCCGGTCGCGGACGCGGAGCATGGCGAGCATGCCGGGATTCGCGGCGGGCGCCGGGAGGAGCCAGCCGTCGGCGTTCCGCGCAATGCGGTCCCCGAGGGGCCCGCCGAAGGAGAACCGGGCGCCGGGCGGCGCGTCGAGCGCGAGCACGCCGCGCTCCTCGGCCGGCGCGGCCGGCGCGGCCGGCCCGTCAAGCGCGACCGGCACGGCCGGCGCAAGGGTGGCGGAGACGGCGAGGCCCATCGCGACGATGGCTGGTGGAGCGGCGCGCATCACTTCTCCTCCTCGAGCTTCTTGAGGAGCTCGACCGCGACGTCGGCGATCCTCTCCCCCGTCCCCTTCTCGACGAAGCTGTGGAAGCCCGTCCACACCTGGTACCCGCCGAGCTCGTAGGCCCGCTCGTCGGGCACGTAGCCTATGTAGTCGTTCGCGACGCCGGCCACGTACGTGTGCCGGAAGGGCGAGCGGCGTTTGATGAGCACCCCCAGCTTCGTGAAGTACTCCCCCGGCACCCCCACCCAGGCCACGTCGCCGATCCTCAGGGCCTGGACCCAGGTCTTCCGCTCCTCGCCCTGGTGCTTCGCGAGCTCGGCGCGCATCTTCCGGAAGACCTGGACCGTGTAGTCGGAGCTGCCCTTCAAGCGCTTCGTCGAGTAGCGGGTCACCGCCTCGTCCTCGCGGGCCTCGTTGATCTCGCGCACGCGGAAGGTGATCTCCCGCTTGAGGCCGCGGATCGGTCCGGCGGGCCTCGGCTGCGCCTGCGCGAGGGCCTCCCGCACGGCGGTCTTGATCCGGTGGGCCATCTCCTTCCCCCCGAGGCGCAGGTTGTGGGTGGAGCCGAAGGCGCCGGCGACGAACGTCACCGTGCCGCCCGTCTCGGCCTCGAGCTCCTGCGCGGCGAGGCCGTAGAAGGCCGGCGAGCGCTTCCGGGGCTCGTAGACGCCGATCGTGTGCGTCGAGTGGTTGAAGATCAGCGACTCGTAGCCCCCGCTGGCGCGCCGGAAGGCCAGGACGGGCAGCTCCGGGTCGAAGGGCCCCGTGGGCCTCACCTCGTCGTCGCGGGGCCCGACCCAGAAGATCGTCCCGTCCTCGAGCAGGAGGCGGCTGTTCTGGCCCACGCTCGACTCCTCGCCGAGCCAGAAGAGCATCTCGGCGCGGGAGGCCTTCTCGTCCTTGAGTCTCGCCGCGGCGGCCCTCACCGCGGCCACGATCCCGTCCCGCACGCGAGCGCAGAAGGTCTCGTCGCGCTCGTAGCCGTGGATCGTCGCCGTGCTCGGCGCGTGGTGCGTGTGGGTGGCGTTGATGAGGATGTGGTCGAAGGGGACCCCCAGCTCCGCCTCGATGGCGCGCGCCGCCGGGTCGAGGTGGTCGCGCTGGATCATGAGGACGTCGCAGGCGACGATCGCGGCCCGCGCGCCGCCCGAGCCCTCGATCACGGTGGCCACGGCGCGGAGCTTCCCTTCCGCCCCCGAGGCCTTGCCGGGCCCGATCCCCCCGCCGATGACCATGGAGTCATCGGCCTCGAGCTCCACGGCCGCCGAGCCGACCTTCACCCAGGCCGAGGGCGGGTCGGCGCCCGCCGCGAGGCCGGACCACGAGACGAGGAAGCACAGGGACCAGACTACGGGCCGCACTCGCCGGACTCTCCGCACTCTCATGAGCTCTCCCCTCCAGGTTGTTGCGCGCGAACGCGCCCGTTGTACCTGGAGCGGGGGGGGCAGGGCAAGGCGCGGGGCGAAACCTTGATCCGAAGCTAAGGAATCCGAAGCTAACCCGGCCGGGATCCGACAGAATCCGAAGCTGCCCTCGGCTCCCTAAAGGACCGTCTTTGACACGACC
>JACQVW010000606.1 GCA_016209535.1 Planctomycetota bacterium | reverse complement strand
TGGGCGACCCGGTCTGGCCGTGTCGACAGGGTGAACCGTGGCGCGATGGGCTCCGAGAGCCTGCCCTTCCTCGTCGCAGGGCGCCGGCCCCAGGACGACGCGGGCGCCGGGCGCGGTTCCCGAGACGCCCCCACGGGCTCAAGACCCCTTCCCCTTCGTGCTCGTCTTCACCCGCAGCAAGTACATGTCGGCCGTGATGTACAGGCTGCTCCCGTCGTCGCCCCAGGCGCAGTTCGCGGTCGCCTCGCCGGTGGCGATCGTGCCGAGGTGGGTGCCGTCGCGCGCGAAGACGCACACGCCGCCGGGGCCCGTGGCGAAGAGGTTCCCGTCCACTTTCGTGAGGCGCGTGAGCTCGCCCTTGGCCGCGAGGCGGTAGACGCCCTGGAAGTCGAGATCCTTCGCGGGGTAGGAGCCCGAAGCCGAGCGCAGCGGCGAAGAGGCCGACGCTCCACTGGCTCAAGACGAGGAAGATGATGAGCGGCCAGTGGGGAGCCTCCGGGCGGAGCTGCCACGACTCCGATTGGCCCATGCCGTCGGGGAGGTCCTCGGGAAGCGTGATGCGCGTGGTGGAGAAGGTCAAGTCGGCAGTCCGCCTGTCGGGTCGAGAAGGGAAAAATTGGCCAGACGTGATCGTGCCGTTGTTCCTCGGGAATTCTCTTGTAACATCCTAGACCATGCAGGACGTACCCCTTACCCGAGGAACTGAATGGCTAAACACGCTCTGACACTCCAGCTACCCGATCCCCTCTTCCAGTACCTCTCGGATATCGCCAGAGCGACGAGCCAACCGCTCGAGCGAGTGGCCGCGCAGAGCATTGCCGGGAATCTGCCGCCCAGCATCGTGAGCGCGCCGCCGGAGCTGCAGGCCGAGCTCGCCGCTCTCCAGGGGCTCCCGGTCCCCGAGTTGCTTGCGGCCGCCGCTGCGCAGGTCCCAGCGGGAAAGGTTTCCCGCCACCAAGAGCTCCTGGAGCACAACCGTGAAGGATGTCTCACGGAGGCAGAGCGCAGCGAGCTAGTGCGATTGCGTAGGGAAGCGGACGTCGTCATGCTCCGCAAGGCATACGCAGCTAGCGTCTTGAAGTGGCTCGGCGAGCCAAGCCTGTACCCGGAAGTGCCCTCCGAGTAGGTGACGTCACGCCCGCGAATTCTCCCGATCTTCGCCGTGTCGTTTGCGAACGGGCGCAACACCGGTGCGAATACTGCAGGTCGCCGCGACGAGCCATGGGCATGCCCCTTGTGCTCGATCATGTTACGCCCCGCAGCGAAGGTGGGACCGACGATCCCAAGAACCTTTGCGCCGCCTGCTACCGCTGCAACGAATTCAAGGGGTCCAAGACGCACTGCGTAGACCCCGCTTCAGGAGAGATCGTCCCGGTCTTCAACCCGCGGACGCAGTCCTGGGCGGAGCATTTCGCATGGATGAACGGCGGGACCCATATCGTCGGTCTGACGCCGATGGGGCGGGGGACAGTGATCCTTTTGCATCTGAACAACGAGTACGTGGTGGAGGCACGCCGCCACTGGATCGGTCAGGGCTTGCATCCTCCCCGGGAACCCTAGGAAGGCCCGCCCGGCTTTCCAGAAGAAGCGCCAAGGGAAGCGGGACTTTTTGCAGACCCCTTCCCGTACGAGAGCGTCTACGTCGGCCTCGTGCAGGTTTTCCTCGCCCGGCCGGACGCCTGCTTCCTCGAGGTGCAGCTGGCGGTCAGCCGCGATGGGGTGCGCTACAAGCGCCCCGTCCTTTTCCTCGCGCCCGACCTTCTCGCCCGTGACCGGGGGCAACGGGTCCGGCAAGCCCAGGCGGTCGCGCAGGAACTGCCGCAGGGCGGGCTCCCGAGAAGCGTCGGGCGGCACGGACGGGCGGGGAAGCGGCTCGAGCCACCCCGCGAAGATGTCGTGATGGGTGAGGTTCCTCGCGGGAAGCCCGCAGCGCAGCTCCTCGATCGTCTCCGTCTACGCATCCGCCGCCAGCTCGACCTCGCCCCTGGGCCACGGCGGCCGGAGCCAGCGTTCGACCCATCGGTAGAGGTGCCGGCGCTTGTCCTCCTGGTAGCCGTGGTCCGTGGTGGATTCCACCAGGGCGATCGCGTCCGCGGCGGAGAGGAGCCGGTACACGCCCTCCGCCCACGCCACCGATTTCGCCGCCTCTTCCAGCGGGAACTCCTCGTCGTCCGTTCCCTGGCGGCGGGCGATGACCGCCAGCGGGCGAGGGGCGTGCAGGGCGAGCAGCGTGCCGATGTCCGCGATCTGGCGGATCGCCGGCCGGACGCTGGTGCCAGTCCCAGTTGCGGTCCTCGCGGATCCAGCAATCGAACGTCGTCACCGAGCTGACCGGCACCGCCAGCTCCACCCGGGGGTCCACGGCGGCGACCCAGTACGTGCTGTTCGATCCGCCCGACTCCCCGGTGAAGCCCAGCCGCTCCGGGTCGACTTCGGGACGATCCGCGAGCAGGTCCAGCGCCCCGCGGCGGAGCGAGCCGCGTTCGTCGCGGAGGCGGCGGACGGGGACGGCTCGCTGTGCGCCGAGGTCGACTCCCTCCTCCGGGCCCACGAGGAGGGGAGCACCTTCCTCAAGGCGCCCTTGGATGGACCCGTGGAGGCGCCGGGCGCAGCCGGAGGGGAGGTCGACCCCGAGCCGCAAGCACGCACGCTCCCCCCGGCCGACGCGCTCCCGGGCGACACGATCCTGCGCGAGATCCAGCACGGCGGACAGGGGATCGTCTACGAGGCTCTCCAGGAGTCCACGCGGCGCCACGTCGCCCTCAAGGTGCTCATGGA
>JACQVW010000597.1 GCA_016209535.1 Planctomycetota bacterium | reverse complement strand
GGCGCGAGCCCCACCTTCGCCAGGAGGTCCTTGAACCGAGGAAAGGACTCCAGGACCCGGCGGTCATCCAGCATGGGGCCTGCCAGACCCGTCACGACGCGCGGCGGCGAACATGGGGACGATCCTATCGGCAAGCGTTTGGAGCGGTCAACGGAGAAGGGAGTCCACGCCTCGGCCGCCTCGGGCACCTCGGGCACCTCGGCCGCCTCGGGCCCTCAGGTCAAGTACCGGATCAGCCCCGGCAGCATGCGCGCGAGCGGCGCGCGGCCCGCGAGGAAGCGGAGGTGGGGGAGGAAGCGCGGCAGGACGGCCGCCTTCAACGAGAGCGATGGCTCCGAGAGGAGGCGGAGCATGTCCTCGAGGACCGAGGCGAGCCGCTCGCCGTAGGGGTACCAGCAGATCTCGGGCTTCTCCCCGTAGCCCTCGTCGACGTACTGGACCTGGAGCGTCTCGAGGAGCCCGAGCTCGCCGTGGGTCCTCCCGAGCCCCGAGGGGAGGAGGCCGCCCCAGGAGCTGTTCGACTCGCCGTACGACACCAGGTGCGCGTTGACGGTCACGACGCCCGAGGCGAGCTCGGGGACCAGGTGCCGCGCCCGCTCCGGGTCCCGCGTCCACACCGACGACGTGAGGGCGTAAGCCGCATCGTTCGCGAGTCGCGCGGCCTCCTCGGCGCTCCGCACCGCCTGCACGCAGGCGACGGGGCCGAAGGTCTCCTCGCGCAGCACGCGGGCGCCGGCGGGAGCCTCGTGGATGACCGTGGGCGCGTAGAAGAGCGGCCCCAGCTCGCGGAGCCGCCTCCCGCCGGTGGCCACGCGGGCGCCCGCGGCGCGCGCCTCCTCCACGTGGCGCTCGACGACCTCGAGCTGGAAGGGCGCGGTCATGGGGCCCATGTCGGTCGAGACCTCGAGGGGGCTGCCGACGCGGATCTTGCCCACGCTCTCCTCGAGCAGATCCCGGAACCGCGCCGCCGCGGGCTCCTCGACGTACACGCGCTCCACCGAGGCGCACGTCTGGCCCGCGTTGAGCATCGCGGCCCAGGCGATGCCTCGCGCGGCGCGCTCGAGGGGCGCATCGGAGAGGACGATCGCCGCGTCCTTCCCTCCCAGCTCGAGGACGACCTTCTTGAGGCAGCCCTGCGCGGCCGCCAGGGCCACCTTGCGGCCGTTCGCGACGCTCCCCGTGAAGAGGACGCCGCGGATGCGCTCGTCCCGGATCAGGGCCTCGCCCTCGGGCGCTCCGCCGTGGACGACCTCGAGGACGCCTTCGGGGAACCCGGCCGCGCGGAAGAGCTCCGCGACCAGATCCCCCGTGAGCGGCGTGAGGGGCGACGGCTTGAGGACCGCCGTGTTGCCTCCGAAGGCGAGCGACGCGGCCTGGATGAACGGGATCGCGAAGGGGTAGTTCCACGGCGAGATCACGGCCCAGGGGCCGTAGGGAAGGAAGCGGTAGCGGGCGCGCCGGTGGCTCAGGAAGGGCTGGAAGTGGGGGGCCTTGCGGTCCCCGACGAGGCGCGGACCCCTGTGGGCGAGGAAGGTGAGCGCGTCGAGGGACGGGAAGACCTCGGCCACCAGGGCCTCGAGGACGGGCTTCCCCTGCTCGCGCGCCACGAGCTCGGCGATGCGCCGGCGCGAGCGCACGAGCTCGGCGCGCAGCCGGCGCATGAGGCCCGCGCGCTCGCCGACCGGCACCCGCCGCCAGGCCTCGAAGGCCCGAGCGGAGCTGCCGGCGCGCTCGGCGATCCCCTCGGGCGGCGTCACGGGGACCTCTCCGAGCAGCGAGCCGTCGGAAGGGCTGCGGATGGTGAGGGTGGGCATGCACGGATTATCCGCCGGGGACGCGGGCCGGCGCAAACGCCAGGCAGCCTGCGACAGCCCCCTTCGCCCTTGCCCGTTATGGTGTATCCTGGTGGGCATGTGGCCCTACCGACCGGAACGGTTGACGGACGTCGTGGCGCGGGACGACTTGCGGTGGCTCCTCCAGCTCGGCGACGCGCTCGGGTCGGCCGTCTCGCTCGTGGAGAAGGCCTCCGCCGAGTCCTTCGAGAGCATCGACCCGCCGCGCCCCTCGGACGAGCGGAGGGCGGATCCCTTCTGCACCTACTTCCGCCACGGCAAGGCCGCGGGCAAGCTCGCCTTCGACGGCGCCGACGAGGCCTGCACGCAGTGCGAGCAGCGCTTCGCCCGCCGCGTGCTGAGCCCGGCCTTCGCCCAGGCCCTCACGCCGGGCGAGACCGGCGCCTACCACCTGCGCTGCCACATGGGCCTCACGGACTGGCTCGTGCCCGTCTCGGTCGGGGGCAAGCCCGTCGCCGGGCTCATCGCCGGCCGCAGGGTCGAGAGCGACGACGACCGCCAGCGCATCCGCAAGATCGTCGGGAAGCTCGGCAAGCTCACGCGGGCCGAGGCCGAGTCCGCCGGCGCGCAGGAGCGCTTGATCACGCCGGCCGACGAGAAGGCCCGCGATCGCCTCCTCCAGGAGATCGCCTCGATCCCCCTGCGGTCGGAGGAGCTCGAGCGGAAGCTCGCCGAGCTGGCGCGGCTCCTGGGCCGCTTCGCCGCCCGCCACTTCGAGGGCGCTCGGCGCGCCTGGGAAGACGGCCTCGTCGAGCGGATCGACTCGCGCCGCCACGCCGACGTGCCCGAGTCCTTCGCCGACCTGCGGCGGGACGTGACGGAGGTCCTCGACGCGCTCCGCGCGGAGCTCGAGGTCGAGTTCATCGCCTTCTTCGCCGTGACGCCCAAGGAGCTCGACGACCGGGAGGCGCGCGCCTCCCTCGTGGCCGAGAGCGGGCTCGGCGCCAACACGTCGAAGCGCATCTTGGAGCTCGACTGGTCCAAGCTGCCGCCTGCCACCGGCGGCGGCGCGGCCGAGGCGGGCCGCGGCCAGGCCGCCGTCTCGGCCGCGGCTCGGACCCTCCTCGAGACCCGCGATTCGCCGCCGGGGCTCAAGGACGCGCTCACGCGGTGCCTGTTCCTCGCCCCCGTGGAGTTCGGCGGGCACCTGCACGCCGCGCTCGCCTTCGGGCGCGCGCTGAGCCCCACGGAGCCCGAGACCGTGGACTACCAGTTCCTCGCGCGCCTCGGCCGGGCCGTGGCGAGGAACTACTACGCCCTCGCGGCCGAGATCGAGCGGCGCTGGCTCGCGAGCCACCTCGAGCGAGAGGGCACGGCGAGGAAGGAGGCCGAGGCCGCCAGGCGGCAGCTCGAGCGCACCGAGGGCTTCACGTTCTTCGATGCGAGGAAGCTCCTCAACCAGTGCCTCGAGAGGGCCGAGGCCAAGGCCCGCGAGCGGGGCGTGGAGGTCGACACGCGGGAGCTGATCGAGCGCGTCACCTTCCGGGGCGACCGCCAGCAGATCGCCGAGGTCTTCCGCCGTCTCCTCGACGAGGGGATCGAGAGGACCCTCGTGGACCCCGAGTCGAAGAAGAGCTCGCCCCTCCGGGTCTTCCTCAAGCGCTCGCGCACGCGGCTCTTCTTCGGCGTCGAGGCCATCGGCGACTTGCTCGGGCCCGCGGAGCGCAGGGACCTCTTCGCGCGGGAGCCGGCGGCGGGGGGCTCGCGCCCGGATGCCGCCTCCGAGGCCAGGGCCGATGCCTCGAGCCCGCCGGGCGCGGAGGAGCGCTCGCGCCGCCCGTCGCTCGGCGCCGAGCTTGCGGTCCTGCGGCGCCACGAAGGCCGCCTGCGCGTCGACAGCGAACGCCTCCACCGCTGGGAGCGCGACCGGAACCGCTGGATTGGGAAAACGACGTTCTTCGTCGACCTGCCCTTGCCCGTGAGGCCCGAGGCCGAGAGGCCCGCCGCCAAGGCTCACCCCGCGGAGCGGCCCGGGAGGCTCGAGAAGCCGGAGAAGCCCGAGCGGTCCGAGAAGCCCGAGAGGCCCGAGCGGCCGGCGAGGAGGCCCGACAAGCAGCCCGAGCGGCCAGAGGAGCCCCCGGGCGAGGTCACGGCCGGTGCACCGCTCGAGGCGGTGCCGGAGCCCGTCGCGACCGAGCCCCAGCCGGCCGAGGCCGCGCCGCCCGGGCCCGCGGGCCCCGGCGGCGCCGGATAGCCTCGAGCGGAGACGCGGAGCGATGGCCACCGCACGGCCCCGGCGTCCCTCGCGGCGGCTCCTCGCCGTCCTCGTCCTCTGCGGCCTGGGCCCGTCCCCGAGCCCGTGCACAGGCCAGAGTCTCCCCGAGGAGCTCGCCGGCATCGCCGGCCCGCGGGTCCTCGACGAGGAGGGCTCGAAGCGCCTCCTCGCCGCCGACGCCGCCGCCAGGGCGAAGCGGTGGGACGAGGTCCTGGACCTCCTCGACGCGGCCCTCGGACCGCTCCCGGAGGAGGAGGCCCCCGCGCCGCGGCTCGACCGCGAGGGGGACCTCCTCGTCACGCAGGACGGGATCCTGTACGCCTCGGTGCCCGGCGAGGTCCGGAGGCTCCTCGGCGAGCTGCCGCCGGAGCGAGCCGAGGCCTGGCGGAAGAAGCGCGGCCTGGAGAGCGCCGGCGCCGCTGGAGCGCCGCGGGCCGAGGCCCCGCTGCCGGCGCCGCGCGGGGCGTGGCTCGGCGTCCTCGCCCGGCCCGACCACGCGGCGCTCGAGGTCGCGCCGGAGGAGGAGTGGCGCTCGGGCTCCTACGCGCGGTGGGTCCACCGGCTCAAGGTCGAGCGGAAGCTCGAGTCGTCGCAGCCTGCCCGGAACGTCTACTACTCGTGCTATCCCATGCAGGCGGTCGCCCTCGGGGACCTGGTCCTCGTGCGCTCGCACCAGGACGTCCTGGCCCTCGAGCGCGAGACGGGCGACGCCCGGTGGAGCGTCGAGTCGGACGTGCCCGTCGCGGAGCAGACGATCCACCAGCGAGGCTCGGGCTTCAGCTCGTGGCACTACTTCTCGGACATCGGAGGCTGGGCGCTCGCCGCCGTGCCCGGCGAGCCGGAGAGGCTGATCGTCGTGAGCCGGCCCGGGCGCTGCACGGTCGAGAGCGGGAAGGTCGCCTTCCAGCGGAACGAGCTGCGCGCGTACGACGCGAGGAGCGGCGCGCTCCTCTGGAGCCGCGGCGGCGAGGAGGACGAGGTCGAGGCCTTGCGCGAGATGGCCTTCGCCGCGCCCCCCACGCCGGCCGGCGCGAAGGGGGGGATCCTCGTCGCGCCCGCCTTCTCCGGCGACGGTTGCTACGCCGCGGCCTTCACGCCCTCGGGCGAGCTCCTCTGGCTCGAGAGGGTCTACGGGTTCCTCGCCGACCCCGAGCTGGTGGAGCTCCTCGACGAGAGCATGGGCCTCGGGTCGAGCCTTGCCGCGAGCGGCGACCTGGTCGTGGGGGCGCCGGGCCACGGGCTCATCTTCGCCCTGGACGCGCCGAGCGGAGGGGTCCTGTGGGCCACGCGCTACCCGTCGGCCGTCCGGAAAGCTCCCAGCGACCCGCGCTGGGCGCCGGGGCACCCCGTGATCGCGGGGGGCAAGGCCATCGCGGCCCCCTTCGACGGCGACGGCCTCTTCGCCCTCGACCTCGAGACGGGCAAGGCGGCCTGGTCGCGGCGCCTCACGGGAGGGTTCCACGCGCTCCTCGGCGCGGATGGCTCGCGGGCCTATGAGGTCTCCTCCGAGGGCATCGTCACGGCGACGCGGATCGACGGCGGGGCCACGGCGTGGACCAGCGAGCCCCTAGGGCAGCCTCAGGGCCGCGGCCTCGTCACCTCGAGCCGCCTCTACGTCCCGGTGGCGCGGGCGATCGTCGTCCTCGACGCGGCGCGGGGCACGGTCCTCAAGCGCTCGAGGCTCTGGGACGAGCGGCTCCCGGACCCGGTGCCGGGCAACCTCTTCCTCACCGGAGGCGAGATGCTCCTCGGCGCCCCCTGGGGCTTCGCGAGGCTCGAGCCCTACGAGGCCACGCGCGCGTCGATCGCGGCCCTCGGCCTTCGCGACGGGCTCCTGCGGCGCGCGCGGATCGCCCAGGCCGAGGGGAAGTACCTCGAGGCGATCGAGGACTTGAAGAAGGTCCTCGCCTCGACGAGCGAGGAGGCCGCCCGCGAGGGCCTTCGGGCCGAGCTCCTCCAGCTCTCGCAGGAGGCCGCGGCGAGCACGCGGGACGTCCGCTTCATCCAGCGCGTGCTCGAGGAGCCCGACCTGATCGAGACCGCGGCCCACAGGACGGCCTTCGTGCTGCGCTCGGCCGAGATCCTCGAGGAGCAGGCTCCGGCGGAGGCCGCGCGGCTCTACCGCGAGATCATCGCGGACCCACCGTCGGGCGATCTCGTGGTGTCGCCCGAAGGGATGCTCGTCGACGTGGGGCTCTACGCCTCGGAGGCCTTGCGGGACCTGGTGACCTCCGGGAGGGCGGAGCCCGATCCCGCCGAGGAGGATCGCTTGCGGGGCTGGATCGAGGGCGCCGCGTCGAGCGAGGGCGGCTCCGGGCGGCTCCTCGCCATCGCGCTGCGCTGGTCCCACACGCGCGCCGTGGCCGCGGCCCACGCCCACCTCGCTCGCGCCGCCGAGCGCGCCGGGGACCTCGCCGCCGCGGCGAGCCACCTCGCGCGCCTGGCCGGCGACGACCCCGGGCTGCTCGAGGACCCGGACCTGGCCGCCTACGTGCGGGGGCTCGGCGAGCGCGCCGGTCCGGCGCGTGCGCCCGCCGCCGTGCCGCTCTCCCTCGGCGGCCCGTGGCGGCGCCGGTTCCTGGGCAAGTCGGCCGGCGCGGAGCTCGCGTCCCTCGCCGAGGGCTCCGAGCCGCTCCCGGGGGTGCTCGTCGTGAGGGACGGGCTCTTCGCGCTCCTGGACGGGTCCGGCCAGATGCTCTGGCAGCACTATCTCGAGGGCTTCCCGGACCTCGCGGCGCCGCGCTCGCGCGTCCAGGGGACGCTCGTCGAGCCCGCGGCCGCCTTCGCGCGCGGCGAGAGGTTCCTCGTCTTCACGGCGGCGGGACTGCACGAGGTCCTCGCGCCGGAGGGGGAGCCCGAGGCGGTGCGGGCGTGGCTCGCCCTGGAGCACCCCTTGAAGCGCCACGCTGCGCCCGCCGCGGGCGCGACGGGCGCCGCCACGGTGGAGCTGAGGGGCGGGGCGATCATCCGCCGCGTCGGGTCGGGGCCCCAGCGGCCGGGCGGGAAGATCGCGGTCCCCGGCGACGCGAGCTTCTTCCCCCGCCTCGAGCTCGACCCCGAGGGGAACCCCGCCGTCTTGAAGCCCGACGGGACCGTGCTCCTCCTCGAGGGCAGCACGGGCCGCATCCGC
>JACQVW010000615.1 GCA_016209535.1 Planctomycetota bacterium | reverse complement strand
GATTGAAACACGGCCGCATCCTCTCCCGCTCCTCCTCGCGCCTGGTCGCCCCCCGCGCGGGGGGCGCGGAGGGAAACAAGCGCCACCTTGAGCCGGTTGCGCGTGCGGGCCTGTCGCCCCCCGCGCGGGGATAGACCGCGGCGTTTTCGATCTGGATAGAGCCGGCCCACGGGGACTGCCATGCAACCTCAAATGCTTGCCGCAGGCCCCCGAGCCTCACGCGCTCGTCGGCCCGAGCGGATCTCGCTCCGGCTCGCTGGAGGTGGTCCCGCGGTCGAGCAGGAGCTGCACGTGTCCCTGCGCCCGCGGAATGCCAGCCGGGCTCACGTCCCGGCCGGCTCACGCAACCCTCTGCTGCCAGCGCCGGTAGCAGGGCCCTCGCGCCCCTCCTTCCAGTGCACCTTGGTGCCACGCGAATGTCGTCGCGGCGAACAGGCGCGCGGGTGCGGCCAAGCGCCACCTACGCGGGCGCGCCGTGGAACCGTGACCCCCGTCACGGCGCCTTCACGCCGGGCGCCCCTACGCTTGGGCTCCGTTGGTCGATCCATCGGTCGATCCGCCGGTCGAGACGGGTGGGGTCCCCCTCTCCGGGTGGTCCCCCTTTGCCTCGAGGCCGCGAAGGTCAAGAAGGTCTGAAAGGAAAAGGAACCGTACGGAGGTCCGCTTCATGCGTGCTACCCTGAGCCTGCTCTGCCTGCTCCTCTTGTCGATCGGTCTCGCTCTCTTCGTCTCGTCGTCCTCGGCCGAGAACGACGCCGCCGTCACCGGCGCCTTCGGCGACCCGATCCCCGGGCTCGCCTCGGCCGACCTTGCGGCGTTCGAGAGGGGGAAGGCGATCTTCGAGAAGCGGTTTACGCCAAGCGAGGGCCTCGGGCCCCACTTCAACTCCGTGTCGTGCAAGGGGTGCCACGCGACGCCCGCGACGGGCGGCTCGGCGCAGCGCTACCGCGACTTCTTCATCCTCGCCCGCCAGAACGCCGACGGGACCACCCCGAAGTACTACGCGAGCTGCACCGTGGAGATGGACCGGGATGCCCAGCTCTGCCTGCCCAGCATCGTCGTGCCCAACTACGGGCCCATCGGCACCATCGCGGAGCCCGTGGCCGCGGACGTCTCGCATCCGCCGATCCCGGCGGCTCCGGACGCCATCGTCGCGCGCCGGAACGCGCCGCCCGTCTTCGGGCTGGGCCTCTTCCGCCTCGTAAGCGACGACGAGATCCTCTCGAGGGCCGATCCCGACGACGCCGACGGGGACGGGATCTCGGGCCGCGTCAACCGGATCCCCGCCGAGGAGAACGCCATCGGGCGGTTCGGCTACAAGTGCCAGGCCGCGACGATCGAGGCCTTCAACCGGGGCGCCCTCAACAACCAGAGGGGCATCACGAGCGACTCCACGGCGGTGAAGGTCGGGGCGGCTTACGAGCGCGGCGAGCGCGGCGGGGGGGGCGAGGGGGGCGAGGGGGGCGATCGCCGCGAGAGCCCGGCGCGCCGGCTCCTCGACGAGCTGCTCGGCGTCAGGGTCGCCTACGCCCAGGTGTCCGAGCCCAAGGATCGCGTCAAGGACCTCGACGATGTGCCCGACCCGGAGCTCACCGTCCCCGAGCTCCAGAGCCTCGTCGCCTTCCAGGAGCACCTCGCCGCTCCGCGCCGCGGCGCCATCACGCCCTCCGTGCGCAAGGGCGAGGAGGTCTTCGCGCGGATCGGCTGCACCGCCTGCCACGCGCCGAGCCTGAGCACTCCGCTCGGCCTGATCCACCCCTACACGGACCTGCTCATCCACGACATGGGCGCCGGGCTCGCCGACGGGATCAAGATGGCCCAGGCGTCGGGCAGCGAGCTCCGCACGCAGCCCCTCTGGGGGCTCTGCCAGCACGGGCCCTTCCTGCACGACGGCCGGGCCGACACGGTGAGCGACGCGGTCCTAGCCCACGGCGGCGAGGCGCAGGCCTCGCGGGACCGCTACGTGGAGCTCCAGCCCGCGGACCGGGAAGCGCTGCACCGCTTCCTCGAGAGCCTGTGAGAAGGAGGTGCGCCATGAGAAACACCCTGAAGGCGATCGAGCTCAAGAAGCTCATGAAGACCCTCACCTGCGCCACGAACCTCCTCATCCTCGCGGCCACCGCGCTCACCCTGCAGCACGTGCCCTTCTCGCCGGCCCGGAGCCGCGAGGAGCCGGGGACGACCTCTCGCGAGTTCCTGCGGGGCGATGCCAACGACGACGGCAGGGCGGACATCTCCGACGCCGTCTTCGTGCTGGGGTTCCTCTTCCTCAGTGCCGACGCGCCTCCGTGCCGCTCCGCCGCCGACTCGAATGACGACGGGAAGCTGGACATCTCCGACGCGGTCTCCCTCCTGGGCTTTCTCTTCCTCGGGGACCCCCAGCCTCCCGCGCCCTTCCCCGAGCAGGGGATCGACCCAACGCCTGACCTCGGCTGCCGCGAGCCGCCGCTGCCGCCGCTCCCCGAGGTGGGGTCTCCCGGGGGCCCGGACCGCGAGCTGACGGAGGCCGAGGCGATCTCCTGGCGCCGCGGCCTCCAGCTCTTCGACAGGCCGACCACGCTCGCCCAGGGGCTCGGCCCGGCCTTCAATGCCGACTCCTGCCGGGGCTGCCACATCGACCCGGCGGTGGGCGGAGCGGGAGGGCTCGACCTCAACGTCATCCGGTTCGCGCACTCGGACGAGAGTGGGACCTTGACGCAGCTCCCCGGAGGGCCCGCCGCGTCCCGCTTCTCGAACCCCGGCCTCTTGAGGGAGGAGTGCCCGGAGGGCGTCAACGTGATGGAGACGCGGCAGACCCCCTCGTCCCTCGGGCTCGGCCTCGTGGACCGCGTGCCCGATGAGGCCATCCTGGCCAACGCGGACCCGGCCGACGCGAACGGTGACGGCATCTCGGGCCGCGCCCGCATGGTGGGGGGCCGCGTGGGGCGGTTCGGGCACAAGGCCGGCGTGCCGAGCCTCCGCGACTTCGCCGCCGACGCCCTCTTCAACGAGGTGGGGATCACGATCCGCGGGGACCTCTCGCCCTTCGCCACCGCCTCCGACACGGACGGCGCCGCGGACCCCGAGATGAGCGAGCCCGAGTTCCTGGACCTGGTCTTCTTCATGGCGCACCTCGCGCCGCCGCAGCGCAGGGCCCCGCGGGACCCCGCCGAGGCGCAGAGGGTGAGCGAGGGCGAGGCGCTCTTCGACGCGATCGGCTGCGACTCCTGCCACGCCCCGTCGCTTCAGGGAGCCGACGGGCCGGTGCGCGCCTACTCCGACTTCCTCCTCCACGACGTGGCCGATCCGGCCCGGCGCCAGGTCGACGAGTCCGGCGTCGACCCGCGCGAGTTCCGGACGGCCCCGCTCTGGGGCATCCGCGACACGGCGCCGTACCTCCACGACGGCTCCGCCGAGTCGATCGCCGACGCGGTCTTCCAGGGCCACTTCGGCGAGGCCCAGGCTACCCGCCAGGCCTTCGAGGCGCTCTCGACAGAGGAGAAGGCGAAGGTGGTGGAGTTCCTCATGAGCTTGTGATTGCGAGAGGACGCCGAGAGGACGCCGAAAACGCGCCGCGGAGACCCGAAACCTCCGCGTTGCCGGCGCCGGCCGCGCGAAGTATAAAGGCGGCCATGGAGAAGGCACGGCCGCCGATCTTGATCGCTCGCGGGCCCATCGCCAAGGACCTCGTGGAGTCCTACGCCAGGGCCTGGTTCGGGGACATGGTGAAGGTCGTCGTGGACACGGACCGGCAGGTCCTCACGCTGGGGGGCGAGCTTCACTCGGACGGTGAGCGACTCTTGCTCGACGACGGCTCAAGCCAGGCAAGCCTCTGGGGGGCGAACGTGTATCCTTTTCGCCCCTCCGCGGATCGCCTGGAGTACACGGCTCTGATCAACATCCGGCCCGGGAGGGGAAACCCTGCCATGGAGGTGCTGGATCCAGGGATACGCCGAGAGATCTCGGCCGTCGTGGATGAGCTTCTACCCGTGTGAGGTGCGCCGTGGCGTGGCATCGAGAGCTGACCGTCGAGAAGTGGGCCGCGTATCCGCTCGAGACGAGGATCCTCATGATCCAGAACGAGCTCGGCCGCGCCAGGAGCTCGCAGAGGACGGGCTACTACGGCAGCACCAAGCTGGCGCTCGAGAGGGCGCTGGAGCTCCTGGACTTGACGGTCGAGGCGGGGCTGCGCGGCGACAGGCTGGGGCGCCTCCTCCGCTCCCGAGAGCGCATCGCACGGGCCTACCTGTTCCCCGAGGAGGAGATCCCCGAGGCCCTATGAGCCAGTGAGAGGGCTCGTATTCGGCGGCGCCGGCAGCTTCGGCTCGCGAGGCGCCGCCCGCTCCCCCACCCTCACGCGGAACGGCTCCAGGTACGGCGCGGCGCGGCGGCGGCTCTCGCGGCCCGACACCTCGCCGTTCAGGCCGGGGATGCCCGGGAGCTGGTAGCCGTTCATCTCGAGGGGCGCGCGCGGCGTGAGCGGGGTCGCCTCGCTCAGGTGGCGCGCCAAGGAGGGGTCGAAGTGCCTCGCGCCGGCGAGGTGGAAGCCCAGCTCGAAGTCGTGCTGGAGGCCGCCGAAGCCGAGGGCCACGCCCAGCTCGGAGAACTGGATCGGGCTGCCGAAGGAGTTGAAGACCCGCGGCTGGCCGTGGACCCCGTAGCGCACCGTCTCCACGACGGCGCCGGTGGGGTCGGCGATGCCCGTGAGGGAGCCGCAGGCGTCGTGGAGGAGCCCGTAGGGCTTGCCCGGGCCGGCCTCCACGTGGTCCAGGAGCACCGCCGGGCGGCCGTCGTCCTCGAGGAGGTACTGGCGCAGGAGCTGGCCGGCGCCGTCGCGCTCCTCGATCACGCTCTCGCCCCAGTACGCGAAGCGGACGACCCCCGCCGGCTGACCCCTCACGGGCTGCAGCACGTCCTTCGCGACGCGGCGCCCCTTGCCGAGGAAGGCCCACGGGTCCTCGGCTCGGGCGGCGTCGTAACGGTAGAGGGCGACGTCGCGCGTGCCGCGCGAGGCGCGCGCGAGGCGGCCGAGGGCGTCGTAGGCGAAGGACAGCTCGCCCGCCTTGCGCAGGCTCCCGCGGGCGTCGTACTCGAATCGGTCGCCGTCCGAGGAGACGTAAGCGCTGCGGGCGTTCACCTCGACGCGCCGGACCGAGAAGTTCACCTCGAGGAACCGCCAGGAGTGGTTCCCGTCGGCGTAGTAGACGAGCTTCTCGACGGGGTCCACGGGCGGGAAGCGCGGGTCGAACACGTTGGGGAGGTACCGGAAGATCCGGTAGGCGCTGTCGAGCTGCCAGGCGTCCCCCAGGCCGTCGAGGCGGTGGAGGAGCTTCTCGTAGAGCTTGTGGCCGCTCCGGTCGCGGCCGTACTCGAAGCCGTGCATGGTCTCGCCGGCGGCGTTCCTGTAGGCGATCTCCTCGACCTCGCCCGCGGGGTCGTAGCCCCGCATCCGCGGCACGCCGGCCTCGTCGGGCCGGAGGAAGGACGCGGTGAGCCCCGAGGCGAGCCGCTTCTCGAGGAGGAGCCCCGACCCGAAGCGGCGGTAGGCCGTGAAGGTCCGCCTGGCGTCCGAGAGGCTCGCGATGCGGCCCGCCCGGTCGCGCGGCGTCTCGACGCGGAGGCCGCCGGGATAGCGAAGGGAGACGACCCTCGAGGCCGGGTCCAGGCCGGCCTCGACGGACGACGTGCCCTGGACCTCCTCCAGGAGCCCGCCGAGGGAGTCCTGGCGCCGGCAGACGAGGGCGTCGTCGAGGGGGTCCTCGGGCCGGTTGTCGTCGAAGCAGAGCGTGACGCGCGAGAGCCCATCGTGCTCGAAGCGCTGGAGGGTCGTGCCCTCCACGCTCGCCGCGCGCTCGATCCTCCGCTCCACGAGCCGGCCGAGCGCATCGAACCGCTGCCGCACCACGGTCCCGTTCTCGTCGGCGATCGCCGTCGGGTTCCCGTCGCGGTCGGTCTCGAAGCTCTGCGCCGTGCCGTCGGGCCAGACCTTGGTGCGCGGGTGGCCTGCCCCGTCCCGCTGGAGCTCCGTCCGGTTCCCCGCGTCATCCGTCCAGGCCCAGAGCCAGCCCTCGTCGTCCCACTCGAAGCGCTCCGCGATGCGGCCGTCGGAGTTGAACGGGTTCGTGGGGTCGATCTCGCCGCCGCCCCGCCCTTCCTTGCGGAGCTCGTGGATCGCCTCGACGAGGCGGCCGAGGTTGTCGTAGACGTAGCGGCGCCGGTTTCCGTGGTCGTTCAAGCTCGATCGCTGCTTCTCGGTGAGGAGGTCGAGGAGGGGCGCGAGCTCCGGGTCCGTCTCCGGCCGGATCGGCGTCCCCGTGGCGTCGGACACGAGGATCCGGTTCGACATGGAGTCGTACCGCATGCGCCAGACGCCGCCCGCGGGGTCCACGAGGACCGTGAGCCGGTCGAGGGGATCGAAGGCCCGGACGATGACCGAGACCTCGCGGAAGCGTCCCGCCTCGTCGTAGTCGGGGTCGCCGCTCGCGGCGGGACCGACGGGCTCGAGGGTGAAGGCCTCCCGGGCCTCCCGGACCGGGTTGCCGTTCCCGTCGTAGCGCACGGTCAACGTGCCGCCCAGGGGATCCGTCTCGCGCTGCATGCGCCCCGCGCCGTCGTGGTCCCAGGTCCAGACGCCCCCGTCGGGGTCCACCCGCTTCTCGACGCGCCCGGCGCCGTCGAGGTGATAGGTCTCGACGAGGGCCCGTGCAGGCTCGTCGCGGCCGAAGAGCCAGCGCTGCCTCTCGACGAGCCGCCCGCGCTCGTCGTGGCGGAAGCAGGTGCGGCCGAGGAGCACGTTCCCAGCGCCGGAGCGGTCCCGCGGCGTGGGGCCCCCGGGCAATCCGAGGAACGACTCGGCGACGACGCGCCCCTCGACGTCTCGCTCGAGGACGCGCGTGCCGCCCGCCGGATCGATGGTGGCGGCGAGGCGGCCGAAGCCGTCGTGGTGGTGCTCGGTCGTCTCGGGCTGCCCGTCGCCGTCCGAGTCCGCCGCGTCCGTCTGGAGGACGACGCTCCCGTCCTCGTCGCGCAGGGTCGTGACGGCGGCCTCGTCGGGCGTGCCCGCGGCGAGGGTCCGCCGGAGCGGGAGGCCCCGCTCGTCGAGAAGGAAGGCCTCGTCGCGTCCCGTCACTGGGCCCACGATCCTCACGAGGCCGCCCGCCGGGCCGTAGCGGTACCGCCGCTCGATCGAGCGGGCGGGCCCCACCTCGCCCTCGGAGACCTCGCGACGCACGGCGACGGGCCTGCCGAGCAGGTCGCGGTCGACCTCCACGTCGATGAAGCGGTTCGCGCTCACGAGGAAGTGGCCGCCCCGGTCCGTCGACGTGTAGTTCTCGACGCGGAAGGCGGCGACGTTCCCGTCGGCGTCGTGGACCCGGTGCCAGCGGTACCTGAGGGGCGGCGCCAGCCGGACCTCGGTGAGGCGCCCGAGGGCGTCGTGGAAGTAGAAGGTCTCGTTTCCGTTCCCGTCCTTCGCCGAGGCGAGGTAGCCTCGAGGGTCGTACGCGTAGCTCGCCAGGACGAGGTCGCCCCGGTTCTCGCCGGCCGAGCCGAGGTCCACGATGCGCCGGGCGAGGAAGCCGCCCGTCGCGGCGTCCTGGCCCTCGGCGGCGCTCGGGACGCCGTCGCCGTCCGGGTCCGCCGCCGGGTGGTACTCGAGGCGGACCGCGCGGGCGCTGCCGTCGACCGTGGAGGTGAGCTGGCCGAGCTCGTTGTACGCGAACGTGGAGTACGACGCGTCCACGGACCCGTCGGGTCTCGTGGCGGGAGGGGGGACCTCGCGCACGACGTTGCCCCGGCGCTGCGCCGTGACGCCGTCTCCGTTCAAGTCGCCGAGCCCCAGCTCGACGCCGGCGCGCGCCAGAGCGGCCTCGAGGTCCGCCGGCTCCGCGCCCGCCTCGCGCGCCAGGTCCTCGAGCGCGGCTCCCTCCTGGTAGTCGAGGAAGCGGCGGGTCACGCCGCCCCCGGGCGCCGTCTCCTCGACGGCGACGGCGAAGAGGGGATCGACCTTGAAGAGGCTCACGGCCGGGGGCGCGGGCGGCGCGCCGGGTGCGGTCGCCTGGGGAGCGGGGTGGTGCTCGCGCCGCAGCAGCGCGGCCTGCGCGTGCCGGAGCGGAGCCCCCTCGTCGTAGGCGAGGTCCACGCGGTCGCCTCGCGGGCCCATCCTGCTAGCGAGGAGCCCCTCCCGGGTCCAGCGGAAGCGGGTCTCGTAGAACGGGGGAGCCACGCCCGGCGGCGGGTGGAGCCTCGTCGGGTCGCGGGGGCGAAGCCCCTCGACGGTGTGGAGCTTCACCGAGAGCGGTAGCCCGGCGCCGCTCGAGAGGACCTCCGTCACGCGGCCCTCCGGATCGGTGTACCTCGTGAGGCCGGCCACGGCGAGGAGCATCGACTCGAGGCCGGCGGCCGTGGAGGCGTCGTCGAGGGGCTCGCCCCCCCCCTCGTACTCGAAGCGCGCCGTGCCGCCGGCGGCCACGCCCGTCGCGTTCGTGCCGCCGATCGCCTGGGCCACGACGCGGTCGAAAGCCGTGCTGGCCGGGTCCTCTCCGTACGCGATCGTCACGCGGGGCAGCCTCGTCGAGGCGGCCTCCCGCGGGTCGATGACCTCGGTGAGGTTGTGGTTCAGGCGTTCGTCGGCGAAGCCCGAGCTGTAGCGGTACTCGCGGCGCACCCCTTCGGGAAAGGTGGCCCCGGCGGGGTCCTCGAGGACCGCCGGGCTCGTCACCGACGTCAGGTTCCCCGCCCCGTCGTAGCCGAAGGTGACCTTGCGGCCCGTGAAGTCCGTGACGCTCGCGATGCGGCCGTCGGGGAAACGCTCGTAGTCGGCGGTCCGCCCCAGGGAGTCGCGGGCCCGGACCAGGAGGCCCCGCCCGTCGCGCTCGAGG
>JACQVW010000614.1 GCA_016209535.1 Planctomycetota bacterium | reverse complement strand
CGGGGCCGGCGCGAAGGGGACTGAGCCTGGCGGCCAGGGCTGACGGGCGGGCGCGGCTCTTCGCAATGTGGGGTTTGCCGGCGGAAGGGCTTCGGTGATACAGTACGGATATGAACCTTCAGCTCGACCCGCACGATCTCCGGCGCTTGCAGGAGCTCGCGAAGCGAGAAGGGAAAGTCGTGGAGAGCCTCGCCGCGGAGATTCTCCAGGAAGCTCTCGCCGCGCGAGAGAAGACCCGCACCTGGGTCGACGAAGTGTCCGGCTCTTTCGAGAACGATCCCGAGTTCGAAGAGGTCGTCAGGCTCGGGAAGGAGCTGAGGCGAGCCGAACGGACGGACAGGTAGGACCGACGAAAGGGTCCTTCACGCCTACCGCATGTTCGAGCGGATCCTGAAGGTTCCAGGTCTCCGCGCGGAAGACTGGTCGCACTGACGCATGGAGTTCGGGCCCATGCGGAGTCCGCCGCTGGACCGGGGTAGCTGATCCACTCACGGGTGGTCGGCTTCATGCATCACCCTTCCACGCCCGAAGACGTCACGCAGGAAGCTGTCCCCCATGCGCAGTCTCTCTCGCACCTGTTTCGGCGTGCGCACGAGCAGGTCCATCGGCAGGACGCCCACCGTGCGCACCACGTGACCGAGGATCAGAGCCGCCTGACGGAACGGGCTGCCCTCGAAATCCATCACCACCAGCAGGTCAACGTCGGAGTCCGGGCGCGGCTTGCCGTGGGCATGGGAACCGAAGAGCAGGATCTTCCGGGGACGAAACTCACGGACGATAGCCTCACACACGCGTCGGATCTGATTCCGGCGCCTGTCGCGGCTGAAAGCCTTCGGGGGAGCAGGCTCCTTGATGCCTTTCGCCTGACCCCCATTCGCCCGACGGCGCATGCAGCGGCTCCTTGGTCATAGCTCTTCGGTAGGTCGCCGCAGGGTCCTGCCTCTACGGCTTGCCAAGGGGAGCCGATCATAGTGCAGAGGGTGGATCTTGTCAGCAGTTACAAGGGGCGTGGGGGACTGCCGCGGCGGGGAACTTCGAGAGCCGCCCGCCCGTGACTGCGTCCGAGAGGTAGAGCCTGCGGCGGGCCCCGCCCGTCCCGAGGGCCGATCAGGGCAGCGAGCGGTCCCTTGAGCTTCGCTCTCGCAGCCTCGCGCGAGCCCGGAGAGGCCGCGATCGCGCCGTGGGCCGGTCCTCGGGTCGGTGAGGGTGCGCTCACCTGAGAGGTAGGTGCAGGACCTGGCTTCGGAGGTCCTCGGGGACTCCTGCGAGCGCAATGAGCTCAAGATCGCGCACGCACTGGCCAATCGTTACCCTGAGCTGGTGCGCGTAGACGACGCCCGCGAAGGGCACCCCGGCCCTCTGACGCTGCGTGGCCTCTCGGAGAAGATCCTCGTCCCGGCTGAAGAGCACGCGGTCAAGAGACGTGGCCCGATCCAGCAACTGGGGGTCCGGCAGCCGCGCAGCCCCGTCCTCTTGCGCCGTCAGGACGTCGACCCCCCGCCTCCTCAGCTCACGCGCGATCGCCTTCGGGACGTGCACATCGAAGTAGACCTTCACGCTCACGGGAGCTTCCCTGACGCGCGGAGCCTGGTCAGGAACGCTGGGGTGCCCGCTCGAGCAGAAGTCTCCTCGACCCTGCGGAGTTGGGCCTCGATCTCGCGGTCCATCTCGGCCTTGTGGTCGTAGTAGTACGACAGCGCCGCGTGCACCTGGGCAAGCGATAGGTGCGGATGCTCGTCGTGGATCTTTTCCGCCTCCCAACCGTAGGCGATCTTGTCGAGCACAACCTCGATCACCTTCACGTTAGTGTCATCGATCCATGCCCTTCCGGCATCGTCGAGATGGATGTGGGCTGTCTCGGTGGCGGCCATCGCTTGTCATCACTCCGTTGCTGAGACCGTCACCAGCTTATCACGTGGGGAGGGGTGCTTGCCATGCCCGGTTCGCGGCTCGGAGGCTTCTGAGCCCGGCGCGCTCGGCGCACCAGCAGGGGCCCGTCGCTTCCTCCTCCCGAGGGAGTCGGCCTGCGAAGACCGCCGGCGAACCTCAGCGCTGCAGCGGAATGCAGCCCGTCCGCCAAGCCCGTTGGCGAGGCGGCGGAGCGGCTCGGCGACGCTGGCCGCAAAGGGGGCACGCCGAATGCTGACGCGCCGGCCCCCCTCGGTTATCCTGCCGCCGTGCCCACCCACGGAGCTCGAGCCATGCGAACCACCGCCCTCTGCGCCGCGTCCATCCTCGCCCCCGCCGTCGCCCTCGTCCTCTTGGTCCTCAAGGCCCCGGCGGCCCGCGCCGCGGACCCGCCCTTCAAGGCCGGCTTCGCCGAGCGCGACATCACGCCCGAGGTGGGCATGGAGGTCTTCGGCAACTACGGGAAGCAGTTCGGCCGCAGCGTCCACGACCCCTGCAAGGTCCGCGCGGCCGTCTTCGACGACGGCTCGCGGCGCGTGGCCTTGGTCGGGCTCGACACGCTCGTCACGGACCGGCGCTCGGTCCTCGCGGTCCGGAAGGCCATCGAGGAGCGCTGCGGCATCCCCGCCGGGAACGTGCTCGTGGGGGCGTCCCACTCGCACTCGGGAGGGCCCTATGGCTGGGGGATCCCCGGCGAGTACGACCACGCCTCCCCCGAGGTCCAGAAGCTCGCCTACGAGCGCTCGCCGGCGGCGAACCCGGCATACGTGAAGCGCGTGGACCAGGCCATCGTCGAGGCCGTCTGCCAGGCGGACGCGGCGCGCGTCGAGGCGCGGCTCTCCTTCGGCTCGGGGCGCGAGGAGCACGTGTCCTTCAACCGCCGCCACCGCATGGTGGACGGGCGCACCTTCACGCACCCGGGCCGCGGCAACCCCGATGCGCGCGGCTACGCGGGCCCCATCGACCCGGAGGTCGGCGTCATCGGCGCCTGGGCGAAGAGCGACGAGCGCGACAAGAGCGACACGGGGGAGAAGCTCATCGGCGTCGTCGTCAACTTCGCCTGCCACGCGACGACCCCGGCGCCGGGGTTCTCGGCGAACTGGATCTACTACCTCGAGAAGACCCTGCGCAGGGCCCTCGGCACCGAGGCTCCCGTCGTGTTCCTCCAGGGCGCCTGCGGCGACATCACCCAGGTCGACAACCTGAGCCCCTACGCCGACCCGCCGGGCCAGCGCATGGCCCAGCGCGTGGGGGGCTGCGTGGGCGCGGAGGCGGTGAAGGTGCTCCTGCGCGCCGAGCCGGGGCACGGAGGGCCCGTCGGCGCGCGCTCCAGGGTCTGGAAGATCCGACGGCGCGTCCCCGACCCGGAGCGCGTGCGGAAGGCGCTCGAGACCGTGCGGAGGCCCGAGGCCGAGGTGGGGCACACGGAGTGGGTCTTTGCCAAGGAGATCGTGCTCCTCGACGCCAAGGTCGCGAGGTCGCCCGAGGAGGAGGTCGAGGTGCAGGCCGTGCAGGTGGGACCCGCGGTCTTCGTCTCGAACCCCGCCGAGTACTTCGTCGACTTCGGGCTCGAGCTGAAGCGGCGGAGCAACTTCAAGATGACCTGGCCCGTGGAGCTCGCGAACGGGTGCGTGGGCTACGTGCCCACCGAGGAGGCCCTCGGGCCGGGCGGCGGCGGCTACGAGACGCGGCTCACGAGCTACTCGAACCTCGAGCCGACCGCCGGGCGGCAGCTCCTCGAGGCGGGCCTCGAGCTCGCGCTCGAGCTCGCGCCCGGGAAGCTCCCTGAGCCGACCGGGGCGCCGCCTTTCGGCGGGCCCTGGAGCTACGGGAACAACCCGCCGGAGCTCAAGTGATGCTCGGTCTCCTCCTCGGCTTCTCCGCGGTGGTCGGGCCACAGGTCGGGCCGCAGGCCGGCCCCCCGAGCGGCCCGCTCAGCCCCGAGGTCGCCCTCGCGACCTTCGAGACCGAGCCGGGGCTGCGCGTCGAGCTCGTCGCCGCCGAGCCGCTCGTCGCGTCACCCTGCGCGCTGGCCTTCGACGAGGGCGGGCGCATGCTCGTCGCCGAGAACCGCGGCTACCCGTCGGGGCCCGGCGAGGGGAAGCCGCCGGCGGGGGTCGTCGCTTACCTCGAGGACACGGACTCGGACGGCCGCATGGACCGGCGGATCGACTTCGCCGTGGGGCTCACCTTCCCGAACGGCGTGATGCCCTGGCGCGGCGGCGCGATCGTCACGTGCGCGCCCGATGTCTTCTGGCTCAAGGACGAGGACGGCGACCGGAAGGCGGACCGGAAGGAGATCCTCCTCACCGGCTTCGCCACGAACCAGTCGACGCAGCTCCGCGTCAACGACCCGACCCTGGGCCCCGACGGGTGGGTCTATCTCGCCGGAGGGCTGAGCGGCGGGCAGGTCGTCTCGCCGCGGCGACCCGGTACGAGCCCCCTGTCCCTCGACCGCGGAGACCTGCGGTTCAAGCCGGACTCGGGCGAGGTCGAGGCGACCGACGGCAAGAGCCAGTTCGGCCTCGCCTTCGACGACGCGGGGAACCGGTTCGCCTGCTTCAACCGCGTCCAGGTGCAGCACGCGGTCCTTCCCTCGCGCTACCTTGCGCGGAGCCCGCACGCCGCCTCGCCGGGCGCCCTCCAGGACTGCCCCGAGCTGCTCGAGAATCCGCTCCTCCGCGGAGGCGGCGGCGCGGCGCGGATCTACCCCATCAGCTCGAACGTCACCACCGCCGACAGCCACGTGGGCACGTACACCGCGGCCTGTGCGGTCCACTTCGCCCGCGGCGCGGCGCTGCCCCCGGAGCTGCGTGGCTGCGTCTGGTCCTGCGACCCCACGGGCAACCTCGTGCGGTACGACCGCCTCGAGCCCTCGGGCGCCACCTTCGTCGCGCGCCGCGCCCGCGAGGGGACCGAGGCCCTGCGGAGCCGCGACGACTGGTTCCGGCCGGTGTTCCTGGCCGATGGCCCCGATGGCGGCCTGTACATCGCCGACATGTACCGGCAGACCATCGAGCACCCCGAGTACCTGCCGGAAGAGGTCCGGAGGCGCACGGACTTCGACGGCGGGAAGGACAAAGGCCGCATCTGGCGGCTCGCCGCGGCCTCCGCGAAGCCCGGTGCGCCGAGCGGCATCGGCTCCATGAGCACGGCGCACCTCGTCGCGGCGCTCTCGTCCCCCGAAAGCTGGCGGCGCGAGACGGCGTTCCGGCTCCTGGTGGAGCGAGGGGACCGCTCCGCCGCGCCCCTCATCGCGGAGGGGCTCGCGGAGGCCTCGGAGGCGGGGCCGGCCGTGCTCCAGCTCCGCCTCCTCGAGGTCCTGGGAGCCCTCGACGACGGGGCCCTGGCCTCCGCGCTCGCGCACCCCCTCGCCGCCGTGCGCCGGAACGCGCTCGCCCTCGCCGAGCGGGGCCTCGCGAGCGCGCCGCGCCTGGCGGAGCTCGCCTTGACGCTCGCCGAGGACCCCGATGCCCACGTACGCTTCCAGGCCGCGCTCTCCCTCGGCGAGATCGGCGGCGAGCGCGTCGTTCAGGCTCTCGCCGCCATCGCGGCGCGGGACGCGGGCGACCGGTGGGCCCGGGCCGCAGTCCTCAGCTCCGTTCCGGGTCGCGAGGCCGGGCTCGCGCTCCTCCGCCGGCTGCTCGAGGGGCCCATGGAGAGTATCCGGGGCGACGGGAACGACGAAGGGCGCATCGCGCTCGTCCTCGAGCTGGCGAGGACGGTCGCTTCGGGGGTCCAGGGCGGCGAGGCGCTCGGTCTCCTCGAGCGCCTCGAGCGCGTCACGCGCCTCGCGAAGGGGTCCGGGCGGACCGTGTTCGACTTGAGGGCTGCGCTCCTGCTCGGCGCCGCCGATGGGCTCGGGGCGGGCCCCCTTGCCGAGACATCCGGCGAGGCTGGACGGCTCCTGAGCGCCGTGGTGGCGGATGCGCGAGGGATCCTCGGCGACGCCTCCGCGCCCCTCGGCCGCCGCGTGAGGGCCGCTCGAGCCCTGGGCCTCGCTCCCGGCGCGGAGAACGCCGGCGCCCTCTTGGGCGTGGTCGGTGGCCTGGATCCCACCGAGCCCACCGAGCTCAAGGTGGCCGCGGCCCGCGCCCTCGCCGTGCCCGTCCACGCCGACGCGGCATGCGACCTCCTCGCGGCGGAGCGCTGGGAGAGCTTCTCCCCCGCGGTGCGCGCCGCGATCGTCGCGACGATGGTCGCTCGGCGCGAGCTCGCGGCCCCGCTCCTCGACGCGGTCGAGTCGGGAGCCGTGCCCACGAGCGCACTCAACGCGTCTCAGCGGGAGCAGCTCAAGGGATCGAAGGACCGCACGCTGGCCGAGCGGGCCGGCAAGCTGTTCCAGGGGCTGGAAGCGGGGGACCGGAGGTCGGCCTACGAGGAGGCCAAGAAGGCCCTGGCGCTTCCGGGGCAGGCGGCGAAGGGCCGCGAGACGTTCCGCCGCCTCTGCGCCCAATGCCACCGGCTCGACCGGGAGGGCTCGGCGGTGGGTCCGGACCTCTTCGACGTCCGGAACCAGCCCAAGGAGTCGATCCTCTTCCACGTGGTCGTCCCCGAGCACGAGGTCCTGCCTGCCTTCGTGGCGTACACCGTGGAGACGAGGGACGGCCGCGTGCTCACGGGCCTCCTCGCCGCCGAGACGCCGGGGGCCGTGACGCTGCGGCAGGCCCAGGGGATCGAGGAGACCGTCCCGCGAGCGGCGATCGCATCGGTGAGCGCGAGCACGCTCTCCTTCATGCCGCAGGGCCTCGAGCAGGGGTTGAGCGGCCAGGACATCGCGGACTTGCTCGCATACCTGAAGGGCGAGGGGTGAGTCACCATGGCCAAGGGAAGCATGAAGAGCACGCAGGGTACGCCAGGTACGCAGGGTGCGCAGGGTGCGCAGGGCACGCAGGGCACGCCAGGTACGCAGGGTGCGCAGGGTGCGCAGGGCCCGCAGGGTACTCAGGGCAGGCACGGTGCGCAGGGTACGCAGGGTGCGGACGGCGGCGCACGCGGGGGCGACGAACGCGGGGG
>JACQVW010000594.1 GCA_016209535.1 Planctomycetota bacterium | reverse complement strand
GGCCGGGTCCGGCGGCGCGGGCTCGCCCCGGGGCTCGCCGACGCCGAGGCTCGAGAGGAAGGCCGCGATGTCCACCGCGTCCATCTCGCCCAGGCGCAGGTCCGGCATGAGGCCGCGCGGCCGGAAGGCTCGCGGCTCGCGGAGGAAGCGGACGAGGGCGTCCGTGGGCCACTTGTCCCCCGTGCCGGCGAGGCGCGGCGGCGCCATCGGGTCGCCTTCGAGCAGGCCGCTCCCGCCGGCAGCTCCGCGCGCCTCGTGGCACGCCGCGCACCCGATGGCCTCGAAGAGCTCGCCGCCTCGCTTCGCCGAGCCCGGGGGCAGGCTCAAGGGCTCGGGGCGCGGCGCCGAGACCGCGACGAGGAAGGCCGCGAGGGCCCTCGAGTCCTCGAGCGCCCTCGCGGGGTCGCCGCGGAGGGCGGGGTGGAGCGAGCGAGGCCGCCCATCGCCGGGCGCGGCGAGGAGGCTCTCGATGTAGCCCCGCTGGAGCCACGCCGCGTGCGTCAGGGGCGGCGCCCGCGTCCAGGAGCCTGGCCCCGCGGCGCTCGAGGCCCCACCGGTCGGGCCGTGGCAGCCCTCGCAGCCGAGCCGCGAGGCGAGGAGCCGCCCGCGCTCGTACGCGAAGTCCCCGTCGAGGGCCGCTCCCGCGGCCGCGTCGTGGGCGAGGGAGCGCGCCGGGATCACGTCCGCCGGCCCGTCCCTCATCGCCCAGGAGAGCGAGATCGCGGCCCCCTCGCCCGGCGCGTCGTACTCGACCTCGAGCTCGTGGTAGCCGTACTCGAGGGTCACCGTGCCCGTCGCGACCGCCGCGGGCCCGGCGCCTCCCGCCGCAGCGGACGACGTGACCGGCGTCGCTTCCGTCGCCGCCACGAGCGCACCGTCCACGAGGGCCTTCGCTGCGCCGCGCGCCGCGAGCACGAAGCGGTGCTCGCCGTCCTCGGTGACGAGGAGTCGCCCCGCCCACTCGGCGCGGAAGGGGCCCGCCGGCAGCCGCTCGTCGGGCATCCCGCCGCGCCAGTCGTGGGAGAGCTTCGGCTCGATGCGCCGGACCTCGACGGCCTCCTTGCCGCGGGCGGCGCCGTAGCGCGCCAGGAGGCCCGGCTCGAGCGCGGGAGCCTCGTCCCCGAGGAGCCGCGCCGCCCGCGCTTGCCCCTCCTCGAGCCTCGCGGCGTCCGGGGCCTCCTCGTGGACGACGATCGCGAGCCGCACCGCGAGCCGCTCTCCGGGACGCAAGAGGAGCGGCCCGTCCCCTGCGGCGGACGCCTCGAGCCACGGGCCGGGCCCTGCGGCGCCCGATCCGGCGAGCGGCCGCCTCTGCCCCGCCGCGGGGCCGTGGAGCGCCACGGCGAGCGGCCCCGCAGGCCCGGCGGGTCCCGTAGACCCCGCGGCACGCCAGGCGCACCAGCCGGCGCGGACACCGCGCAGCTCGGGCCTCGGCGCGGCCTCGCCGGCCGCGAGGAAGGTACCGCCCGCGAGCGAGGGATCGAGGCTCACGCGCAGCCCCGCGGCGGCCAGCGCGGCGGGGCCTGCCCCGAGGACCGGCGAGAGGTAGGACTCCCAGAGGACGGTGACCCCGGCCGCCTCGGGCGCGAGGACCGTCACGGTCCGCTGCTCGTCGAGGACCGCGCGCCCCGAGGCGTCGAGCCAGCGGAGGCGCTCGGAGATCGCGGCGGCCTCGGTCCCCCCCCCGTCGGCGAGGCGCGGGGGCGCGAAGCCAGCGTGGAGCGAGCGCAGGGCTCCCGCCGGCGCCGCCCCCTCGGCGTGGAAGGAGAGCGCTACCGCGCCCTCGCGGAGGCGGAGATCCCCGCCGGCGCGACCGTACCGCGCCACGGCGCGCTCGCCGTCGAGGACGCGGACCGATTCCGCGTCGCGGCGGACCGAGAGGCGGACGCCGTCGGCGCGCTCAAGGTCGGTCCCGGCCCCGGGCTCCTGCGAGGCGAGGAGGCGCAGCGAGAGGACGAGGGCGAGGACCTGGATGCGCATCGGCATCGAGGCCTCACCGCGCTGCGAGCGCGTACAGCCGATTCATGGTCGCCACGTAGAGGACGCCGTTCGCCGCCACGGGCGTCGCGCTCACGGCGTCGTCGAGCTCGATCGAGCTCAGGACCTTCTTCTCGCGGCTCGCGGCGAGCACGATGAGCTCGCCCCGCTGGGTGCCCGCGTACACCTTTCCGTCGGCCACCAGGGTCGAGCCCCAGATCTCGCCCTTGGCCTGGTGGGCCCAAAGCTCCTTGCCGTCTCTCGCGTCCACGCAGCGGACCTTCTTCCCGCAGTCCGCGATGAAGGCCAGACCGCCGCTCACGGCCGGCGTGGACATGCAGTGCCGGTCGAGGGGGCAGGTCCAGACCTCGGCCTCCTTCGTCACGTCGCCCTCCTTCGAAGCGTCGACGCACTTGAGCCAGGCCTTGGGCTTCCCGTGCCAGAGGTCGCCGCCCGCCGTCACGTACACGCGGCCCTCGTGGAAGACCGGCATGCCCGTGATGTTGCTCGGACCCTCGCTGCGGTTGTCCTGGAACTTGAAGATGTCCTCCTTGGGGGCCTCCGGATCGCAGTCGAAGCGCCAGACGCGCTTCACCGCCAGCGGCGGGCCCGGCGGGGGGGCCGGCGCCTTCAGGGCCTCGAAGGCGTAGAGGACGCCATCGCCGCCGCCGAAGAAGACGAGCGGCCGCCCTCCCACCTCTCCGACCGACGGCGAGGCCCAGGTGCAGTGGATGGTGCGCGGGCCCATGCGCTCGGCGTCGCGCGCCACGAGGCGGCCAGTCTCCTTCTCCAGCACGATGAGGCTCGGCGCCTCGGGGGCCACCATGCGGCGGTGGTCCCCGCTGACGCCGTTCGACGTCGCGGTGTAGAGGAACGGGCCGTGGACGAGAACCGAGCAGTGCGCGGCGTCGTGCTGGTACACGCCCACCCCGGCGGCGACATCGTAGACCCACAGGATGTCCGCGTCGGTCTCCGCGGCGTCCGTGGGGGGCACCCCGGGAGGGACCATGTGCTTCCCCTCGTCGCGGTAAGGCCCGTCGTTCCCGTCGGCGAGGCCATCGAGGTCGAGACACGCCACCTCGCCGCGGTTCGTCACGAGGTAGACGCGGTCCCCGTCCACCGTCGGCGATGAGGCGATCCCCGTGTTGGGCCAGTCCGAGTACGGATCCTCCTCGATCTTGGGGACCACGAGCTGCCAGAGGAACGTCCCGTCGCGCTCGTCGAGACAGAGGAGGACGCCGCGGTCGCCCTTGTGCCGCGGGTCGCGGGGCACGTCGTTGTTGGTGCCGATGAGGATCCGCCCGGAAGCCACGGCCGGGGTCGAGTAGCTCCGCGTGCCGAGCCGCACGGACCAATTCACGTTCTTGCCCGTCTCCGGGTCGAAGCCGTCCGGCAGCCCCTTCTCGGCCGAGACCATGTTGCGCGTGAGGCTCTGGCCCCACTGGGGCCGGTCGGCGGCGCCGCTGCCCCGCGGGGCGGCGAGCGCGAGGGCGATCGCGATCGCGATCGAGCGGGGACCGATCGCGGCGGCTGGGGCGATGCGCTGGGACGTTCTCGGCATGCGGGCTCCTTGGGTCATGGGTGGGTCCGTGGGAGCCAGATTATGCGGTGATGGCTCGAGGTTCCAGCGTGACAGGGATCACCCTCCCGTGTTCGCCGCAGGGTGGGGGTCCTACGCCTTCGCCAGCGCCTTGGCGACCATGCTGTTGAGGCTTTCGCCGGCAGCCATCGCCTTCAGGGCGAGGCGCTGGTGGATCTCCGGCGCCACGCGAACCATGAACTTCCCGCTGTAGTCTGCAGAGCGCTTTGCCTCGGGCAAGGGCACACCGTCCTTCTGCAGGATCTCCACCCACTCCTCCGCCGCCCTGCAGAGCTCCCGGTAGACCTCGGCCTCGTCCCGGCCGTGCACGCCGCCGCTGAACAGCATGGGGCAGCGGCCGATGAAACACTCGTCCTCGTCGCTCCACTCCACGAGCTTCGGATAGCGCGCCGCCAGTCTCTTGATCTCGGCCTTGCTCATGGCTCACTCCTTCGCCTGCTCGATGGCGCGGCGAACGTCACGCTCTTGATAGCGCTTGGCATCGTCCCCGGGCTTGCCGCTCAGGGTCACCCGCAGCCTTTTCGGATGGGTGAAGTTCCTGTGGCTTCCCTTGCCGCCGCGGTCCACGAAGCCCGCTGCCTCCAGGTCAGCGATCAGCTCACGCACCTTGCGCGGCATATAGTTGCATCATGATACCATACGCTGGGGACCGGTCAATCGTGCCGGCCCCGCACCGGTGGAAGGCGCGCCGGCCGGCTCCCCAGGGCCTCACTTGACCTTCGTCCCGCACTCCGTGCAGAACCTGGCCGCGGGTTTGAGGGGCTTCCCGCACTCGGTGCAGAACTTCGCGGGCGCCGTCTTCGGCGCCGGCTCGGGCGGCGGCTTCGGCCGCGCCTCGGGGGCCGCGGCGGCTGGCTGCGCTGGTCCCTCGGGCCTCGCGGCGCCCGGCGTGGCCTCCGAGGGGAGCCCGCGAGCGGCCCGCTCGGCGTTGAAGACGACGGAGGTCGTCGCGTCGGTGTTGATCCAGAAGCCCTGCTCGTGCTCCTCGCCGCCGAAGGCCACGCGGAGGACGTACTTGCCCTCGGGGAGCGTGCGGGTGTCCCCGAAGCGGCCGCGGGCCGCCTGCTCCCCGCCCGCACCGAGGACCACGTAGCCCTCGGGCTCGCCGAGGACCGCGGCGCGCAGGTGGCGCTCGAGGGTCGGGCCGTCCGCCGCGGGCCAGTAGCGGCCGTGCGCCCGCGCGACCATCTCGCGAAGCTGGGCGCTCCAGTCCTCGCGGCCGATGTCGAAGCCCACCACGTGGAGCGCGACGCCCTCGAGCTCGCCGAAGTCCGCGGCGGCCTTCACCGGGTCCTGGCGCGGCTGCGTGTCCTCGCCCCCGTCCGTGAGGAGGACGACTATCACCGGGTCCTCCTCCCTCGCCCCCGAGAGGTCCCGCTTCGCCTGGAGGAGGCTCAAGGCGAGGGGCGTCTTCCCGCGGGCCCTCAGGGCGCGGAGCTTCTGGTCGAACTGGGCGCGCTCGAGGCGCCGGAGCGGCACCTCGAGGGCCGTGTCCTCGCTCGCCCCCGGCTCGATGGCGCGCTTGCGGTGCCCGTAGACGCGCAAGGCCACGTCCGACGCGTCGGGGAGCGCCGCGACGAGGCTCTGGACGGCGTCGCGGGCGATCTCCCACTTGGGCTTCCCCCCGAGCTCGGCCGTCATGGAGCCGGAGGCATCGAGGATGAAGTAGTAGCGGCCGCCCGGCGGCAGGCGGATCCCCGTCTTGAGGAGCCCCTTCCCACCTCGCCGGACCTCCTGCGCCTTGAGGGTGGGCGTCGCCCTCGTGAGGAAGAGGAGGGCGAAGCTCGCCGCCAGGCGCGGGTCCTTCTCCTCGCCCTCGCCGACCCAGCCCCCGTCCTCCTTCTGGGCGTCGACGAGGTACCGCGCGCCCTCGGGATACCACTCGTGCTCGCCGATGAAGTCCGTGCCGAGCACGCGCCCCACGCGCTCGAGGGCGTAGAGGTAGTAGTAGTGCCACCTCCCCTTGCTCCCCGGGTGCTCCGAGACCGAGAAGCTCCGCGAGAGCCACGCGAGGCCCGCCTGGACTGCGGGGTCCTTCGCCGGCTCCTTCTCGCCGAGCTCGTGGAGCGCGATGGCCACCGAGCAGACGCCGGCGCAGGTCATGCTCCCGTAGCCGCTCGAGGACTTGCCGGTGTAGTACCAGTTGCCATCGTCCCCCTGCCGCGCCCGGTAGGCCGCGAGGCCGCGGGTCCAGACCTCGGGGGAAAGGCGCAGGCCCGAGCGGGATGCCGCGTGGAGGCCGAGGACCGCGTACTGCGACACGGAGTTGTCGCCGTCCTGACCGAGCCGCCACTCCGTCGTGCGGGCCAGCTCGGGAGCCGCGGCTTCGCCCTCGAGGGGGACGCCGCCCGAGACCAGGATGGTCTTCTCCGCCTCGGGGTCCCGGTAGACATCGTCCTTGAGCCGCGTGTGGTACGTCCACGACCCCTCGGGCCCCTGGGCCTCCAGCAGGTAGCGGGTCGCCCCCCGGAGCACGCCGAGGAAGGAGGGGTCACCGTAGGCCTCGACGAGCATGCACAGGATCCCCGCCTGGTACGCGCCGACCCGATCGGGCTCGACCTTCGAGAGGTACTCGCGGAGCTGGGCATCGAAGTCGGGGACCTTCTCGTGGGCGCCGGCGTGCACGAGGGCGAGGGCGGCGATCGCGTGCTCCTGGTCGCTTCCGAGCTTGTAGCGCCCGCCCTGGAGGTCCTTCGTCACGATGTGGCGCCAGAGGAACGCCGCGCCCCCGTCGATGGCCTCGTTCACCTTCTCCGGCGTCAAGCCCACGCCCGCGAGCCCCTTCGGCTCGCCGGGAGGCGGCGGCGGGACGAGCGGCGCCGCGTCTCGCTTCGCTTTCTTCGGGGCCGCGGGCGCCTTCTTCGCGGCCGGGGGCGGCGGGGTCGCGGCCTTCGCGGGCTTCTCGAGCGTCTCGGGTCCCTCCACCGGCGCCCTGGCCGGCTTCGCGTCCTTCGCCACCTTGTCGTCCTTCGCCTCCTTCTCCGGCTCGCCCGCGGGGCGGCCGGCCGGACCCGCGGGCTCCGGCGGCGGCGAGGGCTCGGGCCTCGTCGCGGCCGCGGCGACCTCGGCGCCGGCCAAGGGCGGCAAGTCGACGACCTTGGCCAAGGTCACGCCCGAATACGCGAGCCGCGGCTTGCGCTCGTCCGCCGGGACGCGGAAGGCGACCTGGAAGCTCCGCGGCTCCCCCTCGGGGATCCAGAGCAGGGCCGCGGGTGGACGGAGGCCCCGCAGGCTCGCCGGGTCGGCGGCGAGCTGCTCCCCCGTCCGCGTCGCGACCTTGAGCTGCTCGAGCGTCTGGAAGGTCTCACCGCCCTTGCCCGTGTTCACCACGGTCACGTCGAGGACGAGGAACGCCTTCCCCTCCCCGGCCGCCTCCCCGGCGAAGGACTCCGCCGCGGCCTGCCCGATCACGGCGACCTGGAAGACGCCGTCATCGATCGCGACGAGGGCGCGCCGCATGGGGATCTGCGGGCGCTTCCCCTCGAGGGGGAAGACGAGGCCTCGCGGGCGGAGCGCCTGCGCTGCGCCCTGAGGCTGCGCGTTGGGGAAGTCGCAGCGGAGCTCGATGGACAGCGCCTTCCCGGGGGCGAGGAAGACCGCGCGGGCGCCCGTCGGGACGTCGGGGAGGAGCCGCAGCTCCTCGGGGAAGGCCCAGGAGCCCTCGCCGAGCGGCGCGCAGCCGTACTCGCCGT
>JACQVW010000686.1 GCA_016209535.1 Planctomycetota bacterium | reverse complement strand
GCCCCGCAACCCCAAGAGACGCAGGCGCAAATTCAACAAGGAACGAGCCAAATGGAAGTCCTTCAAGCACGTCCGCGGAGGCCGAAAATTAACTTAGCGGCGATGTGCTTGGGACTTGGCCTCCGGTTGCTGCCTGTGGCGCTCTTGCTCGGGCTCCGTAGCTGGGCCACCATGTCACCCACGTGGACATTCGCAGCAGGAGTTCATGGCGTGCCCTTCGCGAAGTACCTGTTTTGCGTAGTGCTGCCGCACCTCGCGCCGGCCGGGGCTGCGGCGTTCCTCCTTGTTGCCCTCCTTTCGACCGCCGACTTGACCACGGTCCTCCTACTTCATCCGCCCGGGGCGAGCTCGTTGCCACTTTCCATCTTCACGGTCATGGCCAACGCGCGGGAATCTCTGGTTGCATCGCTTTGCATCACGTATTTCGGCCTGGCCGCGGCGATGCTCATGGCCGGATCGTGCCTTCAAAGCGCCAGACATTCGCTCCGGACGAGGAACTCTCCTGTGCCGAAGGAGGACCTTCCGCAATGAGTTTCGAGCTCCGCGCCGTCTCGAAAGCCTACGATGGTTCTGCGGTTCTTAAAGGTCTCTCGATCACGCTCAAGACCGGCGAATCGGTGGCGATCCTCGGTCGGTCCGGATCGGGAAAGTCCACGCTGCTACGGCTCTTGGCGGGTCTTGAGGCGCCGACGAAAGGACAAGTGCTCGTCCACGGCGCCATGGCATCTGAATCTGGGAAGATCTTCCTACAGCCTCACCGCCGAGGCGTCTCAATGGTTTTCCAGGACCTCGCCCTATGGCCCAACCTGACCGTGGTGGGAAACGTCCTCTTGGGTCTTTCCGGTTTGCCGCTCTCAAGAGCGCAGAGAAAAGTCCATGCCCTGGAAGCTCTCGCCCTGTGCGCGATCGAGCACCTTGGGAGCCGCAAGCTCTCGCAGATTTCGGGGGGCGAGCAGCAACGGGTTGCCCTGGCGCGAGCCGTGGCCAGACGTCCGACGTTCCTGCTCCTCGACGAGCCGTTCTCCGGCCTGGACCCGGTCACCAAGGCACAGGTCGTCGAGGAGATCTCGCGGTTAACACGGACTGAAGGAATCACCGTGATCCTCGTGACGCACGAGCCCCTAGATGCCCTCGCCCTGTGCGGGAAGGGCATTGTCCTCGAAGACGGATGCATCGTGGAGGCCGGGCCATGGGTAGAGCTTTTGCGGACGCCTCGATCAAGACTCCTCGAGGTCTTCAAGGAACGGCTCGGGACTGTCCCCCAGGGAGCGCAGATGGATTCCTCACCGAAGTGATGTCGGCCGAGCTCGTCCTTGCCTTTTGAAGAAGATTCTCTCCTACTCGAGCGGAACGGGGCGACCACCGTCTGGTGGGACCTGGAGGCCGCGAGCGCGGGCTTCTCGGGCGCCGTGTCACATCTACCTGCTCCAGTACCTCTTCCAGAGGGGTCCCGTGATCCCGCAGCCCTTCCCCGAGGCGGGGCCCGACCCGACTCCGGACGAGCTCGAGTGCGCCGGATAGCCGCCTACTCGTTCTCCTTGCCCAGGTACTCGCGCGTCTCGGTGTTGATCCGCACCTTGTCGCCGATCACGATGAAGCGCGGAACCTTGACCTCGAGGCCGTTCTTGAGCTTCGCGGCCTTCGTCGTGTTGCCGCTGGCCGTGCCCGCCGAGGGCGGCGTCTCGACGACCTCGAGGACCACCGTCGGCGGGATCTCGACGAGGACGGGCTGCTCGTCGAGGAAGAGCACGCGGTACTCGGTCTCCTCGACGAGGAAGGGCTCGGAGTCGCCGATGACCTCCTTGGGCACCGCGAGCTGGTCGAAGGTCCGAGAGTCCATGAAGTGGCACGCGCCTGCGTCGGAGTACAGGTACTGGAGGAGGCGGTTGTGGCTGTCGATGACGTCCGCCTGGACCTTGTCGTCGAGCGTGCGCTCGAGGACCTTGCCCTGGAGGACGTCCTTCAGCTTCACGTGAAGCGTGGCGCGCCGCTGGGCCGTGCGGGCCTCCCAGTAGTCGAGGACGAGGTAGGGCTTCCCGTCCATGCGCAGGATGACGCCCTTCCGGAGGTTGTGCGGGATGGCCATGGCGGGCATTATAGCAAGGCCATGTCCGACGCCCGAGCCCCAGCCGCGACCGAGGACCCGCCGGCTCCGGGAGCCGCGCGGCCCGAGCCCGGGGCCGGCGCGACGCGGAAGGTGCGGCTCTCCTGGCAGGTCGTGCGGTACCTCGGAGCCGGCCTGGCCACGAACGGCACGATCTCCTTCCTCGGGCTCGAGGCCGTCCTGGGGATCATCTTCACGGTGCGGGCCACCGAGGGGCTCTCGATCGAGATCCTCCTGATCTTCCCGGTGCTGCTTGCGGCCTTCGTCCAGGCCATGAGCTACACCGTGCCCGTGGCGCTCCTCTTCGGGACCGGGCTCCTCCTCGGGCGCCTCAACGCGGACCGCGAGGTTACGGCCTTGAGGAGCTTCGGGGTCTCGCCGCTCCAGCTCCTCCTGCCCGCCGTGGCCGTGGGCGCCGTGCTGGCCGGCCTCGGCTACCAGGTGAACAGCGAGTGGGTGCCGCGCATGCGCTACGCGAACCGGAGCGCCGAGAGCTGGTTCCTGGACCGCATCGAGTACCTGGGCGAGGGCTGGGGCCGCTCCTACAAGTCCGGCGCCATGACCCTCTGGATCCATCACCACGACGGCCCGCACCTCGAGGGGGTCTACGCGAGCTTCTCGAGGCCCATCGAGGGCATGCCGCTTCCCCAGAAGGCCCTGGAGCAGGTGCAGGCCCCCTCGTACCCGATCTACGTCGTGGCCGAGCGCGCCTGGGCCCACCGCGACGCGGCGGGAGAGCTCGTCCTCGAGCTCCGGGAGGTCGACGTCTTCTTCGATCAGGACTTCGTGCCCCTCCTCGGGAAGCGGTTCCGCGAGCCCGCGCCGGAAGGAACCGGGGCGCCTGCGCCGCCCGCGGCGCCCGAGGGGCCGCGCCCCGCCGGGCGTTCCTCGGACTTCCTCCAGCGCGCCCACTTCTCGAGCTGGACCTGGCCCGTGCGGCTGCCCGCAAAGTCACCGACGGCGAAGGACCTGGGCCGCGAGCCCCTCGCCGAGGAGACGGCGCGGCGCCTCGAGGCGCTGCGGCGGGCCGAGGCGAGCGGGGACCCGACCCAGGTCCGCTCGGCGCGGCGGGACTACATGAGCGCCGTCACGGAGCTCCACCGGCGGCTGGCCCTGTCGCTCTGCGCCCTCACGTTCCCCCTCACCGCGTTCCTGATCGGCCTGCAGGTCCGCTCGCCGAACCGGCTCCTGCCCTTCTTCCTCGCGAGCACCACCGTGCCCGCGGTGTTCTTCTCCTTCGAGATCCTCGGGAACTACCTCTCCCGCCAGGGGATCGCGCCCTGGGCCATGGAGGAGCTGGGGAACGCCGCGCTCCTCCTCCTGTGCGCGGGGCTCTTCACGAGGGCCCGGGCGGCGCCGAGGCGGTGACGGACCCCGGCCCGGTCGTCCGGCTGCGGCCCAGTTCCCGCCGCGGGTCGCGAGCTGTAGGATAGAGCCTGTGAAGCCCCCAGGCCCCTCCCGATCGCTCGTGCCTGCCGCTGCGGCGGCCTCCATGGGCCTCCTCGCGGCTCTCGTGGCCGGCACCACCGAGCCCGCCTGTCCCGACGGCGGCACGCCCTTCGCGTGGCAGGGCTTCGGCGAGGAGCTCTTCGGGAAGCGCTGCGCCTCGTGCCACCCCTGGACGTACGGCGAGGTCGTCGAGCTCCGGAACGAGATCCTCCACGAGGTGACGACCTTCAACATGCCGCCCTTCGTGCCCCTCGAGCCCGAGGAGCAGGCCCCGCTCGTGGAGTGGTACGCCTGCGGGGCGCCCGAGGCGCCGCGGGGCACGCTCCACCGCCGCGGCGACGCGACGGGGGAGGGCACGCTCGACATCTCGGATCCCGTGGCGATCCTGCGCTACCTCTTCGACGGCACCGTGGAGCTCCGGTGCCTCGACGCCGCGGACGCGGACTCGAGCCGCGTGCTCGAGGTGACGGACGCCGTCTACCTCCTGCAGTTCCTCTTCCTCGGCGGGATCGCGCCGCCGGAGCCCTTCCGCTACTGCGGGAGCCTGCCCGCCCTCGGGTGCGCGTCGTACGGGGGCTGCCGTTGAGCCGAGGGAAGGCGCCGGCCGCCGGGACCACCCCCGCACCGGCTTCGGTGCCCGGCCCGCCCCGGGCCGCGGCGGTGGGCGCCCGGGCGGTCGCGGTCATCCTCCTTGCAGCGCTCTCGGCGCCGGTCCTGACCTGGCGTCTCGGGGAGCCCGAGGTGTCGGGGGTCCTCGAGGCGAGGGTCGCGATCACGGCCCGCGAGATGGGACGCAAGGGGGAGTGGGTGCTCCCGACGATGCACGGCGAGCCGAGGCTCCAGAAGCCGCCCCTCGCCTACTGGCTCGTCATCCTCGCGGCGGAGGTGCGCGGCCGGGTCGACGAGTGGGCCCTGCGGGCTCCCTTCGCGCTCCTCGGGGCGGGGACCGTGCTCTTCGCGTGGGGCCTGGGCTCGCTCCTCCTCGGCGGGCGGTGGGGGGTGCTCGCGGCCCTGGCCCTCCTCACGTCGCCCCTCTTCCAGAAGGAGCTCCGTCTCGCGGCCTCGGACGGCGCCCTCGCCTTCGCCGCGGCGGGAGCCTGGTGGCTTCACGCCCTCGCGCGGAAGGCCGTCGAGGAGGGCCGCGAGGGCTGCGCAGCCCGCGTCGGCTTCTGGCTCCTCGTCGCCGCCGGAGCCCTGGCCAAGGGGCCCGTGATCCTGGCCCTCGTGCTCCTCCCGGCGCTCGTCGAGGCCGCGGCGGCGCGGAGTCGCGCCCCGCTCAAGGCGCTCTGGAGCCCCTCGGGGATCGCCCTCTGCCTCGTCCTGAGCCTCGCCTGGCCCGCCCTCGTCGTGCGGGAGGTGGGGTGGGAGGCTGCGTGGCGCTGGTTCCTCGAGTCCTTCGGCAAGGTGCTGCCGTCGGACGGCGTCGAGGACGGATACCGGTACCAGCGCCACTCGGGCCCTCTCGTCTTCTACCTCCTCCGCCTCCCGGCCTATCTTGGGCCCTGGGTGGTGCCCCTCGCCTTCGCGCTCTGGGCCGCGGGACGCGCGGCCGCGGCCCGGTGGCGGCGCGCCGGGTGCCAGGGCGCGCCGGCGGCGGGCCTCGACCTCATGGCGGCGGCCGCCTTCGTCGCCGTCCTCGCTCTCTTCAGCCTGGTCGAGGAGAAGAAGGGCGCGTACCTGCTCCCCGCCGCCGTGCCGGCCGCGGTCCTGGCGGCGCAGGCGCTCCGGGGCGCGGGGCCCCGACTGCGCGCCGCGCTGCGTCCGATCGCCGGAGCCCTGGCCGCAGCCGCCGGCATCGCCGCGGCCGCTGCGGTCCTCCTCGGCGCCTGGCCCGAGGCCGCCGGAGCTGGCATCGAGACTGCGGTGCGGCAGGGCGGCTGGCGGCTGCCCGCCTGCGCGGCCGGCATCGCCGTGTGCCTGCTGGGCTCGCGCCGCCTCCTTCCCGGGCAGGCCGGCGGTGCGCGGCCCTTCGTCCTCCTCGGCGCCGCGCTGGCGCTGGGTTCGATCCCGTACCTGGACGCCCGATCGGGCAGGGCGCCGGGGGAGACCCCCATGAAGGCCGAGGCCCTCGCGACGGCCCGGTTCCTCCGGCCGGACCGCGTCCTCCACGGGGCGGGCAACCTGCCCCTCGACTTCCTCTTCTACCTCGACCCCGACCTCCGCACGGTGCACGCCGAGGCCGACGGGAAGCCCGTCCTCGACCCCGCGAGGCTGGCGGCGCTGGCCGAGGGCGACCAGCTCCTCGTGTCGTGGGCGCTCGCGGCGCCGCTCTTCGCGGGCCCGCTCCCCCGGGCCGGCGGCGCCGAATGGGCCGGCGAGAGGCCCTTCCGGGGGCCCCTCGCGCCCTTCCGCCTCCTCCGGGCCATCCACCCCGACGCCCCGAGGGAGCGGGACCGCGCCTTGCTCCTGGAATCCGCCCCGCCGCCGCGCTAACCTGGTGGGCGCACCCATGCGCCTTGTGCGAGCCGAGCCCGACTGGGGTACGGGGCCACCGACAGCGCGGATCGAGGAGCGCAGGCTCCTCCGGTACCGGCGCGTCGTCGTGCCCGCGAGCCGGGTCCAGTGGTACCGGTCCCTCTTCGAGGCGGGAGGCCTTTTCCGGCCGCGGCGGGCCTGCCCCGAGCCGCAGGTCCTCTCGAGCAGGGGCCGCCGGACGGTGGTGCGGTTCGAGGACTCGAGCCCCTACGCGGCCAAGGGCGCGAACGGCTCCCGGGCGGACGCCGTCCTGGGGAAGGTGCTCGGGGCGCGGCCGGGGATCGTCCTCAAGGAGGAGCGCTACCCGTTCCCGACGTTCCTCCACGGCCTCGTGACGGTCCCGCGGGCGGAGCGCGAGTTCCACAACCTGCTCGCCTTGAGGTCCCTGGGCTTCCCCGCCGTCGAGCCCCTCGCCTGCGGCCACTCGGGCCTCTGGATCCTGTATCACCGATCCTTCCTCATCACACGCGAGCTCACCGGCGCGACGAACCTGAAGCTCTGGGCGAAGGGCAGGCGTCCCGACATCTCGCGCGACGAGGTCAAGGAGGCCATGCTGGCCTTCGCGCGCGAGCTCGCGCGCCTCCACAAGGCCCGCTGCTACGTGCGCACGCTCTACGGGAAGAACATCCTGGTGCGCAAGACGCCCGACGGCCGCGTGGAGGTCGCCCTCTGCGACGTGCCCCGCCTCTGGTGGTTCCGCGGGCGGGGCCTCAGCTTCGCCCTCGCGGCCCGGGACCTGGCGACCCTCGACAAGTGGGGGCGCCTCGTCTTCACGCCCCGCGAGCGCCTCGCGTTCCTGCGGGCGTACCTCGAGAGGCTGGGCGAGGGGCCGCCGCCCGGCGTCTGGGTGAGGAGGATCGTGCGCGTGCGGGAGCGCATGCGCCACCAGACGCTCCTCGGCCGCTCGAGCAGGCGCCTGAAGAGGGCGCTCAAGCGGGCGGGGCTGGAGAACTTCTGGCCTTTCTAGGCCGGGCCACGGCACGCGAACGGGAGCCCCATGATCCACCTCGAGAAGATCGAGTACTCCGAGAATCGAAAGCGCCCCGAGAGGGCCGCGAGCTACGATACGAAGTACGAGCGAGAGCTCCACAAGCGCCTCTCGAGCTGGCGCGAGCGGAGGCTCGTCGAGCGGCTGCTCGACCGCGTGGGGCGCTGCGACCGGGCCCTGGACGTCCCCTGCGGCGCGGGGCGCCTCTCGGGCCTCATCGCGGAGCACGCATCGAGGCTCTACGAGGTGGACTACTCGCGGCAGATGCTGAAGCTCTGCCGGGCGAACGCCGGGACGTACCGGCCCCTCGTCGCCGCCGCGAGCGCCTTCCAGCTCCCTTTCCCGGACCGCGCCTTCGACCTCGTGGTGTCCATACGCCTCTCGCACCACATTCCGGAGCGGGAGGCGCGCAAGGACCACCTCCGCGAGCTCTTCCGGGTCTCGAGGCGCCACGTCCTCGTGACCTTCTTCGGGGAGGAGAGCCTCAAGAACAGGCTCCGGGAGCTGTACCGGCGCCTCGGCGGCCGGAAGCGCTCCAAGCACACGCTCTCGCGGGGCGAGGTGGAGGGCCTCGCGCGGGAGCACGGCTTCGAGGTGCTCGACTCGAGGGTCATCTCGGCCGTCTTCAGCGGCCACTGCTTCGCGCTGCTCGAGAGGCGATGACCGGGAAGCCGCCGAGCGGGAAGCCACCGGCCTCGAAACCACCGGCCGCGAGGCCGCCCGCCGGGAAGCCGCCGGCCACGAGGCCGCCGGCGGAAAAGCCGCCGAGCGGGAAGCCGCCGCGGCGCAAGCGCGTGATCGGGGTCCTCGAGACGGTCTCGATCCCCGAGTGGCGCCTCTACGGGATCCGGGCCCGGGTCGACACGGGGGCCCTCACGTCGTCCATCGACGTCCCCCGGGCGGTGGTGGTCGAGCCCGGGGACGGCCGCCGGCCCTACGCGGAGATCACCGCGGGAGAGGGGGAGGAGGCCCGGACGGTCAAGGTCCTCATCGTCGGCTTCCGGACCGTGCGGAACCCGTCCGGGCACGCCTCGAGGCGGCCCATCGTGGAGGCCGTGATCGAGCTGGGCGGGAGGCGCTTCCGCACCCAGATCAACCTGCACCGCCGGGAGGGCATGACGTATCGCATGATCATCGGCAGGAGGGCCCTGGCGGGGCGCTTCCTGGTCGACGTGGCGCGCCGCCGGAGGACGTGAGATACTGGCGCCCATGACCGCCGCGCGCATCGCCGTCGCCACGGACTTCTCCGAGGCCGCGCGCCGCGCCTTCGGGCCGGCCGCATCCCTCGCCCGCCGGTTCCGCTCGGAGCTCTACGCGGTGCACTTGGCCCAGGTTCCGCCGGCCGTCATCGCCCCCTGGCCCGAGATCGGCCCGTACCTGCTCCCCGAGGAAGCCTTCGACGACGTGGAGGCGAGGTTGAAGGAGGTCGTCGCGGGCGAGCGAGCCTTCGAGGGCCTCCGCGTCACGCCGCGGGTCGTCCGGGGCGAGGTGGTCGAGGCCTTGAGCGACTTCCTCGCCGAGGAGGCGATCGACCTCCTCGTCGTCGCCTCTCACGGCCACTCCGGGGTCAAGCGTTTTCTCCTGGGCAGCTTCGTCGAGCGGATCCTGCGGTCCGCGCCGTGCCCGGTGCTGGTCATGAGGGCCGACGGGGGCGAGGCTGGGACAGCCGCCGGCGGTGCCCTCGGTGCCGCGGGCGGCGGGATCTCCGGGGCCCCCGGGGCTCTCCCGGGCGACTTCGCCCCGCGGCGGATCCTCGCGCCCCACGACTTCTCGCCATCGAGCCGGGCCGCCCTCCTCCAGGCCGGCGCGTGGGCGCGGGCCTTCGGGGCGACGGCGCGGCTCCTCTTCGTGGCCGAGGAGGGGGCGAGCCTGTACGGCTATGCGGCGAGGATGGAGGGGAGCTTCAAGGAGTACCTGGAGAAGGTCCAGGCCCAAGCCATGGACCGCTTCCGCCGCATCCTGCTCGAGGAGTGGAAGGGGATCGACGGCGATGGCGGCACCGTGTCGGGCGACCCGGTCGAGGAGATCCTCAAGGACGCGGCTTCCTTCGGGGCCGACCTGATCGTCCTCGGCACGCACACGCGCACGGGCCTCGCCCGGTTCTTCCTCGGCAGCGTGACCCAGAAGACGGTCCAGAGGTCGGCGCGCCCCGTGCTGGTGGTGCGGGGGAGCTGAGGGGGCGCAGATCTCGAGGAGGAGCCCACTCTGCGGGCTGGCGTGCAACCTTGGCCGGCGCGTGCCTGAACGGTGCGGCGAGTTTGACACGGTTTTCATGAGCGGCTACGCTCAGGGCATGGCAAGCAGAACGACGGTGAACGTATCCCTCACTCCTGAGCTCGAGAGGTTCATCAGCGCCAAGATCTCCAGCGGTCGCTACGGCACGGCGAGCGAGGTCGTTCGCGAGGGGCTGCGGCTGCTGGAGACGCGGGAGCGGCTCCGTGAGTCGAGGCTCGGTGATGTGCGGAAGAAGATCCGCGTGGGGCTTGACCAGGCGAAGCGTGGCGAGCTCCTCGACGGCGAAGCGGTTTTCGATGAGTTGGCGGCCCGGACCCAGCGTCGTCGCAGGAAGAGGAAATGAGCCGATACCGCCTCACGCCGGCGGCGAAGGCGGATCTTTGCGAGATCGAGGAGTACATCGCGCGCCGGAGCGTGGCTGCTGCGTCCAGGGTCATGGCCGAGATTCGCGCTGCGATGCGCCGAATCGCTGAGAGGCCTGGGATCGGTCACGCTCGGAAAGACCTCGCTGAGGACACGCTTCGGTTCTGGGCGGTCTATTCGTACCTTATCATCTACCGTCCTGACACGAAGCCCCTTGAGGTCGTCCGTGTCCTTCACGGGGCTCAAGACGTTCGAGCCATTCTCGAAAACGAGTGATTCCTCGGTTGCCGGGGATCCCTGGGGTCGGCGCGCCGGCCTGTCGCGGAGTCAGGGCCGGCCGCCGCGTGGGGCTCAGGCGCCGGGCCTGGGGTCTGCTCGCGGCGGCGCTTGAGACGCGGTGATCCCGAGCACGAAGGCGCCGCGCTTGCCAGACCCCGTGCCCGCCCGGTTACAATGGAGCCAATGAAGCGGATCACGGAAGAGGAGATGAGGGGCTACGTGGAAGGCTTCAAGGCAAGGGCGGCGCTCCGGGAGGAGCAGAGGAGCCTCGAGGCGCGCGCCGGGGAGATCGCGGTTCGCTGCGCGGAGCGTCTCCGGGCGATCCCGGAGGTCCGCCGCGTCGTCCTCTACGGCTCCCTGGCCAAGGGCACCTTCCACCAGCGCTCCGACATCGACATCGCCGTCGAAGGACTCCCCATGGAGGCGCACTTCCGCGTCTGGGCCGAGCTCGAGCGCGATAGAGCTTGCGAACGATGTCCTCGCCCTCGGGCGAGTCGCCGAGAAGCTCACGGCTTCCCCGGACCAGCTTCGCGGGCTTTCCCCCCGCGATCCTGGCGTGGCGGCCTCGGCCTTCGAGCTGCACAACTACTACTGCGTGAGCGAGAACCTCATGCGTCGCGTGGCGACCGCCTTCGAGAACGCGCTGGACCCGAGCGAGTGGCACCGGCAACCAGGAGACTCGGCGGGACGCCGCCAGGAAGCTCGCCGGCAGGGGATCGGCGAAGGCCATTCCTGCCCTTTTCCGCGCCGCCGGGGAGGCCGGCGCCTTCTGGCCCGGGTCGGACAGCGTCAGGGTGGTGGAGATCTCACCGGACGGACGGCATTCCCTCCGTGTCAGGGAGGGTCCGGACCTGCCCTACGTGGAAGCCATATCTGGAGCCGCCGGAAGCACAGGGGCTTCCGGCACGAAGATGGCGATCAGCCAGCAAACGGCTCAGGCAGCGGGCCCGGGCGCGGGGTCCACGGCGTCTGGATCTTGGGTGGGATCCTCGAACCGACCGACCTCCCGGCGGAGCCGGTGCTCGAGCCACAGCGCTCGAATCGTCATGACCGTCGCCGCAAGCAGAAGGAGCGCGATGCAGCCCGCCACTCCCAACACCACGTAGCGAAGCAGCCAGACCGTCTCTGGAAACAGCGTTCCCACGAGGATCACCAAGGCGACGAGCAGCGTCCAGTGGGAACGCCGTTTGAGCCTCGCGACCTCATTCTCCAGGCTGCCCATGGTCTCGTACACTTCCCGCAACATCGCAGATGCTTTCGCCATGTTTCCTCAGTCCTCCTTCTCATTCCTGCCAGCGCAAGCTCCCGCTGGAGCGACAAGACCGGCACGTACTCGACCTTCGTGATCCGTGGCCTCCCCTGCGGCCCAAGCCGCGATCGGACTGACCGGGAGAGTCTGCACTTCAGGAGGAGGAATCCTATCACGAAGGCCCCGGACCCTTCCACGCAGGGCTGTCGACCGGCCCTAGCTGTGGTCCTACTGACCGGGAGGGTGTGCGTTCGATGAGCAGACATGCCAACACCGAGGCCCCGGACCGTTCCACGGCCCGCTGTCGCCTTCCGCACATCTCGCGACAGTCGGTCGCCATCCGCCAATGGATCATCGTGCGTTGCGCACCGCCCGAATATAGAAGACTTCAGCCTTGTCATGCTCGTTGACGAAGCCGAAGCTGAAGCTGACGCGCAACGCGTTGTCGGTGTGGACTGCGTCGGACGTAGAGGACCAATGCGAAAGCGGGATCGCGGCGAAGACCGGATCAATCGCAGGGTCGACGCGCCCGTAGTCGACGATGCTCTGAAGCTCCCGCACGTTGGGGAGCCGCCAGTCGTCGTGTCCAGCGAAGCTCAGGTTCTCGCAATACGCGAGGGCCGCGCACCAAGTCACTCCATCGTCGTTGAAGGTTACCTGCCCGTCGCCGTTGGTGTCTGCCGTGTCCTTCTGCCACATGAGCCCAGTGCAGGTGTCTGTCACCGTACCGTCCCCGTTGTCGACGAAGCGGCCCTCCGAGGGGCAACCGGTAACGTATGCGCCGTCCTGGCCGGCGCAGGTGTCACTCGCGCAGTCGACGACTCTGCCAGACGCGTCGTAGCACGTCGTCTGGCCGGTGTCGGGAAGGCCCGAAGCCTGCGCTGGGCAGGTCGGCGCGGGCCCCCCAAGGAACCGCCAATTCAGAAAGAAAATGGCGTCCGAGACGTCGCTTGAACCATCCCCGTTGATGTCCTGGCAGGCCAGGAGCGGCACGCCACCGCCCGCCTCGGCCCTCGGAGCTGCCTCGTCGAAGAACCGTCCAACGCCCACGCCAAGACCGAAGACCACCAGAATCACAAGCATCTTCTCCATGGGACCATCCCGAACCCAAAAACGTTGACGCCCCGAGTGGGACCGCCCCACCCTCAGGGCCAGAGCCATCGTAGCCAAGGCTCCGCGATGGTTCACGCCCAATTGTCGCCTTCCGCCTGGAAACGCGACAAACGCCCTCGGCCCGACTACAGGCCTGGGACTCCGAATGCGCCCCGAGGCCCAGGAGATTCGAACCTTCTCGGGGGTGAGCTGCCCGGTACCTTGCTTCCGTGGAAGACGACAGCTTGTCGCGTTCCCCGCGTGAGGGCGACAAGCCGTCCTCCAACGCCTCGTCGGGTCAGGACGAGTGCCGGCGCGAAACCCGCCTGACGTGAGGCCTTCTGGTGCGCGACCTGTCCTCACCGCGGTCCCGGGGGTAGCGACACCTTGTCGCCTTCGCGGGACGAAGGCGAAGAACCTTCGCTCTCCGGGTTGTCCGGCGGGCACGTCACCCTCGTGCGTGTGGGGACGGTGCACGGACCTGCTGCGCAAGGCGGGCCCCGCGGCCTGGCACGCACCGCGGAGATCGCCCACGGCCACCGCGGGGCCCGCGCGACCTCGGCCTGGCGCCTGCCGGCACGGTACTACCGGTGGGTCGGAGCTGGTGCGGCGCCAACGGCGTGAATGCACCGCTCTTGCCTGGCTTCCGGTCCACGGGGCCGCGTCGGACCCCGTGCTCGGGTCGCCTCACGGATCAAAACGGCCGCATCCCCCTTCCCGAGCCCTTACCGCGCCATGTGCGAAGGCCCCAAGGCGTGGGGTTCCGACGGTCCAAGGGTCGCGGGATAAGGTGTAGTAAGTCCTTGCGCCAGGACGAGGTAAGGGCGCAGGGGTGGCCCTGTGGATCCTGGCTCGCCTGGGGGTGGAAGCCGGGCGGGCTGGGTCGCTCCTCGGGTCCCGCCGGACCCACGCGGAGATTTCATGCTTCCCACCGCCGGGAGTTTGTGTTATAAAACTTTAGTTAGCCATGCCAACCATGAACGGCCACCAGCTCACGCTCAAGGACCTCCAGCCGGGCGACGAGGCGCGGGTCCTCCGGTGCTCCGGCGACGGAGCGGTCTTCCAGCGGCTTTGCGAGATGGGCTTCGTGGAGGGCGCTCCGCTCCGCATGGTGCGCTACGCCCCCTTCGGCGATCCCGTGGAGGTCGAGCTGAGCCACTACCACCTCTCGCTGAGGAAGGCCGAGGCGGGGATGATCGAGGTCGAGAGGCGGGCGGGCGAGGGGTGATCCCGTGGTCCCGCGCCCCCTGTGGCGGTCCTCTCGCCCGTCGGGTTCCCCGGAGGGGATGCGCGATGGGGCGAACGACGGGAGGAGCGGTGTGACGAGCCGGGTGACGAGCGAGGGGACGGTAGGGGTTCGTGTGGGGCGGTGAGCGCCGCGCATGCAACCGATGTCCTCTCCTGTGCCAAGACCGTTCGCTCCCCGTGAGAGGACGCGGTCCGGCGCGCCGACGGTCCTCGTCGTCGGGAACCCGAACGCCGGGAAGACCACGATCTTCAACCGGCTGACGGGCCTGTCCCAGAAGGTCGGGAACTACCCCGGCGTGACGGTCGAGAAGAAGGAGGGGGAGCGCGCGATCGACGGGCTCACGATGCGCTTCGTGGACCTCCCCGGGACCTACAGCCTGGCCGCCCACTCGCCGGACGAGATGGTCGCCGTGGACGTGCTCCTGGGGCACCAGGAGGGTGAGCCGGGGCCGGACCTCGTCCTCCAGATCGTCGACGCCTCGAACCTCGAGCGCAACCTCTACCTCCTGTCGCAGGTCCTGGAGCTGGGGGTGCCCGTGGTGGTGGCGCTGAACATGATGGACATCGCGCGGGCCCGGGGGATCGCCATCGACGCGGCCGGGCTGTCGCGGCGTCTGGGAGTCCCCGTCGTGCCCGTCGAGGGGCACCGCGGGAGGGGTATGGCCGAGCTGGAGAGGAGCATCGCGCGAGCGCTTCGCTCGCCCGCCGGGGGCCGCGCGGCGGGCGCCGGCGCGCCGCCTGCCGCGTGCAGGGAGCCTGCGGACGTGGCAGGCTCGGACGGCCCGGTGAGCCCGCCCCGCCCCGGAGCCTTCCCGCTCGATGCGGGCATGGAGGCGCGCCTCGCCCGGCTCCACGACGAGCTGGCCCCCGCTTTCGAGAAGGCCCGCGGGCGCGGCCTCCACAGCTTCGAGGTCCTGCGCGCCGTGGTGGACCGGGGCGGGCTCGCGGAGCGGCGCCTCTCGGATGCCCTGGGGGCGGGGTGTCTCGAGCGCATCGAGGCCGTGCGCCGCGGGGCCGGCGGCTCGACGCCGCTCCCGGCCCTCGAGGCCAGGCTCCGCTACGCCTGGGTGCGCCAGCACCTCGACGGGTGCGTGAGCCGGCACGGTGGGCCGGGCGTGACGTGGAGCGAGCGGATCGACCGCGTGCTCACTCACCGCTTCCTGGGCCTCACGATCTTCGCGGCCCTGATGCTCCTCGTCTTCCAATCCATCTTCGCCTGGGCGCGGCCCATCATGGACGCGATCGACGGCGCCTTCGCGGCCCTCGGGGGCGGCGTGGAGGCCCTGCTGCCGGAAGGGGCGCTCCGGAGCCTCCTCTCCGACGGAGTCATCGCCGGCGTGGGCATGGTCGTCGTGTTCCTGCCGCAGATCTTGATCCTCTTCTTCTTCATCGGGCTCCTCGAGGACTGCGGGTACATGGCGCGCGCCGCGTTCCTCATGGACAAGGTCATGCAGAAGTGCGGGCTCTCGGGGAAGTCTTTCATCCCCATGCTGTCGGGGTTCGCCTGCGCCGTGCCGGGGATCATGGCCACGCGCGTGATCGAGGACCGGCGCGACCGCTTCGCCACGATCCTCGTCACCCCGCTCATGAGCTGCTCGGCCCGGCTCCCCGTCTACGCGATCTTCATCGGGACCTTCATCCCCCGGCGCGACGTGATCCCCGGAGTCCTGGGGCTCCAGGCCTTCACCCTCTTCGCGCTCTACGGCCTGGGGATCACCACGGCCGTGGCGATGGCCTGGCTCTTCCGGAAGACTCTCCTCCGGGGCGCGAAGGCCCCCTTCGTGCTCGAGCTGCCGAGCTACAAGTGGCCCTCGGTACGGGGCGTCCTGCTCAGGCTCTACGACCGGGCCCGGGCCTTCCTCCTGCGGGCGGGCACCACGATCCTCGCGATCGCCATCGTCGTGTGGGCCCTGGCCTACTTCCCGCGCTCGCCGGAGATCGGGGCCGAGATCCGGGAGGAGCGGGAGCGCATCCTCCGCGAGGCGCCCGAGGGGGCCGAGATGCAGGCGCTCCTCGCCGCCCTCGAGGCCCGCGAGGGCGGGGCCTACCTGCGGGACAGCTTCTTCGGTCGCGCGGGGCAGGCCGTCGAGCCCGTCTTCCGGCCCCTGGGGTGGGACTGGAGGATCTCCATGGCGGCGCTCGCGTCGTTCCCGGCCCGGGAGGTGATCGTGGCGACCCTGGGCACGATCTTCGGCCTCGGGGGCGAGGCGGGCGAGGAGTCCCAGGCACTCCGCGACAGCCTCCGGAGGGCGGCGTGGCCGGACTCCGACCCGGCGATGGGGGGCGCGCCGCTTTTCAGCGTGCCCGCCGCGCTGTCGATCATGGTCTTCTTCGCGCTCTGCTGCCAGTGCGGGGCCACGGTGGCCACGATCCGGCGCGAGACGAGCTCCTGGGGCTGGGCCTGGTTCGCCTTCGGGTACATGACGGTCCTCGCCTACGCCGGCGCGCTCGTCACGTACCAGGTCGGGATGATGTTCTGAGGAGAGCACCGTGCCCGAAGCCGCGCAGAGCTGGATCGCGATCGCCCTGGTGGGGGCCGCGGCGTCGTTCCTCACCCTGCGGGGGCTCGCGGTCGTGCGGCGCTGGCGGCGGG
>JACQVW010000603.1 GCA_016209535.1 Planctomycetota bacterium | reverse complement strand
GGGGGGGGGGGGCGCCGGACCTCGTCAGGCAGGGATCGGTACCGCTGCGCGCGGTGCCGCCACGAGGCCCGCCAGCTACTCCCACCCGAGACGCGGCACGGCGATCGCCAGGACGGGCACGACGACCACCATCGCGGCCGTCGTGAAGATCCAGAGGGAGCCCACCAGCTCGTCCTCGAGCCCGTAGAGGCTCGCGCCGACGACCGCCATGAAGGCGACGGGCATCGAGGCGCACACGAGGACAACCTGGAGCGTCGGCCCGCGGAAGCCGAGCGCCCAGGCGAGCCCGACCCCTACGGCGGGCATGAGCAGGAACTTGATCGCGGAGACGAGAAGGCACGGGCCGAGGTGCCGCGCCGGGGCGGCCCGCCGCAGGCCGAGGCCGACGCTGAGGCCGAGGAGGATGACGGTCGCCTTGACGAGGGCATCGGCCGCGCCGTCGAGCGGTCCCGGCCTCGGGATGCCGGCCGCGTTGAGCGCCCAGCCGGCCGCGATCCCTGCGAGCGGTACGGCGGTCACGGGGCGGAAGACCTGGCGGAACGACGAGCGCCAGCTCCACTCCGCGCCCGCGGAGCCCGAGGCGATGGCGGCGAGGGGCCACGCGAGAAGGAAGTAGAACGGAGCCTCGAGCAGGCGGTAGAGCGCCATCTCCCCGAGCGCCCGCTCGGCGGACGGATCGCTCGGCGCGGCGAGGAGGAGGAGGACGCTGATCCCCCCGAACGTGAGCACGTTGCTCGTCCCTCCCCCGAGGATGAAGGCTCCCCGGAGCGGGCGCGGGGACCCGCCGGCGATGGAGGCGGCCCACCCTGCCGCGCTCCCGGCGAGGTGGACGGCGAGGCCGACGAGGGGGAGCAGGGCGGCCTTGCCCGACGGGAGCGGCGCGGCCCAGAAGACGATGAGCATGAGGGGCGTCGTGAGCCAGAGCATGCCCACGCTCGCGAGGCGGCGGGCGAGCGCCGCCGCGGCCGGCTCGCCGTCCCTCCGCTGGCCGAGGACCCGGCGCCCGAGCAGGTACCCCGCGGCGACCGGGAGGAGCATCCACAGGAGGAGCTCCAGGCTCTCGAGGACGGGCGCGGTGGTGCTCATGGGGAGCGGTCACCTGACAAGGTCGCGCCCTCTACTCCCGCACGACGCGGAGCGACTCCTTGTCGAACCAGACTTGACCCTGCTCGCAGCGCAGCTCGCAGACGAGGTCGACCTCGGAGGTATCCCTCCAGCCCACGCGGAACCGCTCGGAGTGGAACGTCCAGCCGCGCGTTCCGGTCAGGCGGCGGCCTGGGGTCAATTCGCCGATTCGGAGGGAGGCGCCGGCAGGCTCCGCACCGTCGTCCCCCGAGACGCCCTGACACCGGACCCTCCCCTCGAACCGGTAGCGACCGGGCGACAAGACGACGGCCGCGCGCCAGGAGGCCACGTTGGAATCGGGCCCGGCGCGGATCACGAGGCAGCGCCGCCCTTCGGCGTCCTCCTCCTCGGCGACCTCGGGCTCCCCGGCATGGGTCCTCGCTCGCCAGCCGGTGACCGCCACGGTGCCGTAGCCCGACGCCGCGTGCGGTTCGACGGGCCTCGAGAGCTGCTCCTCGATGCTCCGTCCCCGCTCGCGAATCGCGTCCTTGAGCGCCCTCACCCGGCCGAGGAAGCGCTCCAGGCGCTCGGGATGCGCCTCCGCCAGGGCAGCACGGATCGGCTCCGCCATCTCGTCCGCCCGGCGCACCATCCGGTCCGGATCGAACACCTTTTGGTAGACGCGTGTGAAGGTCTCGAGGTAGCGCTCGCGGCCCCCGGGAGCCTCGAGGATCGCCCGCGCCACGAGCCCGCGAGCGCGAGGGATCACCGACTGCGACGCCGGCCTGCGACCGGTGCCGAATACCTGATCGAGCCCGTGCGGCAGGAACACGAGCCGTCCCGACTCGAGGTCGTGGAAGACCCGGTAGTTGTTCCGGTTCATCGCGTAGCCGTCCCAGTGGCCGGTGATCGCCTCGAGCGCGATGAACGCGAGGAAGCGCTCCAGGTCCAGGACCTCCTCGAGCCTCTTGAGCCTCAGCTCACCGTCCGGCTCGGAGGCGGCCTCCACCAGGCGACGCAGGGCAGAGTGGTCCTGCGGATCGTCCCCGCTGTTCACGGTCAACTCCTCCGTGACGTCCTGAACGAAGCCGCAGTCGAACAGGTTGCCCGAGGTCTTCGAGAAGTGACGTTTGAGGAACTGCCGGTTGAAGCCCTCGACGAGGACATAGACGCCGAGCTCCCGACCGTTCAGCTTGACGAGGGCATGGGCGGCGCGCGGCGCGGGCACGCCAGCCTCGAGGAAGAGCTCGCGGCAGATCCTCTCCGAGAGGAGCGACGGGTCCTGGACCGAGTTGTTGAGGGAGAGCTTCCTGAGGCCGTGGAAACGCTGCTCCGGCACGTGCTTGTCGAACTTCAGGGTCAGCGCGGGCCGGTCATCGAAGGGCCGGAAGCTGCCCTTCGCTCCCTTGAGCTGAACGGCCACGTCGCTGTAGACGCGACCGCCCTCGCGTACGGTCGCCCGCGCCTCGGGCCGCCGCCCGTTGCCCGGCTGCCAGTGCCAGCCGCGGAGGGCCTCCGCTTCAACCGGCGGGATCTCGATCTCGATCGCGACGACGCGGAGCTCGGCGAAGAGCCGGTCAGCCTCGCGGGAGCCCCTGGCGTCCGGGCGGCTGTCCGTTCCGGGAGCGTCCGCGGATCGCGGGACGCCTGGGGCGTTCGCGCCGGGTTCCTCCCGCTTCGCCGGCGGCTGCTCCTCGAGCGAGGGCGCGGGATCGCTTCCCCGCGGCGGCGGCGGATCCGCCGCCGCGACAGCGTGCGCACTCAGGGCCCCGCGCCCCTCGGGATCGGCGTGGCCGCGAGCCGGCGCCACCGCTCCAGGGTCCCATCCCGGGCCCCAGGCGACCTTCGGAGCGTAGATCCCGAGGAGGATGATGGGGGCGACCGCTCCTCCAAGGATCCACCTTCGCGAGCTCGAGCCTCTGTGCGCCATGCCGTGGACAATGGTAGCAGGGTCGAGGTCCGCGACAAGGTGGTGATGGCGGCCGCTGCCCGCGCCTCGGCGCCTCCGTCCTGTCACGGACCCCCCTCCTCGGATACACTCATCTCGGAGGCGCCGGAGGGGCGCCTCCTGGACGGGTCCTGGGGCTTGGTAGCCGGGGCTTGGGAGGAGGTCCAATGCGGCACGGGTCGCGGTCCGCGGGCGGGCGGTGGGGTCGCCTCGTGGCGCTCGCCCTCGTCGTCTCCGGGGGTACGTGGGGGTCTGGCTCGGCGCTGGGCCGGCCCGTGGCGACGCACGGGCTCAAGGTCGGTTCGGCCTCGGTGACGGGGCAGGGCCGCGAGGCGCTCGTGCCCATCACGCTGGACAGCGTGAGCGGACTGGTCCAGGAGCTTGGGCTCGCCGTGGCTTGCGACCCGCGGGTCCTGCGGGCCGTGGCCATCGAGCCGAGCGCCGAGGTGCTCGCGCTCGGCCCCGTCTCCGTGCAGCCCTGGGTCCAGCCCGAGCAGGGCCTCGCGGCCCTCACGGTGGTGATCGACAGGGCCCCGCCTCCGCGAGGCCGGGGCATCGAGCCGGGGAAAGCGGTGCCGGTCGCCTGGCTGCGGCTCGCGCGGGTCTCCGAGCTGGACCCGCGGTCCTTCGTCGAGAGCGCGGTCCGCTGGACGGACGCCGGCGGCCAGGGCCCGTACCTCGTCGTCTCGGGTCAGCTCAAGGCGGCCGAGGCCCTCGATCTGCGCGATGGCCTGGTCTCCCTCGCCCCGACCCCGGACCCCGCGTTCCATGCCTCCCCTTTGCGGGGGCAGGCTCCCCTCACGGTCGAGCTGCGCCCGGAGCTCGAGCTCGTCGACCCCGACCTCCCCTGGTGCGTGCGATGGGACTTCGGGGACGGCGCGACGGAGGCGGCGCCGGGCCGCGCCGTCCACGTCTACCGCGAGCCCGGCGTCTACACGGCGAGCCTCACCGTGGCCACCGCCGAGGGGGCCGTGGCCGCGCAGGTCGAGGTCACGGTGGAGGCCGGCCCGGTCCCGGCCGCGACCTTCCGCCGCGGCGCCGTGAACGCCGACGGGAGCGTGGACATCTCGGACGCCATCGCGATCTTGTTCTACCTCTTCCTGGGGGGCGCGGAGCCCGCCTGCCTCGACGCGGCGGACGTCAACGACGACGGTGCCGTCGACATCTCGGACGCCGTGCGGCTCCTGGGGTACCTCTTCGCGGGCCTCCCGGCGCCGCCCCCGCCGGGCCCCGCCGTGGCGGGGCCCGACCCCACGCCCGACGAGCTGGGCTGCGGCGGCGCCGGGAAGGGCCCCGGCGCCGGGCCGTACCCGCCCCTCGAGCGCTTCTCGCAGGCCTACGCGAGCCCGGGCGGCTGCGAGATGCCGCTCGTCGCGACGGGCGCGCGGACGCTCCTCCGCCCGGGCGCCGGCGACCCGAGCACGGCGTTCCCGGGAGCCGGCTCCTGCCTGGGCCTCGCCCTCGAGGGCTCCTCGACGCCCATCGACGACCAGGACGGCGCTCCCTTCGCCGACGCCCGGGTAGACCTCGCGACCTGCAGCCTCGTCTACTCGCGCGAGGTGCTCCGGATCCGGGGCCGCGGCTTCGACTGGGCGCACCGCATCGTCTACCGGAGCGACTCGCGCGCCGACACGCCCCAGGGTCAGGGCTGGTCGCACGGGTACTTCACCTACTTCACGCCGCTCCCCGGGGGCGATGTGCACTTGAGCCTGGGCGACCAGCACCGCGGCGAGGTCTTCCGCGCGAACGGGGACGGGACCTTCGCGCCGCCGCCGGGCCTCTTCGCGCGCCTCGTCGCCGTCCCGGACGGCCACGTCCTCGTGGACCGAGCGGGAAAGGTGCGCCGCTTCGACGCCATCGGCCGCCTCGCCGAGGTCCGCGACGCGAACGGCAACTCGCTCCGGCTTTTCTACGAGGACGCCGCGCGGCCTTACCTGCTCACCCGCGTGAACGACACCCTGGGGCGCGACATCCGCTACTCCTACAGCCCGGCGGCGGGCCCCGTCGAGGCGCTGCGCTCGAGGCTCCTCGAGGTCACGGACTTCACCGGACGCACCGTGCGCTTCGAGTACGGCGCCGGCGGAGACCTCGTCGCGGTTCGCTCCCCCGTCGTGACGGGCACGCCCCACGGGAACGACTTCCCCGAAGGCAAGGTGCACCGCTACCGCTACGGCGCGGCCGCGGGGCCGCCGGCGCTCCGCCACAACCTCGTGGCGGTGATCCGGCCCAACGAGAACGAGCCGGGCCCCTTCGGGGGCAGCGCGCCGGAGGGGACGCCGGCCCTCACCTTCGAGTACGACGCCGCCGACCGCCTCACGGCGTACGGGGCGGGGTATGGCACCGTGCGCATCTCCTGCGAGGAGGTCCCCCTCGAGCCCGCCACGGCCACGAGGAACGCGTGCTGGCGCCGGGCCCTCGTCACCGACAGGGTGGGCCACGCGACCCTCTACTGTCTCAACTCGCTGGGGGCCATCACGGCCCGCTCGGAGCTGACCTCGGGGATCCACGAGACGGACCCGCCGGCCTTCGTCACGGAGTGGAAGCTCGACGAGCGGAACCTGCTCGAGAGGCTCACGCTGCCGGCGGGGAACGCCGTCGCCATCGAGTACGACGTCGCGAACCCGGACCCCCTCGGCCGGGCCGACGTCCTCGCCGTGACGCGGCTGCCCGACCGCGCCCGCGGCGGCGACCAGGAGTCACACCGATGGCTCTTCGTCCACGAGCCCCTCTTCCACCGGCCCGTCGCCGTGGTGGACCCGCGAGGGACCGATCCTGCGTACGTGCCGCCCAACGGAGGCGCCGCCTCGCCGGCCCGCTACGCCGAGCGCCTCTCCTACGACCACCAGGAGGGCGCCGGGGCCGCGGAGCTCGCGGCGAAGGTCTTCATCGATCCCCCGGCCCTCGCAGCGCTCGCCGACCGCGCCGCCGCGCGGCTCGCGAGCCTCGGGCTGCCCGCGGCCGTGCTGGGCCTCGGCGACCTGAACTCGGACGGGGTCGTCGCGGGCGCGGCCTGCGGCGGCAACCTGGTGCGGCGGGCTCCGCCCGCGGTCCTCCTCACGGCGAAGCAGGCGCGGCAGGCGGCGGTGGAGGGAGGGCCCGTGCAGGCGATCGTCCACGAGCTGCGCTACAACGCCTTCGGGCAGCTCGCGGCGGATGTGGACCCCGAGGGGAACACGGACCTCTACGTCTACTACGCCGCCGCCGACCCGAACGGCGACGGGGACGGCTCGGAGGTGACGCGTCCCGGCGCGAGCGCGGTCACGGGCGGCTACCTCGCGGCGGTCCTCCGCGATGCGGCGTTCCCGCCCGTCCTGTCCGAGTCCCTGGCCGGGCTCGAGGTGCAGCCCGGACCGGCATCGCCCCGGCGGCGCGAGGCGGCGGCGCCCGTCGAGGCGCTCCGGCGCTACGAGCGGGACTCGCGGGGCAACGTCCTCCGCGAGACGGACCCGCGGGGCAACTCCGTCGAGCGCACCTTCAACGCCCTCGACCAGGTGGTCGCGACGACCGGGCCCGCGCCCTTTCTCTACGTCGAGGAGCTCTTCTACAGCGCGAACGACACGCTGATCCAGGAGAACCAGGAGGACAAGGTGGTCGTGGCTCCCGGTGGGAGGCCCGACATCCCGCTCGGCCTCGTCGCCGTCGCGGTGAACGAGGCCGACCCCGACGCGAGCTTGAGCTTCACGAGCGCGCGCACGACCGTGGCGAACGCGGCCCTCGGGGCGCCCGGGCGAGTCCTCCCGGGCTTCTTCCGTTCGACCACGGACCACGACATCCTCGACCAGCCGACGCTCTCGCGGCAGGACGCCGTCGGCTCGCCCGTCCCCGTCCTCGAGGTCCGCTTCGGCTACGACCGGAACGGCAACCTGATGCAGGTGGGCCTTCCGAAGGGCAACGTGCACAGCGCGCGCTACGACGAGCGGGACCTGATCTACCAGGTCGCGATCGGGAGCCTGGGAGCCGCCGCGCCGCCCATCCCGGGCTCCACGAGCTACGGGAACGATGCTTTCCTCCTCGACGCGGAGACCTCGGTCTTCACCCAGTGGTACGACCGGAACGGGAACGCCGTCGTCCTCCGCGACGCGCAGGACAACGACCGGGATGGCTTCCCCGAGGAAACGCGGTTCGTCTTCGACGGCTTCGACCGGGAGGTGGCGGCGATCGACGCGGCCGGGAACGTCGCCTTGACGCGCCACGACCCGCTCTCGCTCCCGGTCCAGGCGCTGCGCTTCGGGAGCACGGGAGGACCCACGCCAGGGAGGCCCGACTACGGGTCCGTCGAGACCGAAGTGCGGAGCCTGACCTGCCCCGGCGTCCCGACCTCGAGCTCGACGAGGGTGGGAGGCTTCCCCGCCCTCGCGAGCGTGCGCACGCACCGCGACGAGCTCGGACGCGCCTACCAGACGGACCGCGCGCTCTTCCTCGCGCCGGCGCCCCCGGGCGTCCAGCGGCGAGCACCGCCCAGCGTCGAGGGGCCTTTCCTGAAGGACGGGGCGATCAACGCCCAGCGAGAGTACGACCGCAGCTCGCGCTTGACCTTCCTCACCGGCGACCACGGCGAGGTCACCTCGCTCCAGCACGACGGGCTGGACCGGCGCATCGGCCTGGAGGACCCGTCCGGCAACCGCACCCGGTTCGCCTTCGACTCCGCCGGAAACAGGATCGCGACCGTGTCGACGGATCTCGCCGGCGAGGGCCGGACCCGCGGCGCCGCCGGGGCCGGCGGCGGGGCGCCGCTCGAGCCCGAGGTCTTCGTCCGCACGAACGAGTACGACGCGCTGGGCCGCCTGACGCGCACCGCAGACAACGTCGGGAACGCGTACATCCTGGCCTACGACTCGAGAGGCAACGTCACGAACCGGGTGGACCCCGAGGGGAGCTCGCAGCGGACGCTCTTCGACGGCGCGTCGCGGCCCATCGCCGAGGTCCGGGACTTGCGGGACGCGGGGGACGCCTTGACGGGCGAGGGGACGAGGGCCCCCATCGTCCTCGAGCGCCTGGGAGAGCTGGGGATCGCCCCGCACCAGGCGATCGACGACACGGGGATCTCCATGCAGTGGACGTGGACCCCCAACGGGCGGATCGACCGGCGCACGGACGACAACGGCAACGCGACGCAGCTCGTCTACGACTCTCACGACCGCCTCGTCGAGGAGAGGAACCGCGACGGCCGCTCCACGACGCTCACCTACGACAGGGACGATCACCTCACCTTCGCCTCCGACCGCAACGCGAACGGGTACAAGTTCGGCTACGACCCGATCCAGAGGGTCCTCACCTACACCTCGGGGCGCGCCTTCAGCGTGCCCGCCGACAACCTGAACGCGAACCCGCTCCTGCCCTCGCCCTCGGAGACCCGGACGGCGACGATCCAGGCCGTGGGCACGGCGGTCGTGCAGTACGAGTACGACGGCCTCGGGCGCGTCACCTACGCCTTCGACGGGAACGACCCGGACTCGTTCGCCGACAACTCCGTCGTGCGGCGCGACCACGACTCGCTCTCGCGCCTGGTGCAGGAGGACCAGAGCTTCGGCCCGGCCGACGCGGCCGTGACGCGGTCGGTGCTCTGGGCTCACGAAGGGGCCTCTCGCGTGACCCGCGTCGTCTATCCGAACGGCCGCGAGCTGAGCCTCGCGTACGACGCGCTGGGCCGCATCGATTCCATCGCCGACGCTCCGGCCGCCGGCGGCCGCCTCATCGCGAGCTACGAGAGGGTCGGCCCCGCCCGGCTCCTGCGCCGCCTCCACGGGAACGGCACGGCCGTCGACCTGAGCGACGGCGCCGGGACCAGCTACGATGCCGCGGGGCGGCCCCTGCGGGTGCGCCACACGGGCGTGAGCGGCGTCGCGACGGGCGCCTTCGGCTTCGAGCACGGATACGAGGCCGGCGGGGACCCGCGCTTCGAGCGGAAGCTCCATGCGCCCGGGCTCGGCGACCTCTACGAGACGGACTCGGACCACCGCCTGGTGCAGCTCCTGCGCGGGACCCTGGCCGCGGTGACGCACGCGGGAGGCGTGGTGCGCGCGGGCTCGCCGCGGCCCACGGGCCAGGACTTCGCCGGGCCGCCCGCCATGGCCGCTCCGCCCTCGATCGGCCTCGGGATCGAGGAGCGGTCCCTCGACGGCCTCGGGAACTGGCAGGAGGTGCGCCTGGCGAACCAGACCTTCGACCTCTCCGTGGGGATCACCGACGTGATCCGGGCCAACGACCAGAACGAGGTGGCCTCCACGGGCGAGGCGGGGAGCAGCCTGGGCGTCGCGAAGACCCTCGTCCTCCATGACCCCTCGGGGAACCGCATCGAGGACGGGACCTTCGGCTTCCGCTACGACACGCGGAACCGGCTCCGCGAGGTGCGCCGGAGGTCGGACGGCGCCCTCGTCGCGCGGTATCTCTACGACGCCTACGACCGGCGGATCCGGAAGGAGGTCTTGAGCTCGGGCCCTCACGATGGCGTCACCCACTTCTACTACGACGGCGACCGCGCCATCGAGGAGCGCGACGGGGCGGGGAGCCTCCTCCGCCAGCACGTCTTCGGCCAGCGCATGGATGAGCCCCTGGTCCTCGATCGCAACCTGGACGGCGACGCGACCGCGACCGGAGCCGCCGACGAGCGCCTCTTCTTCCACCAGGACCTGCGCCGGAGCGTCTGCGGGCTCAGCGACATGACGGGGCGCCTGGTCGAGGGCCACGTCTACGACCCTTACGGCCAGGTGACGACGTTCTCCCCCGGAGCCAACGGCGTTCTCGACTTTGGCGGAGACGACGGCGGCGTCCGTGCGCCGGGGGCCCGGGGCAACCGCTGCCTCTTCACGGCGCAGTACCTCGACGCGGAGACGGGCCTCTACTACTTCCGCGCGCGGCACTACGACCCGGTCCTGGGGAGGTTCCTCAGCCGCGACATCCAGGCGGACGGCGCGAGCGTGAACCTCTACGAGTACGCCGCGTCGAACCCCTTCGCCAACCTGGACCCCACGGGGCACATCGCGGCCACGGTCTTCGAGGAGTACGGTGTGCGGGAGGTCTGGGACATGGAGATCGGGGGCGAGGAGGGGCCGTTCTGGGCGGTCACGAGCCTCCTCTGGCCCGGCGAGTACGGGAACGAGGCTCCCGCCTTCACGTATAGCGTCACCCAGGCTCCTCCCGGGGTCTACCACCTGTACTCGGAGGTCACGTACTTGCCCATCTTGATCCAGTACGTGGAGAAGTACCCCGCTCCCGAGACGGTCCACCACGAGTGGCACCACGTGAGGATCTGGGAAGACGTCGCCACGAACGTCCTGCCCTCTGCGCAGGTGATGGGTCCGCTCGCCTCCGATCCGACCCTGGACTCGAACCCCTGGCCCGAGTACACGGCCTCCTGGAGCACGCTGGTGACCTTGGGCGCTCCGCTCCAGGACGCCTTCCACGCCGGCCACGCGAAGCGCGACCGGCTCAAGACGAAGTGGATCGCTCGCGACTTCCTCAACGTCTTGCGTTACGGCTGGCGCGACCCCAAGTGGGCAGCGATCCGGATGGGCGCGATCATCTACCGCGTGGCGCAGAAGGTGTGGAAGTCGATCAAGAAGGCCTTCGGCCTCGAGGCGAGGCTGGGCCCCGCGGCCGCGGGCCTCGCGGTCCTCCTCCTTCTCGCGCTCCGGCATCGCCGGCGGGGAGGCTCGGCCGCGCGCTCCGCCGCCCTCACGGCTCCGCGCTCTCGCGCAAGGCCTCCTCCGGCGTGACGAGGCTCAGGAGCTCGCCCAGGTACTCCGTGGCGCGCGGCAGGGCGGAAGGCGGTCGCCCAGCTCGCCCCGGAGCCGCCGGTTGTCGAAGACGAGGTCCATGCCGCGAAGCGCAGCAGGCCCTCGATGCCGTCGGCGTTGACCCGGAGGCACTCGCGGTCGCGCAGGAACGACGTCGAGGATGCGCAGTGGACGATGAAATCCACCCGGGCCGCACGGCTACCCCCGTGGTCCGAGGAGCACGCTCCCCAGGTCCCAGGCGATCCCGAGGGCGGCGAAGGCGAGGAGCCAGCGCCAGCCCGCGAGGCCTCGCGACCGCAGGAAGCAGCCGATCGCGGCGCAGAGGAGGCCGTACCAGACGAGGAGGTCGACGAGGTGGTGCGCCGCGAGCCAACCGGCGCCCAGGTCCGAGAGCCACAAGGTGAGCCCGATCCTCAAGAGGTTCGCCCCCTGCGACGCGACGAGGAAGGCGAGGCAGAGGAGGAGGCCCCTGGAAGGCCTCCGCGCCGCCAGGACCACCCAGGGGGCCGCGGCCGCGGCGAGGTCCAGGTAGAGGCAGGCTGTCGTGAGCTCGAGGACCTCGCCGCGGCGGGTGACCACCGCGGCGCCATCGGCCCGGGCGACGCGGCTTCCGTAGAGGGACGAGATCAGCCCAGCGTAGGCCCGCGCGAGCGGCGAACGGTCGAGGTCGACGTGCGCGGCGCCCGCGTAGAGGAGGGCCGAGAGCAGGGCCGGCGGGCCCACCGCCCGGAGGGCGGACAAACCGCTGGACGGGGGCGGTTGGAGTGGCGGAGAATCACGGGGCTCCACAGGAGGCATCATGACACGAATCACGACACGAAGCACATCCCGCCGGAAGTTCCTCTCCGCCGCCCTGCGCGCCGCCGGGCTTGGCCTGGCGGCCCCGGCCGTGGTCCGGAGCGGGGCCCTCGCCGCCGCGGAGGGCGCCTCGGCGAACGACCGGGTCGGCGTGGGGTTCATCGGCGTCGGGGGCATGGGGAGCGGGCACCTCGGGGGCTACGCCCGCGACGGGCGCTTCCCCGCCGTCGCCGTCTGCGACGTCGACGCCTCGAAGCGCGAGGCCGCTTCGCGGTCGGTCGGAGCCCACTGCGGCGCGCACAACGACTACCGCGAGCTCCTCGACCGGAAGGACGTCGACGCCGTCGTGATCAGTGTGCCCGACCACTGGCACGCCCTCGCGGCAGTCCACGCCTGCGAGGCGGGGAAGGACGTCTACTGCGAGAAGCCGCTTTCGCTCACGGTCCGGCAGGCCCGCGCCATGGCCGACGCCGCCCGCCGGTACGGCCGCATCTTCCAGACGGGGAGCCAGCAGCGCTCGTCGGGAGAGTTCCTCAAGGCCTGCGAGCTCGTGCGGTCGGGCCGCATCGGCCGCGTCCACACGGTCCACGTGGGCGTCTGGGGCACCTCGAGGCCCTGCAACCTGCCCGCCGAGGAAACGCCCCCGGGCCTCGACTGGGACCGCTGGATCGGCCCCGCGCCCTGGCGGCCCTTCAACAGGGCGCTCCACCCCTTCAACTGGCGCGCCTTCCGGGAGTACTCGGGCGGCATGATGACGGACTGGGGCGCGCACCACCTCGACATCGCCCAGTGGGGCCTGGGCAGGGACGCGACGGGTCCCGTCGAGGTCTTCCCGCCCGGCGAGACGGTGCCCTCCCCCGTCGACCCGCCCCAGGGGCAGCACGTCACGTACCGCTACGCAGACGGCGTCATCGTCCGCTGCGGCGAGACCGGCGCGAACGGGGTGCAGTTCATCGGCGAGGGCGGGAGGATCACGGTCAACCGCGGGTACTTCCACGCGGACCCGGAAGAGGCCGCGGCGGAGCCGCTCGGCCCCGGCGACTTGCGCCTCTACCAGAGCCCCGGGCACCACGAGGACTGGCGGCGGTGCATCGCGACCCGCGCTCGACCCGTGGCCGACGTCGAGATCGGCGCGCGGTCCGTGACCGTGTGTCACCTCGGCAACATGGCGATCTGGCTCGGCCGCAAGCTCCAGTGGGACCCCTCGAAGGAGGAGATCGTCGGGGACCCCGAGGCGAGCCGCTGGCTCGACCGGCCGATGCGAGCGCCGTACCACCTTTGAAGAACCCGAGCACCGCGAGCACGCGCCCATGACGCACATCCTCCTCGCCTGGATCCTCCTCTGCGCTCAGGACGAGTCGCCGGCCGCCAAGGTCGCCGGGCTCGCCGCCGGCCTCGCCTCGAGCGATGCCGGCGCCGTGGACCGGGCCTTCGTCGAGCTCGAGCGGACTTGCTTCCAGGCCGGCCGGCCCGGGGCCGAGGCCGAGCGGAAGGCCGTGGCCCAGGCCCTCGCGGCGCAGCTCGAGGGCGGCGTGCCCGTCGCGGCCCGCGTCCTCGTCCTGCGCCTCCTCGAGACCTGCGGCCGGGGCGAGGTCGTGCCGGCCATCTCGAAGCTCCTCCGGCCGGAGAACGACGCGGGCCTCCGGGAGGGCGCTCGCCGGGCCCTCGAGGCGAACCCGCACCCCAACGCGAAGCGGGAGCTGCGCGCGGCGCTGCGGACCGCCGACGGGGCGCTCCGGATCGGCATCGCCCGCTCCCTCGGAGTCCGCCGGGACTTCCTCGCCGCGGCGGACCTCATCGAGGTCGCCGAGGAGAAGGGGAACGAGCCGGCGGTGCGGCTCGCGGCCCTCGAGGCCCTGGCCGAGATCGGCGACGTCTCGGCCGTGAGCGTCGTCGAGGCCGCGCTCCAGGAGCTGAAGGGACCCGAGCTCGCCGCCGCGCAGCGGGCCTACCTGCGTCTGGCCGACTCCCTCGCGAGGCAGAACGAGCGCGGCGCGGCGCGCAGGATCTATGAGAAAGCGCTCTCGATGGGGCCCGCGCCGCGCGCCGCGGCCCTCCTGGGGTTCGCCCGCGCCGGGCTCCAGATGGAGGTCGAGCGCGTCGCGGGCGCCATCGACGACCCCGACCCGCGGGTGCGCGGCGCGGCGATCGAGGCCGCAGCGGCATTCCCCGGGGAGGCCATGACGAAGCTGCTCGTGGCGCGCCTCGCGGCGGGCGGCGGGCCCGAGGGGCGGTCGGCGCTCCTGGAGCTCCTGGCGCGCCGGGGCGGGCCCGACGCGGCCGCGGCGGTCTTGAGGTCCGCGCGCGATCGGAAGGACCCGGGGGGCCTGCGCGCGGCGGCGCTGCGCCAGCTCCGGGGCGGGCTCGTCGAGGCGGTCCGCAAGGAGGCCCTCGAGGCCCTCCTCGAGGCCATCGACGCGGGCGGGGAGCCGGCCGCCGCGGCCGAAGAGGCCCTCGCGGACCTGCCGGGCGCCGCCGAGGCCCTCGTCCAGGGCCTCGCGGACCCCACGGGCACGAAGCGCGCGGCGCTCATCCGCGCCGCGGCGGCCCAGCGCGACGCGCGGGCCCTCGAGGCCGTGCGCGCCGCGGCGAAGGACCCGCTGCCCGCGGTGCGGCTCGCCGCCTTGAGGGCCCTGGGCAGGCTCGGGAGCGCGGCGGTCGTGCCCGACCTCGTCGCGGCCCTCCGCTCCGCCGAGCCCGCGGAACGCGACGCTGCGGAGCGGTCCCTCGGTCTCCTCGGCGGAGAGGAGGCGTCGGTGGCCGTCCTCGCGGCCGCTCGAGCGGAGGTGGGCCCCCGTCGCGCCGCCCTGCTGCGCGTCGCGGGCTCGCGGGCGCCCGCCGCCGCCTCGGACCTGCTCCGCGAGGCCGCTCGAGATCCCGACCCCGCCGTGCGGGTCGCGGCGCTCGATGGGCTCGCCCGCTCGAGCGATCCCGCGGCGCTGCCCGTCCTCCTCGAGGCCCTCGAGAAGGGCTCGGCCGAGGAGAGGCAGGCCGCGGCGCGCGGCGCCTTGCGCTTCGCCGAGGCCCTCGCCTCGAAGGACCGGGACCGGGCCGCTCGGCTCTACGAGCAGGTCCTCGGCGCCTCGGGTCGCGAGGACGACCTCCGCGGCGCCCTGCGGGGCCTCGCCGAGGTCGGCCCGCCCGGAGCCCTGGAGAAGATTCGCTCCTTCCTCAAGCCCGGCGCTCTCCAGCGGGCCGCGGGCCGCGCGGCCCTGCGCCTCGCCGAGCGCCTCCCGGAGGGCCAGCAGGCCGGCGCGAGGTCGATCTACGAGCGGATCCTCGAGCTGGACGTGGACGAGGCGACGGCGACCCAGTGCGTGCGCCGCCTGCGGCGCCTCGGCGTCGAGGCCGACTTCGCCCGCAAGGCGGGCTTCGTCACGCGCTGGTGGATCCTCGCCCCCTTCCCGAACCCGCAGGGGGAGCTCTGGGACAAGGCCCTGCCGCCCGAGAGCGGCGTGGACCTCGCGAGCCCCGTCCTCCACGAGGGCGAGGAGCGCCGCTGGAAGCCCTACCACACGCCGAGTCCCCGCGGGCTCGTGGCGCTCGAGGAGGCCGGCTACCCGCAGTCGAGCGCCGGGGCGTACCTCTACGCGGAGGTCACGGGGAAGGCGGCGTGCGACGCCGTCCTCAAGATCGGGAGCGACGACCAGGTCGCGTGCTGGCTGAACGGCGAGAAGGTCCACGCGAACAAGGTGAACCGGGGCCTGGCGCCGGACCAGGACTCGGTCGAGGTCAGGCTCCGGGAGGGCGCGAACCGCATCCTCCTCAAGGTCTTGAATGACGGCGGCGGCTGGGGCGCCTGCCTCAGGATTACCGGCCGGGACGGGAAGCCGCTCGAGCTGGAGCAGGCGAGGCCCTAGCTCGTGTTTGTCAGTTGAGCTGCGGATCCTCGGCCGCAGACCCGAGTCGTCACGGCTGAGTGCCCTGAGGCTTGCTGCCGCATCACCTTGTGATTCCTCTCTTTAGGAGGAAGCC
>JACQVW010000074.1 GCA_016209535.1 Planctomycetota bacterium | reverse complement strand
GCCCGGGCGACCCGCCCCGGCTCGGCCCGCCGGCCCGGGCGGCGCGGGCCACAGCCACGAGAGGAAGCTCCGGCCCGAGTAGCGGCGGTCTCCATCGCGCTCGAAGAAGTACCGGCGCCTCTCCTCGTTCTCGCGGTACCAGGTCATCGCCGCGAGCAGGGTCGCCGCCTCGGCTCCTTCGCCGGCGAGGTACTGGCTGAAGAGGTAGTCGAGGAAGGACACCTTCGAGCTCGGCGAGGAGAACCACATGCCGCGCCGCGTCCGCTCGCAGAGGTTCTCGCGGCCGCAGGCCGGGCACTGGAGGATGCGGTAGGGCCCGCCGGCCTCCTCGGCCCGGCTCCTCAAGATGCCGTCTCGGAGCACCTGGCGCGCCGTCAGGCGGTGGTCGCAGAACCAGCAGGAGACCGTCGCCGAGCCCCCCGCCGCCTCGTCGTCGTCCCGGTCTCTCATGGAGCCTCGCGCGGAGTCAAAGGACCAGCATGGCGTCGCCGAAGCTGTAGAAGCGGTACCCCTCGCGCACCGCCTCGCGGTATGTCTCGAGGACGAGCTCGCGCCCCGCGAAGGCGCTCACGAGGACGAGGAGGCTCGAGCGCGGGAGGTGGAAGTTGGTGACGAGGGCGTCGGTGCCGCGGAAAGGATACCCGGGCTTGATGAAGAGGTCCGTCCTCCAGCGGCCCGGCGCGCCCCGCGCGATGAGGCTCTCGATGGCCCTCACCGACGTGGTCCCCACGGCGATCGTGCGGCGGCCCGCCGCCCGCGCCCCGAGGATCTCGGCGGCGGCGGGGGGGGAGACCTCGACCTGCTCGGCGTGCAGCGTGGGGGCCCGGAGCGCGTCGGGAGTCAACGGCTTGAAGGTCCCGAGGCCCACGTGCAGCGTCACCGGCGCGACCGTCGCTCCCGCGCGGCGGACCTCCTCCAGGATCTCCTCGGTGAAGTGGAGGCCCGCGGTGGGGGCGGCGGCGGCCCCAGGGTTCCGGGCGAAGACCGTCTGGTAGCGGTCGCGGTCCGCGGGGTCGCGGCCCTGCCCGGGGGCCCGGCGCAGGTAGGGCGGGAGCGGCGTCTCGCCGGCGCGCTCGCAGAGCGCCAGCGCCTCGGGGGGCCCGAGCAGCCTCCCGGCCTCGAGGACCTCGACCGCCACCTTCTCCGCCTCGCGGCGCAGCACGCGCAGCGCGGCGCCCGCCGCCTCCTCGGCCTCGAGCTTCAGCTCCTCCCCGGGCACGAGGGCGCGGGTGGGCCGAGCCAGGGCCTCCCAGGCGCCGCCCTCGAGGCACTCGAGGAGGAGGACCTCCACCTTGCCGCCGGTCTCGCGCCGCGTCCTGAGCCTGGCCGGGAAGACGCGCGTCTCGTTGACGACGAGGAGGTCGCCCGGCCGGAGGTAGGATGGGAGATCGCGGAAGGTCCTGTGCTCGCGCCGCCCCGTCCGGCGCTCGAGGACGAGGAGCCGCGAGTCTCCCCGGCGCTCTGGGGGACGCTGGGCGATCAGGCGCTCGGGGAGGTCGTAGGCGTAGGCCTCGAGGTCCTCCTCACTCGGTGACTTCGAGGACATCGATCTTCACGCTGCCGAGGATGGGGACGATCCCGAGGAAGAAGTCGGCGACGCTGGCCCCCTCGAGCGAGGAGGCGGCGAGCGCGATGTGGTCGGGACCCACGCCGCCCGCGCCGCGCGTCGCGTCCAGCGGCACCCACTCGCCCACGTGCGCCTCGGTCCACATGTGGCCCACGAAGGCCCCCTCGTAGAGGACGAGGCCCGCCACCACGCGGGCCGGGACGCCCGCCGCGCGCAGGAGCGCCGCGAGGAGCACGGCGTGCTCCGTGCAGTCGCCCTCCCTCGCCGCGAAGACCTCCTTCGCGGTGGCGAAGGCCGTGTTGAGGTTCTTCTCCTGGACGTTCTCGTAGACCCACCGCTCGAGGAGCAACGCCGCCTTCCAGGCATCGGGCTCACCGCCCGCCGCCTTCGCGGCGGCCTCGGCGATGGCCCGGTCATCGGACTGGATGAAGCTGTTCGGCCGCAGGAGCTCGTCGAGCCCACCGGACGGGGTCACGGGGCGCCTGGCGGCGGCTAGGGGCTCGACGCGCCGCACGCGCAGGACGCGCGCCGCGGGTCCCTCGTCGCGGAGAACCTCGTGGCCGGCCCCCGGGAAGAGCTTCGAGGAATCCGGGGGGAAGCTGCCCTCGTTCTTCACGATGCGGTAGACCGCCTCCCTCGCGCCGGGGCTCACGGGGCGCGAGACGGGGATCGCGGTCGAGAAGAAGACCTCGGGCGGCGAGCCGAGTTTCTTCGCCAGGACCTCGCGCGCCGTCGAGCGCCGCGTGGTGATCTCGAGGCCCAGGAGCTTGAAGCTCGACCTCTGGAGCTGGAGCTCCTCGTCGAGCCACTCCGTCGTGACCAGGCCCGGGAGGAAGTCCACCGTCACGCTGTGGCGGCGCAGGACCTTCGTCCCGCCGGGGCCCGGGACGGGCTCCTCCCGCTCGAAGAGGGCCCGCTCGGTCCCAAAGCGGCGCGCCTCCGGGAAGAAGAGGACGACCTCGGCCTGGTCCCCGGGACGCCTCAGCCTCGAGTTCAAGATCTCCTCGCCCTGGTGGAGCCCGACGGCCCTCGGGTCCATGCCGATCCGCGATGTGCGCGGGTCCTGGCCCCCGACGGTCTCGGTCACGAGGAGCTCGCCGCCCTCGGCGACCCCCCGCGCCTCCAGGGCCTGCCCCGAGAGCTTCTGCACGAAGCGGAACCCCAGGATCCTCCCCTCGGCGTCCTCCTCCACGGACGCCGTCGCCTCCGTGTCGAGCACGGTGGCTCCCCGGCGCAAGACGAGCTTCTGCGTCGTCGTCACGACGTGCCCGCCGCCTTCGCGGCGCCGCTCCGACACGCGCATGTAGCCGGCCGGCTCGCCGCCGATGAGGAGCTCGTGCCACTCGTCGCGCTCGGGCGCGCCCTCCTGGAGGCTGCAGCCCACGAGGAGGAGGAGGGTGAGCAGGGAACTCCGCGGGGCGAGCGAGCGAGCCATCTCTCTCGTCGAGGTCAGTGCGTGAGGGCCGTGAAGCTGACCCTCCGTCCGTCCAGAGTGGCGCTCCGTATGCGGTTCTGGAGGCAGAAGAGCCTCGCGGCGAAGAGGACCTGGGGCCGCCGGAGGAAGGGAACGTCGATCACGATCTCCGCCAGGCCGCCGCAGTCGATGAAGTACTGAAACGCCGCCGGGGAGTCCCGGAGCTGCGGGAAGCGCTCCTTCAGCGAGATCGCCTGGTCGTTCTCGGGGTGATAGCAGAAGTCGTCCCTGCGCACCGGCTCCCCCTGCTCGGTGATCCGCGACATCAGCTCGGGCATCTCGTGGTGGAAGAAGCGGCGCGTGAAGATCGACATGGGGATCAGGCGGACCTCTTCGCCGGCCTGGTTCATGAGCCCGATGTCGATCCACTGGGACCCGGCGCCCGCGTAGAGGAACGGCATGGAGGACTCGAGGGGGTTCTCGAGGATGCAGAGCCTCAGGGCCCCCATGTCGCGGAAGATGCGCGGGAGGAACCCGCGGAGGGGCACCTCCTCTCGCGCCGCAAGCCACCGGCGGATCCGCAGGAGCGACCTGCGGAGCTTCGCCAGGGGCGCCGGGTGGCTCGCCTCGAGGAGGAGGGCCAGGAGCCGCAGCGTCGTCCCGACGGCGGGGCTCGAGACCCCCGCGGCCTCGTAGGCCCAGGACGTGACGATCCGGTGGAGGGAGACGGCGCGCGCGAAGAAGGCCTCGCGCCCGAGCCGGCCCTCGAGGTACCCGGAGATCTCTCGCTCGAGGTCCTCGAAGCCGACGGCGATCTCCTCGAGCTCGCTCCGCGAAAGCTCCAGGGCCTCGCACAACGGACCCGGACCGTCGAGGTCGAGCCGCCTCGCCGCTCGCTGGAGCTCCGCCGCCGTCGCCTCGCCTCGTACGAACCGCCGCAGGACCGTCGCGGCCACCCTTCGCGGATCCATGGTCACGGTTGACTCCCCTCCCCATCGGCCTCGGGACCCTTGTCGCCACGCACGAGGCGTCCTTGCCTCGCCGGTCCCCGCGGACCGCGAGGCAGGGAGACCACTCGTCGGAAGCAACCAGATTGCATCTCTTGAGACCCCACGCGACGGGTCATTGTAGGCGCGGGTCCGGGGATCACCAAAGACAATTGCGGTCCGCCAAGGCCCCGCTCGAGCCTACCCAACGGGGGAAACGCGGGTACAATCCTTGGCCGGTTTTTCCGGGACAGGAGGGGAACCAGAGGAAGGCATCCATGCTCGATGCGAAGAGGATCCGGGAGGACCCTGAAGGCGTGAAGGCCGGGGCGAGGGTGAAGAGGATCCCGGCGGAGGCCGCGGTGGACCGGTTCCTCGAGCTCGACGCGGCGCGCCGCAAGCTCGCCTTCGAGCGGGACGAGCTCAAGGCCCGGCAGAACAGAGTGGGCAAGGAGATCGCGCGTCTTCAGGGCGAGGAGCGGGAGAGGCTCCGGCGGGAGATGGGCGAGGTCGCGGCGCGAGCGAAGTCCATCGACCAGGAGCTCCAGACCATCGAGGCCGAGGTCGGGGACCTCCTCCTCAGGATCCCGAACGTCCCCGATCCCGATGTCCCCGAGGGCGAGTCGGAGAAGGACTCGGTCGAGGTCAAGCGGTGGGGTCAGCCTCGCGCCTTCGACTTCGAGCCCAAAGACCACATCCAGCTCGGCGAGGCGCTGGACCTGGTCGACTTCCCCCGAGCCGCGAAGCTCGCGGGCTCCCGCACGTACATCCTCAAGAACGAGGGGGCCCTCCTCGAGCTCGCGGTCTTGAGCTACACCCTCGATCAGCTCGTCCGGAAGGGGTTCGCCCCCATGATCGTCCCGACCCTCGTGCGCCGCGAGCCGCTCGTGGGGACTGCGTACTTCCCCGGGGGCGAGGAGCAGGCCTACGCCTGCGAGAAGGACGGCCTTTACTTGATCGGGACGTCCGAGGTGCCCGTCACGGCGTTCCACTCCGACGAGATCCTCGAGGAGTCGGAGCTGCCGAAGCTCTACGCCGGCGTGTCGACGTGCTACCGGCGCGAGGCGGGAGCCGCGGGGAAGGACACGAAGGGCCTCTACAGGATCCACCAGTTCAACAAGATTGAGCAGGTGGTCGTCTGCCGGGCCGACGAGGCCGAGTCCAGGCGGTTCCACCAGCTCATCCTCGAGAACGCCGAGGCCATCCTCCAGGCGCTCGGGCTCCCCTACCGCGTCGTCAACGTCTGCGGCGGAGACCTCGGGGCCCCGCAGGTGCAGAAGTTCGACATCGAGACCTGGATGCCCTCGCGAGGGGGCTACGGGGAGACGCACAGCGCCTCGCGCTTCCACGATTACCAGGCCCGCCGCCTGAACCTCCGCTATCGCGACGCCCAGGGGAAGGTGCGTTTCTGTCACACCCTGAACAACACCGCCATCGCGAGCCCGAGGATCCTGATCAGCATCCTCGAGAACAACCAGCAGGCCGACGGCAGCGTGACGATCCCCGAGGTCTTGAGACCGTACCTGGGTGGGAAGACCGAGGTCCGGCGGGGGGCGAGGTGAGGTCCGTCGCCCCGGCTCGTACCGCTTGCTATAATCCCTCGGCTTCGAACCACGTCCGAACCACAAGGAGTCCGCGCGTTGACCACGACGAGTGACGGGATCGCCAAGCTGGCCCTCGAGGACGGCACCGTGCTGCACGGCACGCCCATCGGCGCCGAGGGGATCTCGGTGGGGGAGGTGGTGTTCAACACGTCCCTCTCGGGATACCAGGAGATCTTCACGGACCCGTCCTACAACGGCCAGATGGTCGTCATGACGAACCCCCTCATCGGCAACTACGGGATCAACGCCGATGACGAGGAGTCGTTCCGGCCCTGCGTCCGCGGGGTCATCGTGCGCGAGCTGAGCCGCCGCCCGTCCAACTTCCGCTCCCAGGCCGACCTGGGGTCGTACCTCAAGAAGTACGGCATCGTGGGGATCTCGGGCGTCGACACGCGCGCCGTCACGAAGCTCCTCCGGACTGCCGGGTCCTTGAAGGGCGTGATAGGCTCCGGGTCGAGGGGCGACCGCGAGCTCGAGGATCCCACCCTCGTCGAGCGGGCGAGGGCCTGGCCCGGGCTCGGGGGCATCGACATGGTCGCCGAGGTGAGCTCGAAGGAGGCGCACCGCTGGACGCGGGGCTTCACGACGCCCTTCTCCTCCTGCTTCAAGGACAACCGTCCCGGCGAGCGGCTGGGCGAGGGGCTCCGGATCGCCGCCTACGACTACGGGATCAAGCACAACATCCTCCGCATCCTCTACGACATGGGCTTCGAGGTGTACGTGCTGCCCGCCAAGGCCACGGCGGACGACGCCAGGGCCCTCAAGCCCGATGGCATCTTCCTCTCGAACGGGCCGGGCGACCCGGAGGGCCTCCCCTACGCGGTGAAGGCCGTCCGCTCGCTGGCCGCCGACTACCCCGTCTTCGGGATCTGTCTCGGGCACCAGCTCGTCTCCCTGGCCCTCGGCGGGAGGACCTTCAAGCTCAAGTTCGGCCACCACGGCGGCAACCACCCCGTCAAGAACCTCAAGACGGGGAAGATCGAGATCTCGGTGCAGAACCACTGCTACGCCGTCGACGTGGACACGCTGCCCAAGGGAGTCGAGCCCTACTTCTTGAACCTCAACGACCGCTCCAACGAGGGCCTCGTCCACAGGGACCTCCCCATCTTCACGGTCCAGTTCCACCCCGAGGCAGCCCCGGGCCCCAACGACTTCACCTTCCTCTTCGACCAGTTCGCCAGGATGGTGAGGCAGAAGGCCCCCCTTCAGTAGGCCGCCACCACCCGAAGAGCGCTCATGCGACAAGGCTCCAAGCACGTCTGCGTCGTCGGCATCCAGTGGGGTGACGAGGGCAAGGGGAAGATCGTCGACGTCCTCTCGGCCGAGTTCGACGTCGTCGTGCGGTACCAGGGAGGGGCCAACGCGGGCCACACGGTCAAGATCGGGGAGCGGGAGTTCGTCTTCCACTTGATCCCGTCGGGGATCCTCCAGGAGGGGAAGGTCTGCGTGATCGGGAACGGGGTCGTCCTCGACCCGCGGGCCCTCATCGACGAGCTGGACCAGCTCCGCCGCTTCGGCATCGACCACGAGGAGAACCTCTGGATCAGCGACAGGGCCCACGTGGTGCTGCCGTACCACCGGCTGCTCGATTCCCTCCGGGAGAGCTCCGCCTCGGGGGACCGGATCGGCACGACGCAGCGCGGCATCGGGCCCTGCTACACCGACAAGGCGGCCCGCCTCGGGATCCGCATGGTGGACCTCGTCGACCCCGATCGCTTCCGGGCCCTCCTCGAACGCAACCTGGCCGCGAAGAACGCCGAGCTCCAGCGGCTCCACGGACTCGAGCCCCTCGACCTCGGAGCCGTCTCCGCCGAGTACCTGGGGTACGCGGAGCGCCTGAGGCCGAGGGTGCGCGACATCGGCCAGTACCTGCGGGACACCGAGCGGGAGGGCAAGCGGATCCTCTTCGAGGGCGCCCAGGGCTCGCTCCTCGACGTGGACCTCGGCACGTATCCCTTCGTCACCTCCTCGAACACTTCCTTCCTCGGCCTCGGGGCCGGCACCGGCTTCTCGCCGCGGAAGGTGGGCACGGTCCTCGGCATCACCAAGGCCTACTCCACCCGCGTGGGGGAAGGCCCCTTCCCCACGGAGCTCAAGGACGAGACCGGGGACCGCCTCCGGAAGCTCGGCCGCGAGTTCGGCGCGACGACGGGCCGCCCGCGCCGCTGCGGGTGGCTGGACTTCGTTGCGATCCGCTACGCCATCAGCTTCGGCGACATCGACGCCCTCGCCATCACGAAGCTCGACGTCCTCGATGGATTCGGCGAGATCCTCGCCTCGACGGGCTACCGGGCGCCGGGCGGGCCCGTGGGGTCCTTCCCGACGCGCGCCGATGTCCCCGTGGAGCCCGTCTACAGGGCGGTCCCGGGCTGGAGGAGGGACATCTCGCGCTGCCGGAGCCTCGCCGAGCTGCCCCAGGAGACTCAGGCCTACCTCCAGTTCATCGCCGACGAGAGCCGCTGCCCCATCGCCATGGTCTCGGTGGGCAAGGAACGCTGCGAGACGATCCGCCTCGACCCCTGGCTCCAGCCCTCGCGCGGCGGGATGGTCGCGGCCCATGGGTGAGGGAGCCCCGGACGGGACGCGCGTCGACCTCCCCGCGGAGAAGCTCCCGCGACACATCGCCTTCATCATGGACGGGAACGGCCGCTGGGCGAGGACCCGCGGCCTGCCGAGGCTGCTCGGCCACGAGAACGGCGCGTCGAGCCTCCGGAGGGTGACGCGCCGCTGCCGCTCCCTGGGGATCCCGGAGATCACGTTCTTCGCCCTCTCGACGGAGAACTTCCAGCGCAGGCCCAAGACGGAGGTGGGCTTCCTCATGAAGCTCCTCAAGTCCTACCTCGTCTCGGAGCGGGAAGAGCTCCTCGAGAACGACATCCGCCTCAAGGCGGTGGGGGACGTGGAGGCCTTGCCGGCCGATGTCCGCGCCGAGCTCGCCGAGACGGAGCGCCTGACCCGCGACCGCGGGAGCATGGTGCTGCGCCTCGCCTTGAACTACGGTGCGCGGCAGGAGATCCTCGAGGCCGTCGCGAGGATCGCCCGCGAGGCACGGGCGGGACGTCTCACCGAGGAGGACGTCCGGGCGCTGGGCGAGCGGGGCTTCCGGAGGTACCTCGCCGACCCCGAGATGACCGACCCCGACCTGCTGATCCGCACGGCCGGCGAGTACCGCCTCTCGAACTTCCTCCTTTGGCAGTGCTCGTATACCGAGATCTGGGTCACCCAGGAGCTGTGGCCCGACTTCGACGTGCCTCAGCTCGACGAGGCCCTGCGTGCCTACTGCTCGAGGGAGCGCAAGTACGGCGCCGTGAGCCCCGCCGACCTGGCGGCGCGGTGCCCGCAAGGGCATGCATGATGCCGGTGGAGCGCGCCGCCATCGCCGCGGGAGGGGGAGCCTGAGGTCTCCATGGCGACCCGACTCGTCCTCGGCTCCACCATGGTCACGGCGATCCTCGGGCTCTTCGTGCTCGATCACTTCCTCGGCGTGCGGACGTGCGTGTCGGCCCTGATCGTGCTCCTGGGCCTCGCGGGCTGGGGGGAGCTCGCGGCCCTGGCCGGCATCGCCTCCAGGGAGCGCGGGGGCGGCGCGGGCCTCTTCCTCGTGGGCCTGGCCGCCACGGCATACTTCCTGGGCGTCGGCTGGTGGGAGTCGGCCTCGCCGCAGGAGAGCCGGCTCCTCGTCCCGGGGGGCATCGTGGCCCTCGTCGCGATGGGATTCGCCTGCACGGTCTTCCGCCGGGACTACGAGAAGCGATTCCAGCCGCTCCTCATGACGGTGGTGGGCGCGCTGCTCTTCGGCCTCCTCTTCTCGTACCTCCTGCGGATCTACCACCTCCCCCGGGGGACCCTGTGGGGGCTCGTCTTCTTCCTGGGGGTCAAGGGGAACGACATCGCGGCCTACCTCGTGGGGCGGACGCTGGGGCGCGTGCGGTTCCTGGCGGTGAGCCCCAAGAAGAGCCTGGAGGGGTGCCTGGCCGCCGTGGCCTTCAGCGTCCTCTGGTTCTCCGGGGCCGCCATGCTCTGGCCCGAGGCCTTTTTTCCCTGGCCGTGGGGGATCCCGGTGGGGATAATCCTGTCTGTTTCGACTCAGGTGGGTGACCTATCCGAGTCTCTTATCAAGCGTTGTTATCAAGTGAAGGACTCCTCCCGGCTCCTTCCGGAGCTTGGCGGGGTTCTCGACCTGATCGATAGCACACTCTTCAGTGGGTACTTGTTCTGGATCGTGGGGGCACTCCTCGACGTGCCGGCGTGACGGGCCCCGGCCGTCGAGCCCCTGGGAGACGCGGCGCCCGGGCCCCCTCGCCGAGACCGTGATCCCGCCGAGCCCATGGAGCTGACCATCCACGCGGGGTCGCACGAGGAGGCCATGGCCCTCTTCGGGCTCGGCGACCGCAACCTGAAGGCGCTCCGGGACGCGTTCCCGGTCCAGCTCACCGGCCGAGGCACCACGATCCGCCTCGCCGGCGAAAAGGAGCCCGTCGAGAAGGTGGCGGCACTCTTGACGAGCCTGATCGCCCAGGTCCGCGGCGGCGCGAGGCTCTCGCCCGGCCACGTGGCGGGCGAGATCGACCGGGAGGTCCGGGCGCGCTCCGTGGAGCAGCTCGCCAGGGCCGCGGAGGCCGAGGCGGCGGACCCGGCGCCGGCCCCGCCGCCCCCGGGGACGGCCGGGGACGGGACGGCGCCCGCCGAGGCGCCGGCAGCGCCGCCAGCGGAGCCGTCGGTCCTCGAGCACGGCGCGGCGCTCGCCGACCTGAGGCGGACGTGCCACGCGCTCGCGCGCTCGAAGGGGCAGGAGACGTATGTCCAGGCGATCCTCCAGAACGAGATCGTCTTCTGCATAGGCCCTGCGGGGACCGGGAAGACGTACCTCGCCGTCCACATGGGGGTGAGCTTCCTCCGCCAGGGGATCATAAGGAAGATCATCCTCTGCCGGCCCGCCGTCGAGGCCGGCGAGCGGCTCGGGTTCCTGCCGGGCGACTTCCAGGCCAAGATCCACCCCTACCTGCGGCCCCTCTACGACGCGCTCAACGACCTCCTCGACTACGACCAGGTCAAGAGGTACCTGGAGCGGGAGATCATCGAAGTGATCCCGCTCGCGTACATGCGCGGGCGGACGCTCAACAGCGCTTTCATCATCCTGGACGAGGGGCAGAACTCCACGATCCCCCAGATGAAGATGTTCCTGACCCGCATGGGCATGAGCTCGCGCATCGTCGTCAACGGAGACGTCACCCAGGTCGACTTACCGGAAGGTGCCCCCTCGGGGCTGATCCACGCGAGGAAGATCATCCGAGAGATCAAGGGGATAGCCTGGATCGAGATGCAGAAGATGGACATCGTGCGCCACCCGCTGGTCCGGAAGATCGTCGAGGCCTACGAGGGAGCCGAGCAGCCAGGCCGCTGAGCCCGGCCGCTCCGCGGCGACGTGCCCAGGCGAAAGCGACGCATAGACCAGTACCTGCAACCCCGGAGGGTGAGCCCGGAGTCGGTCCTCGCCGAGCGGGCCCAGCTCGCGAACCGGATCTTCCGGTTCTCCGTGGGGGCCGTCCTCACCTTCTTCCTGGCCCTCCTGGCGCAGCCGCCGGACCTCCAGCACTCGCTCGGCCTCGCCCTCTTCCTGCTGACCCTGACCGTCCTTGGCGGGCTCTGCCTCCACCGGCTCCATCCCGGCGTGTTCGAGCAGCCCGCGAGCTTCAACAAGTTCGTGTTCCTCATACTCCTCGTGATCGGGGTCTACCGCCTCTTGGGCCTCATGGGGTGGTCGCCGCTCCTCGTGCCGCTTCCCATGTTCGCCATGATCTGCGCCCTCGCTTACGCCCAGGACACGGCGCTCCTCTCGGTCCTTGCCCTCGGCTTCATCCTGGGGCTCACGAGCTCGAGGCTCGGCGCCCTGCCGGACCTCGATGCGTTCCCGGACCGGCTGCCCCTCCTCCTGAGGCTGGACCTGCCGCTGAGCCTCGTGGTGACGGCGGGGGCCGTGACGGCGGTCCTCGGCGTGCGGAGCGTGCGAAAGCAGTCGAAGCCCGTGCTCGTCGGGTTCTACTGCGGGCTCGTGCAGGCGGTCCTGGCCGTGGCGATCCAGCTCATGAGCCCGGGCTTCTACTTCGATGGGCTCCGGGATGCTCAGAAGCTCCAGGACTTCCTCAGGGATCCAGGCTGGGCCTTCGCCGGCGGGCTGATCTCCGGCGCCGTCGTCACTTGCCTCCTCCCTCCCATCGAGCGGTTCTTCGACTTCGTCACGGACCGCAGGCTCCTCGAGCTCGCGGACCCCTCGAACGAGCTCCTGAGACACCTCCGCGAGAAGGCGCCGGGCACCTACCAGCACACGCTGAACGTGGCGCAGCTCGCCGGCAACGCGGCCGAGGCCATCGGCGTGGATCGCCTGCTGGCCGAGGTCGGCACCTTCTACCACGACGTCGGGAAGATCGCGAAGCCCGAGTACTTCGTGGAGAACATGGGGGAGGACAGGAGCATCCACGACCGGCTGCGCCCGAGCATGTCGAAGATGATCATCATCGGCCACGTGAAGGAGGGCATCGCCTTCGCGAAGGATGAGAGGCTGCCCCAGAAGCTCATCGACATGATCCCGATGCACCACGGGACGACCGTCGTCGAGTACTTCTACCAGAAGGCGCGGCGGGCCATGGGCGACGAGGAGGACTCGCCCAGCGACACCGACTTCCGCTACCCCGGACCCAAGCCGCGCTTCAAGGAGGCCGGGATCCTCATGCTGGCCGACATGGTAGAGGCCATCGCCAAGACCGAGACCGAGCCGAACCCGAGCCGCTTCCGTGCGATGGTCCACGACCAGATCCTGAAGCGGCTCCTCGACGGCCAGCTCGATGAGAGCGACCTCACGCTCAACGACCTCCGGGTCATCGAGGACAGCTTCGTGAGGACCCTCGCGACCATGTACCACGCGCGGATCAAGTACCCCGGGCCCGAGGGGACTCCCCGCCGGGGCCCGCAGGACGGGCCGCCCCAGGAGGGGCCTCCGCAGGGCCTCCAGGCCGGGGCGCGCCTCCGGAGGCCCGCGGCCCTGTGAGCGCCCAGCGGCATCGCCCCGCCATCGGCCTCGAGGGCGCGGCGAGCGTGGAGGTCGCGCGGCGCGGGCGGTGGACCATCGGGGACGGGAGGCGGCTCCAGCGGGTTCTCCGCCGGATCCTCGACGACCACCGAGCGGCGGGCGCCCTGAGTCTCGCCCTCGTGGGGGACGGCGAGATCCGGCGGCTGCATCGCGAGTACCTCGGAGTGGACGCGCCCACGGACGTCTTGTCCTTCGCCCTCCGGGACGGCGGCGGCCCGGACGGCGGGGTGCTCGGCGAGGTCGTCGTCTCCTGCGACACCGCCCTCCGCGAGGCGGCCCGGCGCGGCATCGAGCCCGAGCGAGAGCTCGCGCTCTACGCCATCCACGGGACCCTGCACCTCGTGGGCTTCGATGACCTCGCGCCGCTCGAGCGGAGGCGCATGCGGGAGGCGGAGCGGCGGTACCTGGCGGTCTTCGATGCGGGTCGTCTCGCCTCGCCCCCGCGCCGCGCGCCGCGACGGCGGGCGAGGCGCCGCGCCGGAGCCGGGCGGCGGCAGGGATCTCAAGCGAGGCTGGGCCGGTGAGCGCCGCGGACATCGCCTGCGCCGTCCTCCTCCTCGCGGTGAACGGCCTCGGAGTCCTCCTCGTGGCCATGAGCCTGCCGGGGACGTGGCTCATAGTGCTCGCCACGGCCTCCGTGGCCTGGCTCCGGTGGGAATCGGGCATGTTGGGCTGGGTTCCCCTCGTCGCCGTGCTCGGGCTCGCCGTCCTGGGCGAGGTCCTCGAGCTCGTCGCGGGGGCCCTCGGTGCCCGCAAGGCAGGTGCGAGCGTCCGGGGGGCGCTCGGGGCAATGGCCGGAGGCATCGCCGGGGGCATCCTGGGCACGATCTTCATCCCCGTCCTCGTCGTGGGCTCTGTCCTCGGAGCCGCCCTCGGCGCCTTCGGCGGAGCCGTCCTGGGGGAGCGCCTCGCGGGGCGCGGCCTGGAGGAGTCGCTCGAGTCCGGGAAGGGTGCGTTCGCCGGCCGCATCCTCGGCACCGTCTCGAAGCTCGCCGTCGCGTCGGCGATGTGGATCGTTGTTGCCTTGGCGAGCTTTCTTTAGCAGAATGGCGCGTTTTTACGGCGCGATTCCCTTGAGGAGCCACCCGATGGAGGCCTTGAACGAAGCGAAGGAAGCGAAGTATCCGCAAGGCGACCACGCGCTCGTGTGCCAAGGATAGGCTCCGATGCCGACCGCCGCGTTCATCTCCGACATCCATGCGAACCTCGAGGCCCTCACGGCCGTGCTGGAGGACATCCGGCGCCACGGTTACGAGGAGACGTATTGCCTGGGGGACGTCGTGGGGTACGGACCGGACCCCGTCGAGTGCACGGACCTGGTGCGGCGGCACTGCGTCCTGACGATCCTCGGGAACCACGACGAGGCCCTCGTGAAGGGGGCCTGGGGCTTCAACCAGGTCGCCCGGAACGCCATGGAGTGGACGCGGAAGCGGCTCCGGCCGAGCATCTTCCGCCCCGGCTCCCGGGCCCGCTGGCAGTTCCTCGCAAGCCTGCCCTTGCGCCACGAGTGGCACGGTCACCTCCTCGTGCACGGCTCGCCGCGCGAGCCCACGTCGGAGTACATCCTGCCGCGCGACGCCGACTGGTCGCCCCCGGGCATGTTCCAGGAGCTCTTCAGCTGCTTCGAGTCGGTCTGCCTCGTGGGCCACACCCACATGGCGGGCGTCTTCGAGGAGGGGCCGCGGTTCATCCCTCAGGCTCAGCTCGGGGAGACTTTCCGCAAGGGTGAGAAGAAGATCATCGTGAACGTCGGCGCCGTGGGCCAGCCGCGAGACCACGACTGGCGCGCCTGCTACCTCTCGATCGAGGAGGGCCTCTTCCGCTTCCACCGAGTCGAGTACCCCGTGGAGGCGACCCAGCGGAAGATCCGGGCCGTGGCCGATCTCGACAACCGGCTCGCGGACCGGCTGGGGGAGG
>JACQVW010000605.1 GCA_016209535.1 Planctomycetota bacterium | reverse complement strand
CGTCGACGGCGCGCTCGAGCTCCGTGGCGAGCGCCTTGGTGGTGGCGCTCAGGTGCAGGTGGAGGCTCGGCTCGAGGACGTGCACCAGGTGGATCTCGGCCTGGAGCTCCTGGGCGAGGGAGATGGCATGCTCGAGGGCCCTCGAGGAGTCGGACGAGAAGTCGCACCCGACGAGGATCCTCCGGAGGCGGAGCTCGTAGGTTCCGGGGGCCACGAGCTCACGTTCCGGCGCATGGACCGCGAGGACCGGGCAGCGGAGCACGCGGAGGAGGCGCTCCGTGACGGATCCCACGATCAGCCGCTGGAGGCCCGAGCGCCCGTGGGTCGCGAGGACCACGAGGTCCACGCCGAGCCGCTCGGCAGCCCCCGCAACCTCGGTGGCGGGCTCGCCCTGGAGGAGGACGGGCTCCCAATCCACCCCGGCCCCCGCCATGTGGCGCTGGATCTCGCGCTCGGCGCGCTGGGTCAGCTCCTCGCGAGTGTAGGGCAGGACGAACTCGGCGGCGCTCGAGAGCTCGAGGCTCGAGATGTCCACGGCATGGCAGACGAAGAGGCGGGCCTGGAACTTCCGCGCGAACCCGACGGCGTAGGGCAAGGCGTGGTTCGAGGCGGGAGAGAAGTCCGTCGCGCACAGGATCCTCGCCGGCTTGACGCGCATGGGTGCCTCCGTTGTCTGAAGGGCTGTGTCCTGCCAGGGGAGCCGCAAACCTCATGCCCCCGCCGGCTCGCGGGCCGCCGAGGTCCTGCCGCCCGCCGGCCAGGGTAACTTTCCGCGCCCGCGTGGAGATTCCCGCCGGGGCCGCTTGCCCATTGCGGGGCGCTCCTCGCCTCGGGAGAATCCGGGGAAGTGAGTAGGATACCGCCGGAGAAGCTCCACACCCTCGTCGCGCCGCTCGCGCTCCTGGGGCTTCTGGGGCTCCTCGCCGCGTGCGATCGGCGCGGGCCGGCGCTGCCGGCAGCGGCGCCGGGGTCCGCGGCCTCCTCCGGCGCCGGCCCCATCGCCGAGGGCCTCGCCTTCCTCGCCGAGGGGGACCTCGAGCGGGCGATCGAGCGCTTCGGAGAGGCCGTGCGGCGCGGCGATCGGCCCGCCGAGGCCCGGCTCCACCGCGCGCGGGCCTACCTGAAGCGCGGGGACGCGCCGCAGGCGATCGCGGACCTCGCCGAGGCCGTGCGGCTCGAGCCGGGGAGGGGGGAGGCGTGGTACGAGCTCGCCCTCGCGCACGGGCGGGCGAGGGATCGGGCCGCGGCGCTCGAGGCGTACTCGCGCGCGATCGCCGCCAAGCCCGACCTGGTGAAGGCGTACGCGAACCGCGCGGCGATCCTCGCCGAGGGAGGCCGCCTCCGCGAGGCCCTGGCCGACGCCGACGCCGCGGTGCGCCTCAACCCGTACGAGGCCGCGCTCCTCGTCAACCGCGGGGTCTTCTGGAGCCGCCTGGGGGACCGGGCCCGGGCCCGCGCCGACTGGGACGCGGCGGTCGCCGCGAACCCTCAGTTCCCCGGCGGCTACTTCAGCCGCGGCGTCGACCACGGAGCGCACGGCGAGCACCGGGCGGCGGTCGCCGACCTGACGGTGGTCCTCGAGCTCGACGCGGGCCACGCCCCGGCCCTCCACGCCCGCGCCGCCGCCTTGGAGGCCCTCGGCGAGGCGGAGAAGGCCCGGGCGGACCGGGAGGAGGCGCGGCGGGCCGAGGCGAGGGCCGCTACCGCGCCCCCGCCCCCTGCCGCACGGTGACCGTGCGGTCGAGCGGCGGCTCCGGGAAGCGCTCGAGGGCGCCGCCGGGCCACAGGACCTCGAGGCGGTCGACGCGCTCGGCCGCGCCGAGGCCGAAGTGCGCCACGGGCTCGCTCGCCGAGGCGAAGCTGTAGGCGCTCAGGACCGGGCGGACCTGCCTCCTGCCGCCGGCCTCGACGCGCACGAGGGCCCCGAGGGCGTCTCGAGTCCCCGTGACGGCGCGGACGCGGAGCCAGCGCGCCCCCGCCCGGGGCGCGTCGTTCCGGTGGAGGCGCAGCGCGCCGTCGAGGCTCACGGTCGCGAGGTCCTCATCGCCATCGCCGTCGAGGTCGCCGAGGGCCAGGCCGCGGCCGCACTCGACCCTCCCCGTGAAGGCGCCCCCGAGCTCGCGCGCCTCGGCGAAACGACCTCCGCCGCCGTTGAGGAAGAGCTGGGCCGGCTCGGCATAGGGCGCCCAGAAGGGCGCGGCGGCCGCTCCGGGGAGGACCTTGCCCCGGGCGATGCGGCCGTTCACCAGGGCCAGGTCGACGTCGCCGTCGGAGTCGATGTCGAGGAACCCGCAGCCCCAGCCCGTGTAGGGGAGGGTCGAGGCGCCGAGGCCCGAGGGGGAGGACCGGTCGGCGAAGGTGATGCGCCCGCCGGCGCTCGAGGCCAGGTAGAGGGTGTGGGTCTCGTTCAGGAGGTTCGTGACGAAGACATCGAGGAGCTGGTCCCCGTTCGCGTCGCCCACGGCGACGCCCATGCTCGCCTCGGGCTCGCCGCCGCCGCTCAGGGCTGCCCCGCGCTCCATCGCCTCGTCGGCGAAGGTCCCGTCGCCGCGGTTGACCCAGAGCTGGTTCGGCCTCCGGTCGTTCGCCACGTAGACGTCCGTCCAGCCGTCGCCCGTGAGGTCGGCGCAGGCGACCCCGAGGCCCGGGAGCGCGCCGCGGATGCCCGAGGCGCGCGTCGCATCCTCGAACGTGCCGTCGCCCCGGTTCCGGAAGAGCACGTCGGGCACCGCCTGGTAGCGCTCGGGGCCGCAGTAGTCCCTCGGCTCGTTCGTCCCGGGCCGGCAGACTCGCGTCGGGTCGTCGACGACGTAGCGGCAGACGTAGAGATCGAGGTCGCCGTCCGCGTCGTG
>JACQVW010000073.1 GCA_016209535.1 Planctomycetota bacterium | reverse complement strand
GGCCTACCCCGCCCGCGGCCGGGCGTCGACGACATAGTCCTCGCCGAAGAGGGCGCCCCTGTGGACCTCGTGGAGCGCGAGGGCGCGGCCGCGGAGGTCCTCGATCGCGCGCTCGAGCTCCTTCGCGAGGGACCGGTCGCACAGGTAGCGGAGCTTGGAGCGGCACACGTCGAGCTGCCCGTTCACGAACCGCGGCCCGTAGCGGATGGGGAAGGCCTTCGCCTCTTCGACCGAATACCCTGACTCCTCGAGGCTCCGCACCGTCCAGTCCAGCGGGTACTCGCGGTACGTGCGGTGCCCGGCCAGGAGGATGCAGGCGTCCCGGAGGCGCGCGATCTCGAGGATGACCTGGCCCCACGGGTGCGGCGCCTCGCCGGGGTACGGCTCGAGGCCCACGACGTAGAGCCTCTGCCCGACGAGGGGCCGGAGGCGGCCGAAGAGCCGGTCCTGGAGGTACGGCGCGAAGCCGTCGACGGCGCCGAGGAGGTAGTCGGCCAGGACGACGTCGTGCACGTCGGCGTGAAGGAACAAGGGATCGCCCCAGTTGCCGGCGATGATCCTGTCCGCGGGCCGCATGCGCGCCGCGAAGTCCTTCCGCAGCCGCTCCGCGGCCGAGGCGTCGGCCGTGACCGCCGTCCAGCGGCTCGTCGCGAGGCCCGCGACCCACTCGAGGGAGTGGGCCCCCGTGCCGGCGTCGAGGACCGAGCCCCAGGGCTCGGACCCCTGGACGCTCGCGATGAAGGTAAAGAGCGCGTCGGCCACGGCTCAAGCTCTCCGCGCCCCGTCGCACGCGGGGCACCACGGGATCCGCAGGACGCGCTCGACCGTCACGCGCGGAGCTCCAGGGTCGCAGGCGAGGACGCGGCCGAGGGTCCTCGGCGCCTCGCGCCCGCCCGCGTGGCGGAAGAGCTCCAGGGCGGCCCACGACGCCGCGAGGCCCGCGACCGCGGGGGGCGGATCGGCCGCGGGCAGCGGCGGAGGGTGGAGGAGCCGCCATGCCTCGAGGGCCTCGTAGGCCTCGAGGTGCCGACGGTGGCTCGCGAGGCGCTTCCGGTAGCAGGCGTAGCAAGCCGTCTCGCCGGGGAGGAAGATCGGGCCCACGAGGACGCGGCTCGGCCAGGCGCCGAGGAGCATCCAGGGCCTCCGCGCCGCGACGGACTCGAGGTTGAAGCGCTCGAGGTCGCTCGAGGGCCAGTCGGGCTCGACGACGACGGGGAACACGCTTCCCTCGCCGGGGTACCCTGTTCCCTCGCCGGAGGCCACGGGTCCCTCGCCCGAGGAGACAGGCGCCTCGAGCCTCGAGGCCTCCTGGCGGACGCGGGAGAAGCCCTGCTCCGCCGCCGCCCTCGCCACGAGCTCGGCGAGCTTCGACCTGCCCAGGACGAGGAGGCTCGTGCGGTCCAGGCGCTCGCGGATCGGGTCCGGCTCCTCCGGCCCGCCCGGCTCCTCATGCCCGCCCGGCTCCTGCGGCCTTCCCGGCCCGCCGGGCTCCGCCGGCCCGCGCTCGGACGCCGCGACCACGAAGCCCTTCTCCACGAGCGCTCGGAGCACGCGATCGATGTCGTCGCCGGCGCACCGGCCCCGCGCCGCTTCGCGAAGCTCCTCGAGCGTCCTCGGCGCGGCGAGGAGCGGAGCGAGCCACGGGAGCGCTCGCTCGCAGGCTTCGCCCTCGAGGAACGTGACCTCGTCGAAGTCCCAGCGCGCCTGCCATCGCCCTCCTCCGGCGGGCGCGAGCTCGACGCCGCTCCGGAGGTGGAAGGAGGCCGCGGATCGCCAGGGGCTCGGCAGGCTCATGCCTGGGTGCTCACGCGCAGGCCCGGCTCTCAGGCGAGGGCGTTGTAGCCCAAGTCGATGCAGAAGCCGATGAAGGCCCCGAGGAGCAGGTACGCGAGGCCGAAGCCGAGCACGTAGAGGAGGAGGCGGAGGATGCCGCCCACGATCCTCAGCCACGACTCGCTCTCCGAGGGCGGGCGCGCGACGAAGGCGATGACCCCGTGCACGACGCCGGCGACGGCCCCGATCCCGCCGAGGAGGACCGTGAAGCAGCACGTGGTGCACGTGCAGCAGGCGAGCTTCGCGCCGCGCCGCCGCGCGTGGGGGAAGTCGCCCGACGAGGGCTCGAAGCGGAGGAGCTCCTCGCCGGACCGGCCTCGACTCGACGCGCGCGCCATGGGCCTCATGGTCTCCTTGTCTCACTTCCCCTGGAAATAGGCCGGCTCGGCCTTCTCGAGGGCCCGGACGCGCTCCTCGACCGAGTCGAGGAGCTTCGTGAGGCGGCCTCGCATGGCGTAGTTGACGGCCCAGTCCGGCACCCAGCCGAGGCTCGCCGAGACCTGATAGCGGAGCACCGTCCTCGGCCCGTGCGCCTCCACCACCCACGCGCCGTGGTTGTAGCTCAGGGTCCCCTTGAGCTGGCGCCAGGCGGCGGTCCTCACGTTCCCCTCCTCCTTGAGCCGGATCTCGAGCTCGAGGTCGTAGCTCGCGTGGGGCAGGTCCAGGATCTGGGTCTCGATCAGCGCGCCGCCGGGCCCGGGGCGCACCTCGGTCGAGCGCACGTAGGGCATGAACTCGTCGAAGCGGCCCTGGTCCGTGACGACCCTCCAGAGGCGGTCCGCGGGCAGCGCCGAGAGCTTCGACACCTGGACTGCGGTCCTCCCGCCCTCCCAGGCGACGATCTGCGTGGCGGGCCCCGCCTCGAGCTCGGCCGGCCCGAGGACGCGCGCGTCGACGTGCCCGCCCTTGTAGGCCACGGTCGCGACGCTCGCGGCCCCCGCGGCCATGAGCGCGAGGAAGACCCACCGCTTGAAGCCCCGCGACCGGGCAGGTGCCCGCCCCGCGCTCGGAGGAGCCGTGCCCTGCACCGGAGGAACCCGAGGATCGGTCTCGCCGCTCGCCATGCTTGTCCGACTCCTGTCGATGTCGCGGAGGCCGGGCCCCTCACCACATCTCCACCCCCGCCAGGTAATGGGCCCCGCGCTTCTTCCCCCGCCGGATCAGGATGCGGCGCTCGGCGAGGCGCTTGAGCTCCAGCGTCGCGACCTTGCCCGGGACCGAGAACAGGGCTCGGTACCCGGCGTTGGTGAGCATGTCCTCCTGAACGAAGTGCTCGCGCAGGCGCGGCAGCCTGGCGTCGAGGCTCTCCAGCTTGGAGTAGTACCCCCCGCGCGGTCCGTCGTTCGGGCGGCGACCGGCCTTCTTCCGCACAGGCGCGGCCGGCGTGCGCTCTCCAGCGGAGGCGGCGGCCGCGTGCTCCGATTCCAGCTCGATCCCGAAGAGCTTCGACATCTCATCGCGCCCCATGGCGGCAGCCGCGCCGGCGTCCTCGCCGACGAGCGCCGCGCCGGCGGCCTCGGTGATAAGCTCCGTGTGGTTCACGCCGCGCAGGACGAAGAGCAGCTCGGGCCGGGTGTCGAGCCGCGCGCCCACCCCGTAGAGCACGGCGGCCACGTGCTT
>JACQVW010000627.1 GCA_016209535.1 Planctomycetota bacterium | reverse complement strand
CCCGATACGAGCCCGCGGCGCTCGGGGCGCGCATGGGCACCGAGAACGTGAACGTCCCGCCCGGGGCGACGGAGCCCGTGACGGGCACGTCGGCCTGCGAGGTGCTAAGGGCTCCCGAGACGTAGCTCAGCTTGTAAGTCGAGGCCCAGGTCGTGCTCCCGGAGTTCTTCAACGTCCAGGACTTCGTGAAGCTCGCCCCGGGAGCGAAGCTCGAGCCGTCGGGGACGGTCTCGGAGACGAAGGTCGCGGCGTCGCCGGCCAAGAGCCTGCCCACGCCCGGTTGACACAGTCCGATCGCGACGTAAGCGATAACCAGGCCGACACTTCGGTGCTGCAACAAGTTGGTCATACTCGCATTCCTTTCTTGGTTTGCTGACTTTGACGACTGCGCTCCGGAGCGATGGCGCACCTCCTTCCGGCCCCCGGAGGATAGTTTCAGCCGGGCGCGGGCGTTGACCGGGGCCGTCGCGGCCCCACATCCGCGCAGACGTAGGTACATCGCAAAAGGAGCCCCCGACCGGACAGGTTTTGTGGGTTTGGTTGGCGGCGCCTCCCCTGCAGTCTGTGATTCCACCTGCACGTGCTTGATTCTGGGCGGCCGTCTCCCCTAAGATCTCGACACGAGGAGTGTCGAGGAATCTGAGGACCGACAGATGGCCAGCGTCACCGAGTGGATTGAGGCGGCCGCGCAGGGCGACAGCGCGGCACAAGGTCATCTCTTCAAGCGCTTCTGGCCTCGCGTCGTCAGAGAACTAGGGGCGAAACTCCGCCGTGGCGTGGGGCGCGTCCAGGACGCAGAGGACGCGGTTAGCGTCGCGTTCTACGAAATCCTTGAGGGCCTTCTCCAGGACCCAGACTCCCGGCCGGCGGATCGGTCCGAGTTCTTGGCGCGCCTCCGAGATGTCGCGCTCAAGAGGCTCGTGGACCAGCTCCGGAAGGAGGGGGCCCTCAAGCGGGGAGGACGAAAGGTCGTCTCTGGAGGCCTTTTCGTCGGTTCCAGCAGCGGGAGCGGCGGAAGACCGCTTGAGCCTGCCGCGTCCGCATGGCTGGATCCAAAAGTTATCGCGATGGCTGGGGAGATCTTGCAGAGTTTCGTGGCGGCGTTGGATCCCACGGCCTGCGACGTACTGCGGCTCTGGATCCGTGGACGCAGATCCCCGCAGATTGCCGCGGAGCTATGCATCTCGGAAAAGAAGGTCCAGAGGAGGCTGAGATTCATCAGGGAGGTGCTGGAGGAGCTGGAGGAGGGGGATAGTGACGGATAGCCAGGGATCTCCCCATGGAGCCTCGTCACGACGCGACGTCCGACGGCGCATCTACGTATACGCGGATCGCCTTGAGGAGGCATGGGCGTCTGGGGGAAAGCGCCCGGAACTCGAGGAGATCCTGGCGATGCTCGAGCAGCTCCCGGCGCAGGCCCGGCCCGGGGCGCTGCAGTTGCTCCTGGAGACGCACCTGTCGGGGTGCCGGCAAGCCGGGGTGACGCCCCCCATCGCGGTCTGCCTCGAGGCCTTTCCGGGCTACGACTCTGAGGTCTGGGACACCTACGTGAACGTCGGCTTCCGCGCGGGCGATCTCATCCGCGGCCGCTACCAGATCGAGGGGCGCCTGGGGGCTGGCTCTTTCGGCGTCGTCTACAAGGCCTGGGACAAGGAACTCACGCGGCCAGTCGTTCTGAAGGTCCCACGTCAGGCGGCGAGGGATCGCCTGCTGGAGGAAGCCCGACGCATCTCGCATCTCTCTGCTTCCTGGTCGAACGAGAAGCGCCCCCCCATTCAGCAGGTTTACGATGTGGTGACGGACGGCACGGACGGTTGGCCGCCTTGCATCGTCCTGGAGCACATCGAAGGCAGGTCCCTCGAGGAGAGCCTGCAGGAACGCGAAGGTCGGGATCGGACTCCCATGAGGGAGGGTATACCTGGGTACCGCGAAGCGCTGGGGTGGCTCGCTGACCTGGCCGAGGCGGCCCAGTTCGTCCACGAGAAAGGGCTCTGCCACAGGGATCTGGCGCCAAAGAACATCGTTATCGACCTGGCCGGACAGGCGCACCTCATCGACTTCGGGCTCAGCATCCGGTTCGAAGACCAGTTCTTTGGCGACCGGGACACCGGCGGAACCCCCGCCTATATGGCGCCCGAGCAGTTCCGCAGCGGAGGTGAGACCCTGGATGGCCGAGCTGACGTCTACGCCCTGGGCGTGATCCTCTATCGTCTCCTGACCGGACGGCTGCCCTACCAGGCGCGGACGTCAGAAGGACTCGTCCGAGCCATCAGCGAGCAACCGCCACAGCCACCTCGCCAGCGAGACCGGACGATCCCGCAGCCCCTCGAGGATGTCTGTCTCAAGTGCCTGCAGAAGGCCCCGCACGACCGCTACGGCACCGCCGGCGATCTCGCCGCAGCGCTGCATGGAATCTTGGTGGCCGCGCCCTTCGCCGAAGAGGGCGCAGCCGTCCCGCCCCGAGATGGACAGTCCGCTGCTCCCCGGTGTGCTGCTGGCCTCCTCTCCGGGCCCTGCAGCCGTCGCCCGGAGTTCTCGCCCGGCGCGGTGACGACGCACTTCAAGGGCCGTGTGCGGGAGCTTGCTGATCTGGAGAGGCTCCTCACGGATCCAAACGGCCATCCCGTCGTGGGCATCTGGGGCCCGCCCGGCGTGGGGAAGTCCTCCCTCGCCCGGGTCTTCTGCAAGGACCGAAGGAGGATCATGACCTTCACGGGCGGGATCTCCATCCTTTACGCCAGAGGCCGGGACGCCTGGCAGCTCGCCCGGGAGTTCGCCGCCTTCGGGCGCGAGGAGACACAGCCCGGCGAAGAGGTTCTGGACCCGTTCAAGATCATGGCCGCTTGCTTGCGGGGCCGCCGTGCGCTCCTCGTCCTTGACGACGTGACGAGGGACCTTGACGTACGTTCCCTGATCCCTGGCGGCGAGTCCCGGCTGCTCGTCGTGACTCGGGATCAAGACGTCCTCCGCAGCCTCGGGCTATCCGCCGATCGGTGGGTGAATCTGCCCCCGCTGAGCGTCGACGACGCGGTCGCCTACCTGGGGGAGATGCTCGAGCGCGAGCTCGCCGGGGACGAGCGCGAGGCGGCCCGCCGCATCTGGGAGTATGTCGGTGGCTTGCCCCTCGCGCTTTTTGTCGCCGCGCGACGCATCCACCAGCTTCGAGTCGTCCCCGGTGCGCTCAAGTGCTACGCGGAGAGGTTGAAGGAGCGCCGTCTCGAGGTGCTCAGGTTCCCTGCCGGCGGCTCCGAGACTGACCGCTCCGTCGACGCCGTCTTCGAGGATAGCCTGACGAGCCTTGGCGACCAGGAACGTGAGGCGTTCCTGGCGCTCGCGGCCTGCGCCGAGAGCGGCTTCTCTCTGGACGCAGCCGAGGACGTCATGGGGCTCGATCCATTCGAGGCGGGCGAGCGCCTAACCAGGCTCGTGGATCTGGGCCTCGTGCAGGAACGCGACGACGACCGCTTCGTCCTCCACACACTCCTCTACCGCTTCGCCCGAGAGAAAGCGCGGGAGGAGGGTCTCCTCGACGAGGCCCTGGAGAGACACGCGGAGTCTATTTCGGCCCTCGTCCGGGGCAGCAACGTGATCCACGCGGAGGAGCTGAGGCACCTTGAGCGGGAGCGCGACGCCATCGTCGAGGCGGCGCGCTGGATGCTGCAGGAAGAACGCGTCGACGACGAGCGGTTCTGGCGCGGCCTCCGTCACTTCGTAGAGGTCGGCGTCCCCGCCGGCACGGGCGTCGAGCTCATGCGGAAACTCAGGACGATCGCGCAGGACAGGGGGAAGGTGAGGTGTGAGACCCACGGGTGGCTTGGCCTGGGCCGGTGCTACTTGAACTTGAAGCGGCCAGCGGAGGCGCTGGACGCGCTGAGGAGCGCAATCCGCCTCTGCAAGCAGACTCGCGACCCTCACGGTCTCTGTTTGGCCCTGCGCTGCATGGGCTCTGCGTACCGCGAGCAGCGGGACCTCCGAATGGCCACGCTTGCTCTCGAGAAGAGCCTCGAGGTGGCCAGAAGATACTGCGAGGAGAAGCCACGGACGATCCTCCCGGTCCTCAACACCCTCGGCGTCGTCCTCCGCGAGCAGGGCGACAATCGGCGAGCTCAAGAGGTCTTCGCAGAGGCCCTCGCACTGTCGGAGAAGGCAGGCGACCTGCGCATGATGGGGGTGACTCTCAATGCCTTCGTCGGCTGCCTCCGCGCGCTCGGACGGCCCCAGGAGGCGGAGCCGCTTGTCCGCGAGAGCCTAGACAACTGCCGGAAGGCTGGCGCTCGAGCCCAATCAGGTCGGGTCCTCAACATCCTTGCCGCCGTGCTGAGGGAGCAGGGACGCTCCGAGGAAGCGGACGAGGCCGCTACGGAGAGCGCCCGCATCGCAGACGAGCTCGGTGACATGACGGCCAAGGCTCACACCTTGAGGACGCAGGGAAAGAACCTGCAGTACCGCGGTGCCTTGGAGGAGGGCGCCGCGGCGTACCGCCAGAGTCTCGACCACTTCCGCCATCTCGGGGACCGCCAGAACCAGGCGGACGTCCTCCGCAAGCTCGGATCGGTGTACGCGCGTTTGGAATCTCACGACGAAGAAGCGATCGCATGCCTCGAGGAGCAGGTCTCCCTCCGGCGTGAGATTGGCGATCGGAGAGGTGAGGCGGGGGCGCTGACCTCGCTTGGAGACATCATGCTGCGGAGCCCGCGTCGCCGCTCTGCGGAAGGCAGTCCGGAAGCCCTGTCGCTGGCGGAACGACATTACCGCGACGCCCTCAGGATCCGGAACGAGGTTGGCCCCCAGCAGGCTATGTCTTCGCTCCACAGCAGGATCGGAAAGGTGCTGTCGCGCCAGGGCAACCACACGAAGGCCCTCGGGGTCTTCAAGAAGTGCCTGAAGGAGTTCCCGCCGCGGGATCCACGCGGCCAGGCCGAGCTGTTCCTGGGGGTGGCGCGTGTGCTCGCCGACCAGCGCAAGAGTGACGCGGCGAGCCACTTCGCACTGAAGTGCTTCGAGCCGGCCGGGCGGATCCACAACGCCCGCGAACGAGCGCGGCTCCTGCGCGGTGCCGGCGCTGTCCTCCGAGGCCTGAAGGCCTTCGAGCAATGTAGCATTGCCCTCGAGGCGAGTGTCCGCGCGTTGGAGGGAGACGGAGAGGCCGTGCGCCACCACATCCCCGGCCTGCTCCTCGATCTCGCGGTATGCCACGAGGAACGCGGCGATCTCGACGGCGCCGTCCGCGCAGGGTTGCGAGTCCTCGCGACAGCCGACAGAGGGAATGCGCGCAGGATCCTTGTAAGGATCGCCAAGGCTTCTCGGTCCAATGCTCGAGGGCTACGCCGCGCCGGCAACCATGCGGACGCCATCCCCCACTTCCGGCGCTGCGTCCAGATCCAGGAGGCGCTCGAGGACCGGAAGCGCGTCGCGGACAGCCTCCGTGAGCTCGCACGAGCCTGCTGGGATGCTTCCCGTTGCGAGGAAGCGCTCGATGCGGCACGGCGTGCACTCGACGTGAACCTCCAGCTTGGCGATCCTCACCGAACGGCACACGCCTATGCCCTCTTGGGGCGTTGGTGCGTGGATTGCCGAAGGCCCGACGAGGCCGTCTCAACCCTCCTCGAGGCGTTGGCGCGGTTCCGGGAGCTTGCCGACGTCGACGAGATGGACTGGACCGGCCGGAAACTGCGCCGTTTGGCATCCGAAGGTCACGAGGAATGCAGGCGAGCTCTCGCGGAGGGCCGCCCAAGAGATGCCGAGGCAGCCATCCGCTTGGCGCTGAGGATAGCCGAGACCATGGGGGACGACGCTCATGCCGCGGCGCGCCGGCGTCTGCTCGACCAGGCCTTGGCGACCGTTGGGAAAACGGATGGTACGGCTGGGTCGGCCGGCGTGCAGGTCCCCTCCCTGGGGTAGGGCTCTGGCGCCGGCTGCCGAGGCCCGCGCAAACGATTCCATGGACATCTCCCCCCCCGGCACAGACAATAGGTAGCGTTCGACCGTACCGGAACGTCTCGATCCACTGAGGAGCCAACGCATGCGACGATCCTCCCTGCTCTCGGCGATGCTCGGATTGCTGCTCGCCGCGGGCCTCTCGGCGCAGAACCCCGCCGACTTGAGCCCGCGCGACAAGACCGAGGTCTTCATCCAGCACCTCGTCAAGGTGGCGAAGATCGACCCCGCTCGCTACCGGGCCATGGTGCTTGAGTACGAGCTGAGCGGGGTCCTCTGGGAGCTGTCCCATGCCGCCGATGAGGACGGGAAGAGCGCCGCGGGGCACGAGGAGGAGCCGGGCTGCTGCACGGCCTCGGGGTTCCTTGCGGGCGACTTCATCGAGAGCGCGCTCCAGGAGATCTACCCCGACTTCGCGCGCGCCCGCGGGCTGCGGGACGAAGGCAAGCTCGACGAGGCCCGCGACGCCGCGAGGGCCCTGAGCACGAAGTCCGACCCCTACCTGGCCGCCTACGCGAGCCTCCTCCTGGCCGAGACGGAGCACGCGAGGGCTCTCGCCGCCGGCGCGGTGCCCTCGGACGCCGTGAATGGGGGGGCGCACCGGGATGGAATTCGCGAGCTCCACGACGCCGTCATGGCGATCTGCGAGCGGATCGGCCAGAAGGACCGCCTCTACCTCGTCCAGGACCACCGGGCCTGCGAGCTGATCGCCCTCTCCTTCGAGAAGCTCGGGAAGCCCCTCCACGAGCTCCTCCAGTACTCGATCCTCCTCACGGACTACAACGACCTCCCGCCGCTCGTCGCGGGGCGGGCCAAGGCGCGGCTGGCCGCCCTGGAGGAGACCGCCGGGAAGCCCCTCGGCACCGTCGCAGGATGGATGAACAAGATCGAGAAGCTCCTGGCGAAGGAGCTCACCGGCAAGGACCCAACCCAGGCCCAGGAGACCGAGGTCGCGAGCGCCCTCGACAAGCTCATCGAGCTCCAGGAGGCTCGCGAGAGGAAGACGTGACCGAGCTGCGGAGGCCGCGAGTGTCGCGGCGCCTGCAGGAACGGCCGTCCCCGTGGAAACCGCAGCCAGCGTCCCGCCCAGGTCTCGGCCCTGACCCAGGCCAAGGGCGAGCTCCTCCTCCGCGGCGTCTCCCGCGGCGACGCGAGCACCGTCTGGGGTCAGCTCAAGGACAAGGAGGCCGCGCGCGCCCTCCAGGGCTTCCGCGGCAAGCTCCCGGCGCGCTACGAGCGGCTCCTCGAGCAGTACTACAAGAGCCTCTCGAAGGTGGAGTAGCCCCGCTTTGCACGTCCTCGCGGCGATCGCGCCCACACTGATCGCGGTGATCGCTCCCCCCTCGGTCGCGATCGCGCTCGCCGCCGCGGTCGCCCTCCCTGCCCTCGCGGCCACCGAGGAGGGCGCCGTCCTCCTCGACGGGCGGGAGGTCCCCGGGAAGCTGCTCGAGATCCGCGAGGGCGCCGTGCGCATCGAGGGCCAGCCGGACGCGATCCCCCTCGACGAGCTCGGCGCCCTGGCGATCGCCGCGCCCGCGGGGAGCGGTCGCCCCGCCGCGGGTCCTGGACCCGTCGTCGTCTTCCGCGACGGAGAGCAGCTCTCGGGCCGCGTCTTGAAGGCGGCCTCGGGCCTCCTCGACGTCCAGGCGCGGAGCCTCGCCCTTGCGGTGCCCGCCGAGGCACTCAAGGGCTTCCGCCTCCGCGAGCCGGCGGCCGACGACATCTTCGAGCGGGACCTGTCGGGGCCGGCGCCCCCCCGCGACACGGTCTACGTGCGGCGCGGCGAGGGGCTCCTCCGGGTCGAGGGGGTCTTCCGGGCCCTCGACGACGAGCACCTCGCGCTCGAGTACGAGGGCCAGGAGCGCCGGATCCGGCGGCCCCTGGTCCTCGGCGTCCTCTTCGCTCCCGTGGCGTCCCGGCGAGCCGACGAGGGTCACCCGGCGGTCCTCGAGCTCCGGGGCGGCGGGCTCGCGCCCGTCTTCCTGGCCGGCCTGCGCCGAGGCGCCTCCGGTCCCGAGGTCCTCTTCCGCTTCCGAGGCGCGCCCGCGGGCACGGCCTTGCAGGCGGCCGGCGCGGGAGACGTGGAGCGCGTGCGGTTCTCGAGCGACCGCGTCCTCTTCCTCTCCGCCGCCGAGCCGGTCCTCGTCGAGGAGGTTCCCGCCCTGGGGTCGCGGGCGGCGTTCCCGTGGCGGAAGGACCTCGCCGCGGGCGGTGGGCCCATCAGGCTCGCCGGGAGGGTCTACCGCCGCGGGCTCGGGGTCCACTCGCGATGCGCCCTCGAGTACGACCTGGGTGCCAAGTACCGCACCTTCTTCGCCGTGGCCGGCCTCGACGATGGGGCCGGGAGCGAGGCCGCCGTGACCTTCCGCGTCGCCGCCGACGGGAAGGAGCTTTACAGGAAAGACCTGATGCGAGGCGCGGCGCCCGAGGACGTCCTCCTCCCCGTCGAGGGGGTGGCGCGCCTGCGGCTCGAGGTCGACTACGGGGCGGACGGCCTGGACATCGGCGACCACGCCGACTGGGCGGACGCCCGCGTCACGAGGTGATCCGAGGTCAACCAGAGAACGCCATGAACCACAGGCTCGAGATCCTCCTGTTGATGCTGATCGTGCTCCTGGTCCTCCGGCGCTCCCACGCCGGCGAAGCCGACGCCCCGGCCGGGATACCCTGGGCCAAGAGCTTCGCCGAGGCCCGCGAGGCCTCCTCGAAGGCGGGAAAGCCCCTCCTCGTCGACTTCGAGGCGGAGTGGTGCGGCTTCTGCAAGAAGCTCGACCGCGAGACCTACTCTGACGAGCGCGTGATCCGCAAGGTGCGGGAGCGCTTCCTCGCCGTGAAGGTCGACGTGGACGTGGAGCCGGAGCTGGCGAAGAAGCACCGGATCGAGGGGCTCCCCACGATCGTCGTCCTCTCCCCGAGCGGCGAGGAGCTCCAGCGCATCCAGGGTTTCCGCGCCCCCGAGCTCTTCTTGAAGGACCTGGATAGGTCCGCCGAGTCCTCCGCATCCCTGGCCAAGCTCAAGGACCTCGCGGCCAAGGACCCCCGCGACTCGGCCGCCCAGCGCGCTTACGCTCGAGCCCTGTTCGCGGCGGGGAACGCCGGTGGGGCCGTGAAGGTCCTGGAGGCCGCCCGCGGCGCGGCGCCGGCCGAGGCGGCGCGCGCCGGCATCCTGCTGGACCTGGGCGATGCCCTGCGATCGGGCGGGAAGCTCGCCGAGGCGAGGGACGCGTACCGGGGCATCCTGGCGATGCGGCCCGAGGACTCGGGCGAGGCGAGGGCTCGCGCCTTCGTCCCCCTCGCGAACGTCCTCGTCTCCCTCCGCGACGCCGCGGGGGCCATCGAGGCCCTGGACCTCGGCCTCAAGGAGGAGGCCGCGAAGGGGCGCGACCGCATAGAGGCCTTCCTCCTCCGCGCATATGCCCACGCCGTCCGCAAGGACGCCGAGCGGGCCCTTGCGGACCTGAAGGCCGTGAAGGACCTGGATCCCGACGGCCGGTGGGGGCTTCGCGCGAGCCAGATCGTCGACCTCCTCGAGACGAAGTGAACCGTCCCGACGAGCCTTCCCCTCAGAAGCGGTCCCCAGCGTACATCAAGGCGTTCGAGGATCCCGGTTTCGTCCGCCGCGACGAGCTGCGCCCGGTCCGCCTCGAGCTCGAGCTCTGGAAGGCCGACGCGGTCCAGAAGGACTACGGGATCTCCTCCACCATCGTGGTCTTCGGCAGCGCCCGCATCCACGACCCGGCCGAGGCGCGCCGGCGAGTCCGCAGGGCCCGGCGCGGGCTCGCCAGGCGCCCGGGGGACAAAAGGCTTCAGGAAGCGCTCAGCGCCGCGGCGTCGTGCGCCCCGCGGTTGGCCGCCTCCATGATCCCGGGGCCGCCGCCCGTCACGATGACGTAGTCGCAGCCGCCCCGGCTCCGGCACTCGCGGGAGACGAGCGCCGCGAGCTCGCGGGCGCGGTCGTAGTACTTGGACTTATCGAGGAGGCTGCGCGCCGCGCGGACCTCGAGCTCGAGGCGCCGGTCCCGAGGGTTAGCCCGGGCCTTCTCCTCGGCGACGCGCAGCCGCTCGGCCGCCTGGGCGGCCTCCAGGATGCGGGCGCTGCCGAAGACCACGATGGTG
>JACQVW010000602.1 GCA_016209535.1 Planctomycetota bacterium | reverse complement strand
GGGCGGGGCGGCGAGGTCGCCGCCGAGCTGCGGGAGGAAGCAAGCGACCCCGTCCTCGGGGTCGTGGTAAGCGAGGAAGCAGAGCGGGTTCGTGGCCGCCTCCGCCAGGTCGAGCTTGTCCGCGGCGATGGAGAGGCCCAGCTTCTCCAGCGCCTCCTCCGGAACCTCGCAGCCGAAGCGGTCGACGGGACGGGATGCGCCCTTCCGCTTCTTCACCATGACGGCCCGCTGCGTCCTGAGCCGCTGGTGGAGGCAGACCTCGAACTCGTAGGGGAAGTTGGGCAGGAAGAAGGGGGTCTCGATCTCGCCTTGCCCCGTCACCACGACGTCGATCGAGCCCGCGGCGATGCGGAAGCTCGCCTGGACCGAACTCTTGTCCAGGCCCGGGAGGTCCTCGCACTTCACCGCGCTCACGGCCTCGTCCGCCAGCTTCTGGAGCATGGGGCTCATGAAGAGCTGACTGATACCGATGCCGAGGTCCGCCCCGGCGGTGAAGTCGCCGAAGTCGGCGTCGCCGGTCCCGCCGATCTTGCCGCTCACCGCGAAGGCCTGCCGGGCGGGGTCGGCGCTCGGGAAGAGCTTCGCCTGGGTGAGCTTGCACAGGGTCACGTCGCTCTTCACGGAGCCGAGGGGGAAGCCCGCGTTGAGCGCCTCCTCGTCCGCGGGCCCGACGACCCGGGCGGCCACGGGGACCGCGACGCTCTGGGGCATGAGCGGGATGTGGAGGCCCCGGGGCCCCAGCAGCTTGAGCTTCGAGAGGGCCGTGAGGACCTCCTCCTTCGCGTCCTCGTCCCCCTCCTGGATCGCCTGGTCGAGGGCGCACTCCGCGCCCTGGAGGACGGCGGGGTGGATCTTGGTGAGGCTCTTCCCGATCCTGTCCCTCTCCGCGGACGAGACCCCGGCCTCCCCGTCGAGCGGCGTCAGCTCCAGGCTCTCGACCTTCACGAACTTGAGGAACAGCCGGCCGCCCTGCGCCTCGGCGAGGATCGTCCCCGAGGGGTCGCCGATCTCGCGCAGGACGAGCCGCTCGGGCTCGTCGCTCGAGCGCGGCTCGACGCGGAAGCGCGGGGGCGGAAGGAGCGTGTCCGGCTCATCGAAGAGGAGGTCGCCGGCGGTGCCTTTGTAGAGGTCCCCCTTGAGGTCCGGAGGCTCCGGGACGTCGGCCCCCGGGCATTCCTCGCCAGCCGCGGCGGCCGCCGAGGGCAGGAAGTAGCCCCCCAGCTCGCTCACGCGCTTCGCGAAGACGAAGCTGTCCTTCGGGGGCAGGCTCGGCCCGCCGGGGACCGCGGGCGGCGGGGGATCCTCGACCATGACGAAGGGCAGCCTGCCGAAGGCCGTGTCGGTGTCGTTGAGGAAGTCCACCTCGTAGGAGAGCTTCATCACGAACTGGTGGGTGGGCTGCTTCTGCGCCAGGTTGCGCGACAGGTAGCCTCCGCGGTACGCCTTCCCCTCGATGGTGATCAGGAGCCCGGTTCCCTTGACCTCGATGAAGTCGGGGGACTCCTTGTCGAAGAACGCCTCGCGCAGGAAGGTCCACCGCCGGCCGTCGTCCCGCCGGAAGGTGAGGGGGCAGGGGACCTCGACCCCGGCGATCTCCCCGGAGAGGGTCGATGTCGGCCCCGGCGCCACGTCGTCGATCTCCCGCACGTGGTTGCGGAGGCTCACGAGGTCGTCCGAGCCCAGGGACGGGCTGAAGGCGGGGTTCGTGGTGGCGTAGAGGAGGCGGGGGACCGGGAGGATGGCGTTCGCCTCGTACTCGACGGGATGCTCGAGGCCGCGGTTGAGCCAGGTCTCGAGCTGGGGCACGAAGTCCACGGCGATGTCCAGGAGGCCCACGTTCCAGGTGATGCTCGGCTCGAAGGCGAGGTCCAGGGAGATGGCCAGGTTGCGCAGGACGCGCTTGTTCACGACGAGCACCGTGTCGTTGAAGCCGAGATCGCTCATGGCGGATTCCTCCTCCTCCCTTCCTAGGCCAAGGTATCCAGGACCGAGACCGTGGTCCCGACCCCGGCCCCCGAGTGGTCGAGGACGCTCAGGTTCGCGACGGTGCCCCGGCTGTCGTGGACCCTGAGGCCCACGAGGACCCCGCGGGCGAGCTCCCACTCCATGCGGGCGCCGTGCATCTGGAGCTTCAGCTCGCCTTGGGCGTCGCGGCGCAGCTCCACCTTGCCGTCCTGAACGAGCCCCTTCAGGCCCTTCGCGAAGTCCGGGGAGACGCCGATCTCCCCCTGGAGGACATCGATCTGGAGGGCGCTCCGGCACTCGACGTCGGGGGGCCCGAAGTCCAGGCTCGCCGCGCCGCAGCCTCCGGCCGCGAGGTTCACGCGGGTCACGACCACCCGCTTCTTGAAGGGCAAGAAGAGGCGGTGGAGGTACGCCGCCTTCCAGAGGCTCGAGCAGTGGAGGCGGAGGAAGTCCTCGTCGCGGTCCCTCACGGCGAAGCTCAAGAGCCGCCGGCGCCGCACGGTGAAGCAGAGGTCAGCACCCGTGAGGGTGAAGGTCAGGGGGGCGAAGCGCGGGAAGCTCTCCGAGGCGATGACCAGCCGCCCCCGGGTGATGGTGCCGAGGGTCGGGGGCTCGTTCGGGTCGAGGAGCGCCTGACCTTCGCCGGGCGCGACGCTCAAGGTGACGTCGTGGCTCGCAGGGAGCTGGCCCGGCCGGAGCGCGGTGAAGCCGATGAGGAGCTTGTCCATGGGCGAGTCCTTGGTTGGCGGCGGGTCCTGCGCTCCTGGAAAGAAGGCCCAGGAGATCAGGGCGCCTCGGTTCCAAGCGACATCCGGCGCGGGGTGTTACAGGGTTCCTTGGACGCGGGAATTGCCGGGATTCATGGAGGCTCTTCCGCGCCGGCGGGGTTTAAAACCCAGCGACGGTGAGCTGCCACATGACCATCGGCTATCCTTGAGCCCCGTGAGGTGACGCCATGTTGAACGCGTTCTTGCCGGTCCTGGCCCTGGCTCTCGGAGATGCTGGGGAGGCCGCGGAGAAAAAGCCTGTCCTCCGCACTCTGCGCGTCCAGGCCGTGAATGCCAAGACCCACCGGATCGACGTCAAGGAGCCGGGCTTCGAGGTTGTCTGGGAGGCAGGGAAGACTCAGTTCCTCGGCCACCGCTCGGTGCCCTTGAAGGACCTCGAGGAGGCATCCCGGGTGCTCGTGTTCGGGAAGGGGTACCAGCCCGGGTTCGGCGGGCCCCCGGGCAAGGACCAGGGCCGAGGACAGGGCAAGGGGCGCGGGCCCGGCGGCGGCCGGATCACGGACGTGGAGCTCGTCGGCGCCGGAGCCGCCTTCGTGAAGCCGTCGCTCGAGTCGAAGGTGGGAGGCATGGAGTGGGTCGAGGGCAAGCTCGCGGGGGCGGACCGGTCGATGCTGGAGGTCGACAGGCAGCGCTACAGGCTCGCGGGCGCGGAGAAGCTCACTGCCTACAGCGTCGAGCGCCTCGACCCCGAGAAGCTCGTGGGCGCCAAGGTCCTGATCCGCGGCGCCCCGCGGAAAGTCACCATCGAGCGTGACGGCAAGGCCGTGGAGGTGACGCGCCTCACTGCCCTGGAGGTCCACCTCGTGGAGCTGAGCGCCGAGCACGCCAAGGTGTTCCAGACGCACTGGGTGGAGGGGAAGAAGGCGGGACCCGCGGCGGCCGACAAGCCTGGGAAGGCCGCAGGGGGGACGCCGAAGCTGGAGTAGCTCCTCCCAGCTAGTGAGGCTCGGTGGGCGGCTCGGCACGCTCCTCGTCGCGGGCGAGCATCGCAGCGCCGCCCTCTTGACCCAGGCGCGACGAAGCCATAGGGTTGCGGGGCGGTTTCGCGCCCCGCCGGTTCCGGGTCCGACGCGCGGCGCGGGAGCCATGGACCTCTCTTGGAAGGGAAGAGCTGATGATCCTTACCAACGTGGAGACGGTGCCGGGGAAGACCATCGTCGAGCACTACGGCCTGGTCCAGGGCAGCACCATCCGGGCCAAGCACATCGGCCGGGACATCTTGGCGGGCCTCAAGAACATCGTCGGCGGCGAGCTCAAGGGGTACACGGAGCTCCTCGTGGAGGCCAGAAAACAGGCCACAGAGCGCATGGTCGCCCAGGCCCACGAGCTGGGCGCGAACGCCGTGATCAACGTGCGCTACTCGACGGCCTCGGTGGCCCAGGGCGCAGCCGAGATCCTGGCCTACGGGACGGCGGTGAAGGTGGTGTGAGCCATGGAGGACGCGGTCGATATCATCGCCGTGCTCGTTCCCATAGCGCTCCTGGCTCTCGCATTCGCCACGGGCAAGGTGCTCGAGCGGCGCCACTACCAGAGCATCGCCGAGCGGGAGCGCAAGCTCGTCGCCGTCCCCGCGGTAACCTGCGAGACCCTGGACGACGAGCGGCCCGTGCAGCAGGTCGAGCTCGCGGTCGGCTCGGTGGTCGTCTCCGCAGATTACTTCAAGCGCTTCCTCATGGGCTTCCGGAAGATCGTGGGAGGAGAGATCCGGTCCTACTCCTCGGTGATCGACCGGGCCCGGCGCGAGGCCATCGTGCGCATGAAGGAGTCCTGCCCCCGGGCCCACATGTTCCTCAACTGCCGGCTCGAGACCTCGAGCATCTCGGGCGGGAGCGGGCGAGGCATCGGGTTCGTGGAGATCGTGGCCTACTCCACCGCCGTGACCTTCAAGGCATGAAGTTCGTCCCCAAGGAGCTCAAGCAGACGGCGGACGCGTCCAGGGGATCGATGCCCCTGCGGAGGTCCTTCAAGGTCGCCCTCATCACCGCGTTGGTCCTGGGCGCGAGCTACGTCCTCCTGTGGCTCGCCGCGGAAGGCGTGGCGGCCGCCCTCCCCGAGGCCTGGGAGGCCCGGCTGTTCCCGTTGGTCCCGTTGGCCGGGGAGGACGCTTCCGCGGTCGGCGAAGATCCTCCTGCGGCGCCCCCGGGTCTCCGGCGGGCCCGAGAGGTCTTCCAGCGGCTCACCCGCGAGCCGGGGCTGAGGCCCCTCCCCTACAGGCTCTTCCTCCTCGACCTCAAGGAGCCCAACGCCGTGGCCGTTCCGGGCGGGGCCGTGGGGGTGACGCGGGGGCTCCTCGAGGCGGTGAAGAGCGAAGGGGGGCTGGCCATGGTCCTCGGTCACGAGCTCGGGCACCACCAGGGCAGGCACTGCCTGAAGCGTCTGGGCCGGGCCCTCCTCCTCAAGGGGGCGACCTCGCTCCTCTTCGGAGGCGAGAGCTCCTCGGTGGTGGGCTCCCTCCTCGATGTGGCGGAGTCCGGCTATTCCCGCCGCCAGGAGGAGGAGGCCGACGAGCTCGGCCTGAGGCTCGTCCGCGACGCCCTGGGGCACACCGAGGGGTGCCTCGAGCTCTTCGAGCACCTCGATCGAGAGCACGGTGCCAAGGAGAGCCCGTGGGCGGCCTTCCTCTCCTCGCACCCGCTGACCAGGGACCGGATCGAGCGCTTGCGGAGGCTCGCGGAGGGCATGGCGGGTCCGCGGTGAGGTTGGGCCGGGGGTCGACGGGCTGGGGTCGCAACCAACGGCCTGCAGCCCCCCCCCATGCGGCTCATCCCACCCACTGCAGCACGCGGTCCGGCAGGACGTCGCGGTTCTCGAGCGTCACCTGCCAGAGGCCGGCGTCGGGCCGGCGTTTCACCCGGGCGCTGAAGCCCTCGCCGCTTTCGGCCACGGTGGCGACGACGCGCCTCCCCGAGTCGAGGAGGCGGCGCATGGCGGCGACGAAGCTCGTCGAGAAGCACTCCATCTTGCCGATCTCGTCGACGAGGTAGAGGGGGACGTCGTCCTGCAGCTCGAGGGCGGGCAGCGCAACCGCCTCGAAGCCCTCCAGGTCGACGCCGTAGCGGCCCACCTCGAAGGGCGAAGGCAGGCCCGCCTCGGCGAGCCTCCCGGCGAGGCCGCCGAAGGATACGATGCGGAAGCCCGTGCGCTCCTCGCCGGAGCGCACCTCGGCGGTGTAGAAGCCGCCGAGCGGGCAGCCCGAGAGCGCCTCGGCGACCTTGCGGATCACCGTGGTCTTGCCGATCCCTGGCCGGCCCGTGAGGAGGAGGATGGTCTTCGAGGACATGGCTGCGGGAGCCCGAGATCATCCGCGGCGAGGGCGCCCGGGTCAACCCACCGCCGTGCCACGGCGCTGTGACACGGCACCGTGACACCATGGGCAGCGCGCCACGGTGCCACCATGTTCGTTGCCTGCGGTTGGCGCCCGATGCCAGGCGCCTATCGTCGAGCCGGGAGGCCGCCGGCGCAATGGGAGACGTCACCCCGCCGCGACCGCGAGGCCCGCCGGATAGAGGCGCTCGAGGGCCGCGAGCCACTCGGCGTTCGTCGAGACGGCGGCGAAGGCTCGGAAGGCCTCCTCGGCGCGCGGATGGTGGCGGCTCATCTTGATCGCCACCTTGCGCATCTGGCGCCCCGCGGCGGCCTCGCCCAGGAAGCGCACGCTGAGCGCGAATTGCTCCTCGAGCGCCTGGCGCTGCTCGGCCAGGGTGAGCGGCGACGGCGGCTCGCCGCGCAGGATCTGGCGCGCCTGCCGGAAGATCCAGGGGTTCCCGATGGAACCGCGGGCGATGGCGACGCCGCGGACGCCCGTCTCGCGGAGCATCCGGAGCACGTCCTCGGCCGAGAAGACGTCCCCGGAGCCGAGGATCGGAAAGCCCGGATACCGGCGCGTGAGGTCGAGGAGGAACGCCCAGCTCGATGGACCCTCGTACCTCTGCTCCACCGTGCGGCCGTGGACCGTCGCGGCGCTGTAGCCGAGGTCCAGGGCCGCCTCGAAGACCCGGTGGAAGCCCGCGGCGGACTCCGCCGAGTCGTCGTACCCTCGCCGCAGCTTGACGGTGACCGCCGCCGCGCCCCCGACCTCATCGCGCACCGCCTCGAGGACGTCGCGAGCCGCGCCGGGGCTCGTGAGGAGGTGCCCGCCGCGGCAGAGGCCGCGCATCTTCTTCACGGGGCATGCGAGGTTGACATCGATCGCGTCGTAGCCGAGCCCGAGGAGGAGCCTCGCCGCCCGCGCCATCGCCCGCGGGTCCGTCCCGATCACCTGCCCCGCCACGGGGTGGTCCTCGGGGTCCAGCGCCGCAGCCTCGAGCCCCTTCCCGCCGCGAACCAGGACCTCGTCGATGAGAGACTCCGTCACGCAGTACGGCGCGCCGCGCCGGCGCGCGACGATGCGCATGGCGGCGTCGGAGTAGCCCTGGAGCCCCGCCTGGAAGAACGGGGCCTCATCGAGCCAGCGGAGCGCCGGCAGCAGCGGGGGAGCGGGTCCGGTCATGGCTCGATGCGTACAGCCCCGCACGGGAGGATGCAAGAGACGCGCGGTCAGCGCCCGGGTAGGATGGGCGCCTGAGGTCGAGGCCAGGCCGCATGAAGAAGGTTCGCTATCCCGTCGTCTTCGTTCTCGTCGCCGCGTTGGCGGGCGCGACCGCCGCCCCCGCGCAAGGCCCGATCATCACCGAGCTCCTCGCCGACAACGGAGGATCCCTGCTCGACGAGGACGGAGAGGCCTCGGACTGGGTCGAGGTCCACAACCCGGGCGCGTCGGCGGTGAACCTCCAGGGGTGGCACCTCACCGACGAGGCCCTGAACCTGACCAAGTGGCGCTTCCCGTCGGTCGAGGTCGCGCCGGGCGGGTACCTCGTCGTCTTCGCGTCGAGCAAGAACCGCGCCGCCGCCGGCTCCGAGCTCCACACGAACTTCAAGCTCGACGCCCAGGGCGAGTACCTGGCCCTCGTCGAGCCCGACGGCACGACCATCGCGACCCAGTTCTCGCCCTCCTTCCCGAGCCAGCGCCTCGACGTCTCCTTCGGCCTCGGCCAGAGGGTGCGGGCGGACAAGCTCATCGCGGCGGGCGCGGCCGCGCGGGTCCTCGTCCCGGCGAACGGCGGGGCGAGCCTCGCCTGGACGGGGAGCCCGGCGAACGAGCCCTACCCCGACGCCTCGTGGGCCCCGGCCGTGACGGGGATCGGCTATCCGGGCGGAGCCGCGGGCACGCCGCCGCCCCTGCCCATGGCCTACTGGACCTTCGACAGGAGCTCGGCCGACGCCACCGGCCGCGGCCAGAACGCCTTCGTGAACGGCGCCGTGTACTCGACCGACGTGCCGCCCGCGGTCGGGGGTGGCCAGTCCCTGAGCTTCGACGGCCTCGACGATTACGTCACGGCCGAGGTCGACGTCTCCGAGACGAGCTACACGGCCTCGCTCTGGTTCAAGGCGGACGCGCCGGGGCGCGGGATCTACACCATCGTCGACGGCGACCTCGGCGGGAACGGCCACGACCGGCACCTCTACCTGGCCGGCGGGAACATCGCGAGCCGCGTCTGGAACGACGAGACGATCAGCTCCTCGGGCAAGAGCTACGGGGATCGCCGGTGGCACCACCTGGCGCACGTGTTCGGTCCGAGGACGGGCGGTCAGAGGATCTACGTCGACGGCGTGCTGGTCGCGAGCGGCGCCAAGTCCTCCTCCGACTTCACCTGGCAGCAGCGGGTCAACATCGGCTTCTCGAACGACGCGGCTGCCCCGTACTTCGACGGGCTCATCGACGAGGCGGCGATCTGGGACGTGGAGCTCACGCTGGGGGAGATCCAGGCCCTTGCTGCCGGTGCGTCTCCCGCGGCCCTCGCGGGCTACGCGCCGTGGATCTCGACGGACGTGGATGCCCTCATGCGCGGCGTGAACGCGACGGCCTACGTCCGCATCCCCTTCCAGGCCTCGCTGCCCCTCGACTTCGACTCCATCGTCCTCCGCGTCCAGCACGACGACGGGTTCGCCGCGTACCTGAACGGCGTCGAGGTGGCGCGCCGGAACGCGCCCGCGGCCCTCGCCTTCGACTCGCGGGCCCTCTCGGACAGGCCCGCGATCCAGGTGATCCGGGCCGAGGACATCGGCCTCGGCGACCACCTCGGCCTGCTGCGGCACGGGAGGAACGTCCTCGCCATCCACGCCCTCAACGACTCCCCCACGAGCCCGGACTTCCTCCTCGTGCCCGAGCTCCTCAAGGTGACGCTCAGCCCGAACCGATACCTCTCGCCGCCCACGCCGGGGGCGCCCAACGTCTTCGGCGTGATCGACTTCGTGGCCGACACGAAGTTCAGCGCCGACCGCGGCTTGTACGACGGACCCTTTACGGTCTCGATCGCGACGGAGACCCCGGGGGCGCAGATCTACTACACGCTCGACGGCTCCGCACCGGCGCCGGGGGGCGCGACGGCACGCATGTACGCCGGGGCCCTCACGGTGACGCGCACGACGACGCTCCGCGCCGCGGCCTTCAAGGACGACCACCAGCCGACGAACGTCGACACGCACACGTACATCTTCCTCGCCGATGTGGCGCGCCAGCCTGCCAACCCGCCGGGTCTGGCCGCGACCTGGGCCGGCGGCTTCCCCGCGGACTACGGCGTGGATCCGGACGTCGTCAACACGACGCTCCCGGGCTACGGTTTCCGGGAGGCGATGCTCGCGATCCCCACCCTGAGCCTCACGGCCGCCCCCGACGACCTCTTCGGCCCGACGCGCGGGATCTACTACAACCCGGGGGGACGGGGACGCGCCTGGGAGCGCGCCGCGTCGCTCGAGCTGATCCAGCCCGACGGGACGCGCGGATTCCAGGTCGACGCGGGCATCCGCATGCACGGGAACTCGAGCCGCGACCACGGCTTCACCCCCAAGCATCCGTTCCGCGTCAACTTCCGCCGCGAGTACGGCCCGGCCAAGCTCAAGTTCCCCTTCTTCGATGACTCCGAGGTGGACTCCTTCGACCACTTGCTCCTACGAGGCGCCTCGACGGACTCCTGGCCCGTCGTCGACGGGGGCTCGGTGCTCGGGGTGCAGCGTTGGGCCGCGGTCCACGCGACGTACTTCCGCGACCAGTACATGCGCGACTCCCAGATCGCCATGGGCCGGCCCTCCGGGCACGGGACGTACGTCCACCTCTACGTGAAGGGCCTCTACTGGGGCCTCTACAACGTGGCCGAGCGGCCCGTGGCATCCTTCTGCGCCGAGCACCTCGGGGGGAAGGAGGAGGAGTACGACGTCTTCAAGGACTTCGCCGAGCTGGAGTCGGGGAGCGTCGAGGCCTGGAACGCCATGATCGGCCTCGCGAACGCGGGCCTCGCCACGAACGCCGCCTACCAGAGGATCCAGGGGAACAACGCCGACGGCACGCGGAACCCGGCATACCCGCGATACCTCGACGTCGACAACCTGATCGACTACATGATCCTCCATATCGCCTCGGGCGCCGAGGACTGGCCGCACCACAACTGGTGGGGCGCACGCCGCCGCGGGCCCCAGTCGGACGGCTTCAAGTTCTTCGTGTGGGACCAGGAGATCTCGAACGACTCCCTCGTGCGCACCCACACGCTCTTCCAGACCCGCTTCGAGGACCCCATCGGCAGCCCATCGCCTTCGTTCTTGTACGGGAAGTGCATGGCGAACGCCGGGTTCCGCCGGCAGTTCATCGACCGCGTCCAGGAGCACCTCTTCGGCGACGGCGTCCTCACCGAGGCGCGGAGCTACGAGCGGTGGCTCGCTCGGCAGACGGAGACCGACCTGGCCATCGTGGGGGAGTCGGCGCGGTGGGGCGACTCGAAGCGGGGCGTGCCCTACAAGCGCGAGGTCGAGTGGCTCGCGGAGATGAACTGGGAGCGGGACCAGTACTGGAAGAAGATCCACCCCATCGCCGTGGGGCGCTTCCGCCGCGTGGGCCTCTACCCGAGCGTGGAGGCCCCGGAGCTCCAGGTCGATGGCAGGCCGCGCTACGGCGGTCACTTCGCACCGGGGGCGCGGTTGACCATGAGCCTGCCCGCCGTGGAGCGTTTCATCGACGTGCCCCTCCTCGGAGCGAGCGCCACCGCGAGCGCCCACGTGCCTTCGAGCGACGTCCTGGAGACCGCCTGGCGCCAGCTCTCCTACGTCGAGGGATCGAGCGGCGAGGCCTGGAAGCGCGGCCAGAACGGGGTGGGCTACGAGACCGCGAGCGGGTACGAGGGCGTGATCAAGATCGACGTGCGGGCCGAGATGAGCGGCCCGGCGGGCAACACGTCGGTCTTCGTGCGGCTCCCCTTCGCGGTCCCGGACCAGGCGACGATCGGCTCCCTCAGCCGGCTGACCCTCAGGATCCTCTTCGACGACGGGTACGCGGCGTTCCTGAACGGGACCCGCGTGGCCGACGCCAACGCCCCGGCCGAGGCGAGCCTGACGTGGAGCTCCGCCGCCACGGCGGGCATCGAGGCGAGCCTCTCGAGCCCGACGGAAGTTGACTTGACGTCATCGATCCCGCTCCTCCGCGTCGGGCAGAACCTCCTGGCGATCCACGGCCTCAACAACTCGAACGGCTCGAGCGACATGCTCATCTACGCCGAGCTCGTGGGGGGCAAGCTCGACACGAGCGGCACGCCCGACAACGTGTTCTTCACGCTGGACGGCACCGACCCCATGGGGGCGGGCGCGCCGCGCTACACGGGCCACATCACCCTCGAGGAGACCGTGCAGGTCAAGGCGCGCGCCTTCAGCGGCACCGAGTGGAGCGCTCTCACCAAGGCTTTCTTCGTCAGCCTCGAGGACCTCCCCCTGCGGGTCACGGAGGTCATGTACCATCCCGAGGACCCCCCCGAGGGGAGCCTCTACGGCCCCGACGACCTGGACTTCCTCGAGGTGAAGAACGTGGGGACGGCGACGGTGGACCTCGCGGCCGTGCGCATCGAGGGCGCCGTGGAGTTCGACTTCACGGGATCGGGGACGCCGCGCCTTCGCCCGGGCGAGTACGCGCTCGTGGTGGAGGACGAGGCGGCGTTCGTCGCCCACTACGGGTTCACGGGCCTCAACATCGCGGGCCAGTACGCCGGCAAGCTCTCCAACGGCGGCGAGCGCCTCTTCCTCCGGGGTCCCATCGGCGAGACGCTCCTCGAGCTCCGCTACGACGACGCCTGGGAGCCGGACACGGACGGCGGAGGGGCCTCGCTCGTCATCGCGGACGAGTCGCTCCCGCCCGAGGCCTGGAGGCTGCGCTCGAGCTGGATCCCGAGCGCCCTCCGCGGAGGGTCGCCGGGAGCGCCGGACGGCGCCGCTCCCGACGGAGGCTTCCAGCTCCCCGGTGACTTGAACCAGGACGCGGTCGTGGACCTCTCGGACGCCATCGCCCTCCTCCTCCACCTCTTCGGCGGCGCGGCGCGGCCCCTCCCCTGCACGGGCGGCATCCAGGAGGGCGGCAACAGGACGATCGCCGACCTCGACGGCGACGGGTTCGTGACGATCGGCGACCCGGTGCACCTCCTCACGTTCATCTTCCGCAACGGCCCAGCGCCGGCTCGCGGGACCCGGTGCGTGGCGGTCGCGGGGTGCCTGGATGCGTGCGCGCCCTAGACGGTGGCGCAGCCCGCACGCCCGAGGAGCTCGCGGTACCACCCCACGGCGCGCTCGAGCCTCGCCTCGAGGCCCGCGGCGGCCCAGACGACCGAGAGTGTGCGGCGCGTCTCGGGGCCCGTCTTCGTGCGCTGCGCGTCCTTGACGGCGTTCGCGCAGGGGCCTTGCGCGTCGCGGAGGCAGAGGAGGCCCTCGAGGTCGATCGCCTGGCCCGATGGGTTGAAGACGTAGCCTTCGCCCGCGCCGGCGATCCCTATCCGGAAGGGCTCCGCGGCCTTCTCGGCGTCCACGACGCTGATGGGAAGCCCGCTGTGGAGGCTGACGGCGTTGCACGCGTCGACGGCGAGGTTGATCGAGCCGAGCGAGCCGTCCTCGGCGGCGCGGACGAGGTACTCCGAGGCCGGCTTGCCCCGCCCCGTGGGCTTGTATCCGCCGTGGCGGAGGAGGTCGCGGATGCGCTGCCGCACGGCCTCGTCGCGCTGGAGCGGCGCCTCGGCCCCGAGGCAGAGCAGCCCCACGAGCCAGGGGGGCGATGGCATCTCGCCCAGAAGGCGCGGAAAGACGGTCACGAAGGCGCCGTGGCGGAGCAGGGGGTGGGGGTCGGTGAGGATCGGGTCCAACTCAAGACCCCCATCCATACGCGAAGAGCGCCGCCGATCGAAGCTCGATCTCGAGCCGCACCGACTTGCCGCGCAGGTCCTCCGGGACGGGGGCGGGCCAGGAGACCTTCGCCCACGTGGAGTCTCCCGTCGCGGCGGCGCTCGGCCCGAGGCCGGGCACGGGCTTCCCCTCCGCGTCGAGGAGCGCGACCCGCGCCGAGCCCTTCGAGGCATCGACGTGCAAGTGGAGGTCGCCCTCGGGGAGCGAGAAGAGGCGCGTGACGAGGCGGCCTGGCGCCTCGCCGGCCGTCAGGGACACGAACCCGTCGCGCCTCAGGGTCACGAGGCCCACGGCCGTGCGGTGCTTGCGCACGACGTTCTTGAACTTGGGCCCCCCGTGGGGGCCGTGGACGCCGCAGTAGTAGACGTAGAGCTTCTCGCCGCGGCGGATGATCCGCCCGACGCTCCGCGCCATGCCGCCCTCCCAGCTCTCGTCGTCGCCAAGGGCGAGCCACGTCGCGCGGTCCGCGACGCGGGCCCAGCGGACTCCGTCGCGACTCGCGGCGAGCTGCGTGTCGATCTTCCCGTCGCCGCCCTCGCGGTAGATCCAGACCATGGCGAGGTAGAGGCCCTCGTAGAGGTCCACGCCGGCGCCGTAGATCTGGGTCGCCGGACCATCCGCGGCGTCGCACTCGAGGACGAGCTTGGGCTCCGACCAATGGAGGAAGTCCGCGCTCTCGCTCCGCGCGAGCCTGCGCCCCATGCCGAAGCGGCTGTAGGCCACGTAGCGCCCGAGACGCGGGTCGAAGAGGAGGTTCTGGTTCGTGTCGCAGTAGCGGGCGAGGACCGGGTTTCCCTCGTAGGGCTTCCAGCGGATCCCATCGGGCGAGACGGCGACGCAGAAACCGTCCCGGGGGCCCGGCTTCGCGTACGGCTTTCCGTCGCGGACCTCCCAGTCGCCCGATCCGTGGTCCCAGTACGCGGCCTTCCAGCGCCGCCCGGGGTCCGGGTCGCGCGGGTCGTGCAGGACGGCGATGCCCTCGCAATTGTACTTGCCGATGTCGAGGAGGTTGTTGCGATCGTCGCCGTCGTAGGGGAACTGGCCCAGCGCGGGCTTCACCCAGCGCACGCCGTCCTCGCTCTCGGCGTAGGCGGCCAGCGTCGTGTGGGGCGCACGCTCGTGGGTCGGGAGGCGGATCGGGTTGAGCCCGCGGTCGCGGGGCGTGGTGAGGTACCAGAGGCGGAACTTGCCGAGGGCATCGTCGTAGCACGCGGTCCCGTAGACCTGGCAACGGTCCTCCCAGGGCGCCTCGGGCCTGAGGACCGGGTTCGCGGGATGCCGCTCCGGAGCGTGGAGCACGCGGCGGAGACCTTCGAGGCGCTCGATCCCCGCGTCGTCGAGGAAGAGCTCGCGCACCCCGCGGGCAGGTTGCCACGCGGGCGCCGGGTCTGCGGGATCCGCCGGCTCCGCCACGGCCGAGCTCGCGGACGCCAGCGGCAATAGAAGGACCGCCCCTATCGGCCCCACGCCCGCCCCCTCGAGCGCTCGCCGTCGCATGCTGAGGCCTCCTCTCTCGTCTCGCCCCCGAGGGAGGTTACCCCGGCGCTGGGCAAGATCTCAAGGGCCGGGTCAGCAGGTCATCTGCACCCATGGAGCGAGCCTCATGAGCCGCGGCTTCTGTCCCGCCGTCCCCGTCCTCACCGTGATCTCCCTCCTCCTCGCGGGACCCACCGGCGCGCCCGCCGAGGTGGTTCTCGTCGAGCTGGGCGATGCCTGGAGGTACTCGAAGGGCCTCCAGGCCCCGTCCGATCCGCCCGCGGCGTGGCGCGAGCCCGACTTCGACGACTCGGGGTGGCTCGAGGGGCCGAGCGGCATCGGCTACGGGGACGGGGACGACGCCACGGTCCTCGACGACATGGAGGGGAACTACTTGAGCCTCTTCACCCGCCGAGCCTTCGAGGTCCCCGACCCGGCGGCGGTCAGGAGCCTGGTCTTCTCCGCCGACTACGACGACGGCTTCATCGTCTACCTGAACGGCGTCGAGCTCGTCCGCCGCAACATGGGCTCTGCGGGCGAGGACTTCGCCTTCGACCGGCCCGCGGACGTCGCCCACGAGGCGGGGACGCTGGAGCTGATCGACGCGACCGCCGCCGTGCCGCTCCTCCGGCCAGGGCGGAATGTGCTCGCGATCCAGGTCCATAGCTGGGCGCTCACGAGCACCGACCTGACGATGCGGCCCAGGCTCCTCGCGAACTCGCTGGTCCTCGTCTCGCCGGTGGGGCTCGCTTGCTCTCCGCAGGACGCGGACGGCGACGGCCGCGTGGACCGCGTCGCGCTCTCCTGGACGAACCGCGCGGCATACGACGCGATCCGCATCCTCCGCGACGGCGCGGCCCTCGGCGCTCCCCTGCCAGGCGGCGCCTCGACGGCGGTCGACGACACCGTCCAGGCCGCCGCATACCGCTACGAGGTGATCGCGACGATCGGCGGGGAGGACTGCCCTCCCCTCTCCTGTTCCGTGACCGTCTGCCACCGGATCAACCTGATCTGCACCCTCTCGCTCCAGGACGGCAGGACCGCGGCGCTCCTCACCTGGGACCCCCAGACCGATGTGGACTCCATCGACATCGTGCGCGAGGGAACCGCGCTCGAGACCCTCGGCGGCGGCGAGACGGAATACGTCGACCCGGACGTGGAGTCGCTCGAGCCCGAGGACGACACCGACTTCACCATCGTCCTCCGGCGGGACGCCTGGACCTGCTCCGCGGCCTGCGGCCCGATCTCCCTGTGCCCGGAGCTCACCTGCCGGCTGGTCGAGGTCGACGGCGAGCCCGTCGTCCGCCTCGAGTGGGGCAACATGGTGAAGCTCTGGGAGAGCTTCACGGTGCTCAGGGACGGCGTCGAGATCGCGAGCG
>JACQVW010000601.1 GCA_016209535.1 Planctomycetota bacterium | reverse complement strand
TGGCGATCGCATCGGTGATCGTCTGCTGCACGCCGCCCGAGTCGTCGGAGTCGCCGGCGTCCATGCACTCCGGCCGCGCTCCGGCCTGGAAGAGGAAGAGGAGGACGCGGAGGCCGTCGGTGAGGTTGATCACGCCGCTCGAGTCCACGTCGCCGCGGACGAACTTCGGCAGCAGGCAGGCCGGGAACGTGGCGCAGTCCGGGTCGGCGCAGTCGGCCTTGCCGTCGCCGTCGTCGTCCCCGCCGTTCGTGCAGTCCTCCTTCACGACCTCCGCCGGCGTGAGGGAGATGGAGACCTCGCCGGTCCCCCCGGGGATCCCGACGCCGGCCTCGTCGAGGAACCCCACGCGGAAGTTGTGCTCGCCGCCGCCTTCGAAGACCTTGACCAGGAGGACGTGCTGGCCCTTCGAGAGGGACACGTTCTCCAGGTTGGGGAACCCGAACGGCGTGTCTTGGTAGCTGCGCCCGAGGGCGCCGCGGGGGACGTTGTGCTTGTGGAGCTCCTCCCCGTCGAGGAGGATCTGGACGGAGTCGTCGCTCGAGACGCCGAAGTTGACGACGGTGTCCTCCGAGACGTCGAGGTACGTGACCGCGTAGCACATGACCTCGTCCACGTCGCCGTAGACGGCCTCGAAATCGATCCGGTCGTCGGCATCGTCGAAGTCGCGCCACGCGATCCAGGTGGGGACGTCGAGCGGGTTGCGCCCGAAGACGTTCGCCGCGAGGCCCGTCGAGGCCGCCTCGCCGCCGTAGTCGGGCTCGATCGCGTCGCCCGCCTCCGGAAGGATGTCGGCTTCCGTGACGGCGCCGTCGGTCAGGTAGTCGCGGACGATCTGATCGTCGCCGGGCGCCGCACCCCCGACCTGTCGCGTGAACGGCCCCAGGATCAGCCAGTGCTGGATGCTGCCGAAGTCGCTCACGGGGGCGACCACGGCCTCATCCGCCACGAGGTTCGGGCCCTCCACGACAAACTTGAACGTGCTGCCAGGCTCGCCCAGCTCGCCCTGGAAGTTGACGAGGCCCGCCCCGGCGGCCTTCGCCCTGTACTTGAGGGGCTCCGCAGGAGGGCCTGCGGCGACGTTGACGGTCCAGGTGATCACGTTGCCGCGCGGCACGCCGCCGCCGGTGACGCGGCTCGCCGTCCACCCGGTGGGCAGCGTCTCGGTCACGGTCACGACCGAGGGCGAGGCGCAGGCGCCGGCCGCCCGGAGGTCCGAGAGGGCGATGGACACGTCGTATTGCGTGCCCGCGGTGTAGATGGAGACCTCGGAGCCTTGTGCCACGGTGGTGTCGCCCCAGAGCGTCCTGGCGGCCTTGGCGGGGGCCGTGTCGCAGCCCTTGAGCTGCGTGAAGGTGATGTCGTCGACGCGGCAGGTGGCGCCGGGCTGCTGGCCGAAGTCGTAGGAGGTCCCGAGCAGGAGCTGCACCTCCGTCGCGGGATCGCGAGTCGGGTCGTCGAGGTTGAGCCCGTCGCGGTCGAAGATGGTGAGCTGCGGGCTCGACGGCGGGTCATCGCCATCGGCCCACAGCTTCGCGTTCAGGAGGATGGGGCCGGCGTCGTCATCTCCCTGGGAGGAGATCTCGAGCCAGTACCAGTCGCCCGGGGCGATGGGCACGCCGGGGTCGGCGCGCGCGAAACCGGTGCCGGCCGATCCGGGCCATTCGGTGTGCGGTATGAGGGTGTGGCAGCCGGTGAACTCCGCGATGGCCAGGACGCCGTTCACGAGCTCGGGATCCAAGTTCTGCGGGATGACCACGACCGGGTAGCCCCGCTCGAGCATCGAGTCGATCTGTCCCGCGGCCTCGTCGATCCCGATCCTCGTTCGCATGTAGACGAGGAGCTCGTTCACGCTCTCCAGGTTGACCCTCAACCTGACGGCGTAGTTGCGCGGACCGTCGGGGAACTGGCTCTCGACCACGTCGGGCCGCAGGACGACCGCACCTATGCCGAGGGTGCCGTCGTTCGTGATGAGGAGCTCGCCCGAGTCGATCGTCCCCGCCCCGGTGGGGATGATCCCGCCGGCACAGAAGCTGATCTGCGTGGGGTTGAGGAAGTCATCGAGGCCGCCCTCGTCCTCGAAGTCGTAGCTGAGGAACGGAGCGTCCTGGGCGCGCGCGGCGGCGGCCAAGAACAAGCCCGTGACGGCGACGGCGGCAGAGCGGCGGAGCGGACGGTTCTCGCAGGCGTGCATGGGACCCTCCCGTGGGGGTGTGAAGTACCTGACCCAACGCCCAATCCTACTGAAAACCGGCCTTTGCGCCCACATCTTCCTTGCGTGCTCGGTCCCAGCCCCGCGGCCCCGCGGCCGGAATCCCTTCTCGCGGCCGCCGGCCGCTCGCTCTCATCGGGTGGACGTACGAAAATGGACCCCATGAAGGACGGAAGGGACATCCCCGTCGCCGATCTCCTTGCCCACACGGGCTGGATGCGGTCCCTGGCGCGGAGCCTCGTCGCCGACGAGGCCTTGGCCGAGGACCTCGTCCAGGAGTCGCTCCTGCGCGCCATGGAGCGGCCGCCTCGCCAGGCCGGGGCCCTGGGCGCCTGGCTGCGCACGGTCCTGAGCCGGCTCGCCTTCCGGGCGCGCCGGGAGGAGCGGAGCCGCGAGCGCCGGGAGCGGGCCGCGGCCCGGCCCGAGAGGTCCGACGCCACGCCCGCGGACTTGCTCGAGCGCGTCGAGCTCCACGGGCAAGTGGTGGACCTCGTGCTGGCCCTGGAGGAGCCGTACCGCTCGGCGGTCCTCCTCCGCTACTTCGAGGGCTGGAGCGCGGAGGAGATCGCCAGGCGGCAGGGGATCGACGCGACCACCGCGCGCTGGCGCGTGCGGAAGGCGGTCGAGCGCCTCCGCGAGCGCCTGGACCGGCTCCACGGCGGCCGCGCGGCCTGGTGCGCGGCCCTCGCGCCGCTCTTGTGGGCGGAACGGGGCGCGGAGGCCGCGGGGCTGGCCTCCGCCGCCGGCCCCGGCGCGGAGGCCGGGACCGGCTCCTCCGTCCTCATGGCGGCTCGCTGGGTCCTGTCAGGAGTCGCCGTCATGAAGCTCAAGACCATCGCCACCGCCTCGTTGCTCTCGCTCCTCGTCCTCCTGGGGCTCGCCGTCCACTTCGGGCGGCCGCGCAGGGAGGAGCCGGCCGCGGCGCGCCCGGATGCCGGGCTCGCCGCCGTCCGCGTCGCGGCCCCCGTCCCTCCGGCGCCCCTTCCCCCGGCCGACGCGGGCCCCGTGGGGACCAAGGCCGAGGAGGCCGAGGACGCCGAGAAGGACGCCTCCGAGACCTCGACGCCCGAGGGCAGCGCGGTCCTCGCGGGGCTCGTCGGCGACGCCGAGACGGGCGATCCCGTCCCGGGCGCCGAGGTCCGCGTGCGTGGCTCGGACGCGAAGGCGGCGGCGGGCGAAGACGGCGCGTACCGCCTCGAAGGGCTCCCCGCCGGGGAGCACTACCTGATCGCGGCGGCGGAGGGCTACGCCGAGGAGCACGCGCGGGCGCGCGTGGACGAGGGCGGAGAGTTCCTCCAGGACTTCCGGCTCGAGCGGGCGGTCGAGCTCCTGGTCACCGTGGTGGACTCCGAGGGCAAGGCCCTGGAGGGCGTTCAGGTGACCCCCGCGCAGCCCAACGGGGGCTACGTCCACGGAGAGGTGTACACGCGCCTCACCGATCGGGACGGGAAGGCGCTCCTCGGCGGGATCGGCCGGAGGCGGAAGCAGCAGGTCAACGCCCGGAAGCCGGGGTACCACGAGGTCTGGACCCGCGACTACGAGATCGAGCCCGATCGGGACCGCTCGGAGCTCTCGATCGTGATGGAGGAGCGGCCGGGCGGAGACGCCGTGGTGGAGGGGCGCGTGACCGGGCCCGGAGGAGCGCCCCTCGAGAGGATCCACGTGCAGTGGATCCACTCGCACGGCGAGCACAAGGGGCGCGCGGTCACGCAGACCGCCCGCGACGGCTCGTATCGCCTCGTCTTCCCTCGAGAGCAGGACTGGTGCGCGGTGAGCGCCTCCGGAGCGGGCTTCGCGCCGGCCGTCCGGGAAGGCGTGCGCCCCGGGACGGAGGAGGAGCCGGCCCGCGTGGACTTCGCGTTGGCGGCGGGGCGGTGGCTCGAGGGCGAGGTGGTGGACGAGGGCGGGCGGCCGGTGGAGGGCGCGGAGGTGCGCGCCATGCCCACGATCTACCTGCTCCGCAATACGCCGCTGCACCCCGGCAACATCCGGGGGGCCCGGACCGATGCGGCCGGGCGCTTCGCCTTGCGGGACCTCTCGGGCCCCACGACGGCGCTCCGGCTCAAGGGGCCGCCGGGCGGGGACTGGGCGAACAACTACCACCCGGAGCTGGATGTGGACCGGTGCGTGACGCTCCGCCTCCTGCGCTGGGGCGTCATCCGCGGGCGCGTCCTCGACCGCGAGACGGGAGAGCCGGTCGCGGTCTTCGGGGTGAAGCTCAAGAAGGGCGTCGGCTACTACGACTACCACCGCAGCGACCCCGGCGAGCACTTCAACTCCGCCGAGGGCCGCTTCGAGCTCGAGAGGCTGGATCAGGGTCCGATCGAGCTCCTCGTGGAGGCGGAGGGGTACATCCCGAAGTGGGTCCGCGACCTCGCGGCGGAGCCCGAGGAGCGAGCCCCCGTCCACGACGTGAAGATCACCCGAGGTCGATCCATCGACGGGACCGTCGTGGACGGAGCGAGCGGGGCGCCCCTGGCAGGGGCGCGGGTGGTCTTCGGGGCCTGGGAGCCGGGCGACCTGGCCTGGGACGAGGGCTCCTTCCGGAAGATGCCCGACCGCCAGGAGCTCCGGACCGGGCCCGACGGCGCGTTCCGCGTGCGCGAGGGTGAGCCGGGGACGCTCTTCGTCCACCGGCCCGGCTACGCGCGGCTGGCGCTGTCTCCCGCGGCGTGGCAAGGGCTCATCGACGCTTCGGGTAGGCTGCAGGTGGCCCTCGAGCCGGGGGGTGCCCTGAGCGGGGTGCTCTTCGAGGACGGGAGGCCATCGAACCGGGGCTTCCTCGTCCTCTACAGGAGGCGGGGCGGCGGCGAGTCCGCCAGGGAGTGGATCGGGAACCTCGACCGGGACGCCGGGGGCCGCTTCCGCGTCGAGGACCTTACGGCCGGAGAGTACGTCCTGGAGCACTGGCGCGAGACCCCGGGCAAGCGCACCGCCGGGCTCAGCATCCAGAGGCCGCTCCGCATCCAGGCGGGAGCCGAGCAGGGGATCGACTTCGGCGCCGGCCTGGGGCCGCACGCCTTCCAGGGCCGCCTGCTGGGGCCCGACGGGAAGCCCCTCGACCGCGCCCGGCTCACCCTCCGGCCCGACTTCGAGTGGCCCTACGCGGAGCTTGCCGCCACGGTCACCGCCGAGCACGGCGGCCGGTTCCACTTCCTCGGCCTCGAGCCCGGGAGGTACCGCGTGGAGATCTCCGGGCAGGCCGGGAAGAGCTCGCCCCTCGAGCCGCTCGAGATCGAGGGCGACCTCGAGCGCGACCTGCAGGTGCCGGCGGGAGAGTGAGCGCTCTCGCTGCTCCGGGCCGCCCCGCGGACTCCACCCGTGACTTCGAGCACGGTCCGCGAGGCCAGGCTGCCGTTAGACGTGAGTGGGCCATGGCCCGACCCGTCACGATCGATCGGCGGCGCTTCCTCCGGCGGTGCCTCGGCGTTCTCGCGGCGCCGGCCCTCTTCCCGCGGGGCTTCCTGGGCGCCGCGGCGCCATCGGAGCGCGTCGTCACGGGGCACATCGGCATGGGGGGCATGGGCCGCGGGCACTTGAACAACTTCCGCGACGCCTGCGTCGCGATCTGCGACCACCGAGGAGAAGGCGATGCTCTACGAGCCGCCCGCGGGCGGCGTCGAGCCGTACAGGAGCCCGGGCCACGAGCAGGACTTCATCGACTGCGTGAGGAAGCGCAAGGACCCGATCCTGTGCATCGACGCGGGCCACGCGGTCTGCACCTTGTGCATCCTCGGGAACATCGCCTACGTGCTCGGGAGGAAGCTGCGGTGGGACCCGAAGGCGGAGCGGTTCCTGGACGACGCCGAGGCCAACGCCATGCTCTCGCGGCCCAACCGGGCCCCGTGGCGGATCTGAGGCGGGTGCCGGCATGCCCCGAGGCGGACCTGCCATGACCTCGCGCGAGCGAGTCCTCGCGGCGATCGAGCGGAGGGAGCCGGACCGGGTGCCGATCGACTTCGGCGGCATGCGGTCGACGGGGATCATGGCCGTGGCCTACGGGCGCCTCCTGAAGGAGCTGGGGCTCGCGGGCCGGGAGCCGCGCATGTACGACCTCGTCCAGCAGCTCGCGATTCCCGACGACGACGTGCTGGAGCGCTTTCACGTGGACGTCGCCGACCTGGGGCACCTCGTCGTTCCGCCGCGCGACTCCTGGAAAGGCTGGACGCTGCCCGACGGGAGCCCGGCCCTCGTCCCGGGCTGGTTCGAGCCCGCCTTCGGCCCCGACGGCACGCTCGAGATCCGAGACCGGGACGGCCTCCTCCTCGCGGCGCAGCCGCGCGGCTGCCTCTACGTGGAGCAGACCCACTTCCCGTTCCGCGGCCGGCCCGCGCCGCGCACCGCTCGCGAGGTGCGCGAGGCCATGGCGAAGGTCGTGTGGGCCTACCTCCCGTCCCCGCCCTGGGACAGGGCCTCCGAGCCCGGCTTCTGGCGCTGGCTCAAGGAGGCGGCCGCGAAGGCTCGCCGCGCGACGGACCGGGCCATCATGGTCGGCTTCGGCGGGAACCTCCTCGAGTGGCTCAACTACCTCTACTCCATGGAGGAGTCTCTCTCGCTCCTCGCGAGCGACCCCGAGGAGGCGGGCCGCGCGCTCGACCTCCTCGTCGAGGTGCACCTGGAGAACCTCGAGAAGCTGCTCGAGGCCGTCGGGGACAACGTCGACTTGATCCAGATGGGCGACGACCTCGGCTCGCAGCAGGCCCCGCTCATCTCGCCGGCGATGTACCGGAGGCTCTTCAAGCCGCGCCACGAGCGGATCTTCCGCGCCGTGAAGGAGCGCTCGCGCCTGAAGGTCTTCCTGCACTCCTGCGGCTCGATCCGGAAGCTCCTCCCGGACCTCATCGACTGCGGGATCGACGTCGTGAACCCCGTCCAGACGAGCGCCGTGGGCATGGACCCGGCCGAGCTCAAGCGCGAGTTTGGACGCCACGTCACCTTCTGGGGCGGCGGCTGCGAGACGCAGACCGTCCTCCACCACGGGACGCCCGACGACGTCGCGCGCATGGTCCGCGAGCGCATCGAGACCTTCGCCCCCGGAGGCGGCTACGTCTTCAACCAGGTGCACAACGTCATGGCGAACGTGCCGCCCCGGAACGCGATCGCCATGCTCGACGCGGCGTACGCCTGCGGCCGGTACTGACCGCGGGCGCGATCCGCGCGATCAGAACGACCCGTCGCGGGGGCCGTGACGCCTGGGGCCGTCGGGCCCCGGGCCCCGAGACGACGGACGGCGGGGCGGAGGCCCCGGCGGGCCGTGCGGGCCGTGGCCCTGAGGCGGCCCGCCCTCGAAGCGGCGGCCGTCGCGCCCTTCGCGGCGCGGGCAGGGAGGACCGGGAGGTCCCGGCGGCGCGGCGCGGCGCTTGCCCTCGAACCGACCATCGCGGCCATCGCGGCGCGACGGGGCGGGGCCCGGCGGCCCGCGGCGAGGGCCGCGATCGCGGACGGCCGGGGGCCCTTCGGGCCGGCGCCCCTCGAGCCGCTCGCGGACGCGCTCGCGCACGATCTTGCGGATCTCCTCGGGGCCTTTCCCCTGGGCGCGCAGGCGGCGCACCGCCTTCTGCACGTGCTCGCGGATGTCCTTGCCGGCCGTCGCCCGCATGCGCTCCCGGAAGGGGCGATCGCCACCCTGGAAGGCGGGCTCCCGGGGGCCAGGGCCCTTCGCCGGCCCTTTTCGCGCCTCGCCTTTCACGGGCTCCTTCATGGGCTTCTTCACTAGCTCCTTGATGGGCTTCTTGATCGGTTCCTTGATGGGTTCCTTGACAGGCTCCTTCCGGGGCTTGAGGCCGGGCTCCGCCGGCTGCTTCGGCTCGCGCGGCTTCTCGGGCCTGACCTTGGGAGGGCCCTCGGGACCCTTGGGCCCCTCGCCGAGCACTCGGTCGATCATGCCCCGCACGGCGCGGAGGATCTCGACGTCGCTCTTCCCCTCGGAGCGCATCTTCTCGACGGCTCCCCGGATCCTCTCCAGCGCGGCCCCTCGCGGGGGGCCCTTCTCGCCTTCCCTCTCGTCATCCGCCCTTGCCGCCCGAGCCGTGAGGAGCGCGCACGCCGCGATCCCCAGGGCCGTCACGATTCCCGTCCAGCGCATGGTGAGCCTCCTTGCTCGTTGTCGCCCGGTGTTGCCCGGTGTTGCCCGGTGTCGTTCGGTGGTTCGGCTGCCCGCATTCTCGCATACTCAACTGGCCCCATGAAACCCCCGAGGTGCGGTAGGGTTTCGCGGCAGCTTCTTGGGCTTGCGGCCCGAGCAGGAGGGGTCGGAGAGATCCTCGACGACTCAGCGTGAGGGATGCATGCGCGTTGAGGCCTTTGGGATCGCCGAGACGATGGCTTTCAGTGCCCGGTTGACCAGCTCCGGCGTGTTGAAGACCTCGGCTACCTCGCGATCCACGATGACGATCAAGGGGCCACGGGAAGCCTTCGCGGCAAAGCGATTAAGCGAGCGGACCTCAAGTGTTTGTGGCGGCTACCGCCCCCCGCGCTCCCTCGCCGGCAGCCCCCGCAGCCAGAGCGGCACGAGGCCGGCGCTCGTGACGAGGCACACGGCGAGGGCGACCGCCATCTCGCCCCAGCGGTGCGCGACCCAGTAGGCGGGGAACATGTAGAGCGACGCGAGCCAGGGGATGCCGACCGCGATCGCAAGCGCCTCCCGCCGCGGGCTCGAGGGGTCGAGGGGCGCGAGAGCCTCGGGGCCCAAGCCCCTGCGCACCGGGCCCCAGAGCCCCCAGGGGCGCACGCCGCGGTAGAAGGCGGCGAGCGCCTCCGGAGGGTCCGGCGGGGTGAGGAGCGATACGGCGACGGCCACGACCGCCACCGATCCGGCCAGGATCGGGAAGCTGGCGTAGACGGGCAGCCGCAGGCCGAACCGCTCGAGGGCGAGGACCGCCTGGAGGAGCGACAGCGCCATGCCCGCGGCGCAGCCCGCCGCGAAGCCCCAGCCGTTGAAGCGCCACCAGTACCACCGCAGCACGTTGGGCACGAGGACGCCGGCGCCGAGGCCCACCATGATCCAGACGAAGACGCCGTTGATGGAGCTCGCGAAGGTCGAGATCCACACGCCGGCGGCAAGCATGAGGACCGACGCCACACAGCTCGCCGCGACGAGCCTCCGCTCGCTCGCGTCGGGCCGGAGGTAGCGCTGGTAGATGTCGCGCACGAGATACGACGCCGCGCCGTTCACCATGGACCCGAAGGCGCCCATGAAGGCGGCGAGGAGGGCCGCGACCGCGAGGCCCCGGAACCCGACGGGGAGCCCGTGGGCGATCACGGCCGGCAGCACCTTCTCGGGGTCATTATCCCCGGCCCCCAGGCTCTCGAAGGAGCCCGAGAGACTGATCACAGCGATGCCCATGGCCATGGGCCACCGCACCGTGTGGAGGACGCCCCAGAGCCAGCCCATGAGCGAGGCCTCGCGAGCGTTTCGGCAGGCGAGGAACTTCTGGAAGTCGAAGAGCTGCTCGGGCCCGCTCAGGCACAGGAGGAGGCCCTTGACGACGAAGACCGCGACGAGGGCTCCGAACGCCTCGTACTCGAAGCCCGGCGAGGCCCGCTCCACGGTCCAGGTCGGGGCGATGGACCACCAGTCGGCCGGCACCGAGGCCGCGATCTTGCCGGCGTCGAAGCTCAGGAAGCCGATGACGGCGATGGCGATCGCGCCGAGCGTGAGGACCGTGGTCTGGATCGTCTCCACGATCACCAGGGCGTGGAAGCCGCCGAGGACGACGTAGGCGCCCGCCGAGCCGATCACGAGCAGCGCGCAGAGCTTGTCGTTCAGGGCCGGGTCGTCCGTGAGGGTGAAGTACGCCGAGCCGAACTTGCCCATGCCGACGGTGGTGTAGGCGATGAACGCGGTCAAGGTCAGGACCGCGTAGACCGTGTAGGCGAGCCTCGCCGCCTCGCCGGAGCGCCCGCCCCCGAAGCGGACGACCATCCACTCCGAGCCGGTCATCACGCGGCTCCTCTGGATCCACTTCCCGAGGGTGACCATGAAGAAGACGGGGATCACGAACCCCCACATGCACTGGATCCACCAGCCCTTGAACCCGAGAACGACGAAGAGGGACACGATCCACATGGTCCCCGTGATGTCGAAGTACGAGTTCGACCCCGACATGGCGATCATCCACCAGGGGAGCGAGCGGCCGCCGAGGAAGTAGGACTCGATCCCCTGCGACGCCTTTCTCCGGGCGCGGGCGCCGATGGCGGTGACCGAGGCGAGGTAGAGGAACACGATGACGATGTCGGCGGGGTGCATGGCCGCACGAGTGGAGCCGAGGTCACGATCGCGCGGCCGTGATCGGCGTCACGGGAGACGCTCGCGGCCGCCACGAGAATCGGCGGGGCGCCCGGGCGGCCCGCCCGGACGGCGGGTCCGGGCGCACACCCAAGGAGACGTCCCATGAGCGAGACGAAGGAGACGGTCAGGCTCGGGCGGCGGAGGTTCTTGAGGGGCGCGGCGGCCGGCGCGGCGGCGCTCGCGGCGCCCGCGTACCTGCGGGCCCGCGACGCGAGCTCGCGGCTCGAGCTCGGGATCATCGGCAGCGGCGGGCGCGGGAAACCGACGCCGGCTCGCGGCCGGGCCGGCTCCTCCTGCGCGCGTCCTCGGGCGGAGCGCTCGCGGCCTGGGCGCGGCGCGACCCCGCGGCGCCGCTCGTCCTCCGATATCGCTTTCCCTCGCCGCGGCCCTTCCGCTTCCGGGTCTCCCCGCCCGAGGGCACGGGCGAGGTCGAGACCGCCCCCGGAGGCGCGGCGCTCACGGTCCCCGACGGCGCCGGGGGGCGCTGCGCGATCGCGACGCATCCCGCAGGCCTCGCGGTAGCGTCGGGCCGCGCCGGGGCGATGGAGGTGGCGGCCGCCGCCGAGGTGGCCGTGGCGGTATTCCCCGGGGCCGCGCCCGGCGAGCTCGGCCCGGAGCTCGCGCGCGGGCCCGAGGCGCCCGCCGCGGCCGCGATCCGCACGGGCGTCGCCGAGCTCGACGACCTCCTCGAGGCCTCCGCCCTCGCCGTCGAGGCGAACGCCTTCGCCTCGGGCGTGATCGTCGCGGGCTCCGACATCTGGTACAAGAACGCCTGGATCCGCGACGGCACCTACGCCGTGCTCGGGGCCGACCTCGCCGGCCGACGCGACCTTGCCGAGCGCTTCTTCCGCTTCTGGATCCGCGAGGGCGGCTTCTCCTGGGGCGGCGAGAACGAGGCGCAGCAGCCGGCGATCGCGATCCTCGGGATGCGCGTCCACGCGCTCCTCCTCCCGCCGGAGGATGCGCGAGGCTTCCTGCGGGAGGTCTACCCCTACGTCAAGCGCTACGCCGACTACTACGCGGGCCGCGTCGAGAAGGAGGGCATGATCATGCTCGCCCGCTCCGAGGTCTTCGGCCGCGGCCTGGGCGCGGTCCAGGTCGACGACCCGCGATTCGCGGCGACCCAGGCCTGGATCCGCCGCGTGCTCCTCCAGCCGGACCGCTCGATCTCGCGCTTCGACGGGGACCCCGCCTCGCCCCACTATCCCGGCGGCGAGTGGCCCGTCTGGCCCATCTCGAGCGCCTGGGCCGCGCAGGTCGAGCTCTTGCGCGGCCGGCTGGACCGCGCCTGGGAGCACCTCGTCTCGGGGGTGGCGCGGAAACGCGGCGCGGACCACCCCGGGGCCTTGCGACAGCTTCCCGAGCAGTGGAGGCTCGATGGGAGGCCCGTGCGGACGACGCGCTTCCTCACCTGGTCCCACGGCGAGCTCTTGACCTCGGCGGTCTTCCTCCTCCTCGGCCTCGACCCGGAGCCGGAGGGCGCGGACCTCGGCCTCCGGCCGTCGCTCCCGCCCGGCTCGAGCGGTACCTCGATCGCGGGGTGGCCCTTCCGCGGCTGGACGCTCGACGTCGAGGTCCTCCGGTCCGCCCCGGGCGCGGCGAGGGCCCTCGTGCGCGGCCGCCGGGGGCCCGAGGGGCCGGAGACGCTGCGCATCGCGGCGCGCGGCCGCGTCCTGGAGCTCTCCGACGGCGCCCGGCTCGAGGTCGCGGCGCGCGACGCCGCTGCGCCCGGCCCTCCGGTCCGCTTCGGGGCCTCCGCCGAGCGCTCGAGGCTCGCCTGGGAGATCCTCCTCGGAGAGCCGCCTCCGGCCCTCGACGCGGCGGCGCCCGAGGCGCACGAGGAGCTCATCCGCCGGGCCGAGGACCGCTTCGACGCGGAGCGCCTCCGCGCCGAGCGCGCGAGGCGCCAGGCCGAGCTCCTGGCCGCCCTCGGGCCGCGGGCGGCGACCTCGGCGGGCCCTCCGCCCTCCGAGGGCCTGCGCGTGGCGACCCTCTTCACGGCCCAGGAGATGCGCGGCGCTCTCGCGAGCCAGGAGGGCCGCGATGCGGCCGTCGCCTGGTGCCGGCGCCACGGCGTCGACCACGCCTTCGTCGAGAGCTTCCGCGACGGCTACCAGGCCGAGGATGCGACGCTCGAGGTCGTGCGCGACCGCTTCGCCCGCGCCGGCATCGCCGCCTCGGGCTGCATCACCCCGACGGGCCTCGGCAAGCCCTCCACCGGCTGGAAGCCCCTGAGCTGCTACGCGTCGGCCCAGACCCAGGCCCGGCTCCGCGATGTCTTCGCCCAGGCGGCGCGCCTCTTCGACGAGGTCATGATCGACGACTTCCTCTGCACCGACTGCGCGTGCGAGGAGTGCCTGCTGGCGCGGGGCGAGGAGGGCTGGCCGGAGTACCGCATGCGCCTCCTCCGCGAGGTCGGCGCGAAGGACATCCTCGGCGCCGCGAGGGCCGCGCGGCCCGGCGTGAGGGTCATCGTCAAGTACCCGCAGTGGTACGACGGGTTCCACGACCGCGGCTACGATGCCGCCGGCGAGACGGCCCTCTACCCCGCGATCTGGGTCGGCCTCGAAGGCCTGCGCGAGCTCGCGCGCCGGCTCCGGGGGCGGGCCCCGATCGGCGTCGCGGCGGCCAAGCCGCCCTCGAGCCAGCCCGCGAAGGGCGAGGAGTACCTCTTCGACCACGCGGGCATGCTCGGCCTGCCACTCGTGCCGTGCGTCGCGATCCCCGGGGAGGCGCCCGCGGCGCTCATCACCTCGCACGCCGCACGGGCGGAGGCCACCGCCGCGTGGCTGCGCGCGGCGCCGGGTCGGCCCGTCCTCGTGACGGCCGCCGCCGAGCCGCACCTCCCTGCGGGAGCTCTCGGCGGCAGGCCCGCGGCGCGGCTCGAGTGGAAGTCCGACGCTCGCGAGGTCATGGAGCAGTCCCGGGATGTGCTCGACGGGATGCGCGGGAAGCTCCTTGCGCCCCTCGGCGTCCGGCTCTCGGCTCCGGGCCGCGTGGCCCTGGACCTCTTCGGGCCCGCGGAAGGGGACCCGGGGGGAGATGCAGGCTTCGCCGCCCTCGAGAGCTTCCGCGACGAGGCCATCGAGGTCCTTCTCGAGCTCGCGGGCCGTCGCGCCCGCGACGAGGGCGTGATAGTCCTCCCGCCCTCGAGGCGCCCCGAGGTCCGTCGCGAGCGCCGGGGCGGAGCCGACGCGTGGACGATCCCGCAGCGGACGCTCGTGGCGTTCCGGCTCGAGCGGGGGTAGACCGGGGAGCCGGGCACGACCCAGCGCAGCGGCTGCCTGCGCTTCTCGCAGGGGAAGGGGAATACGGCCCGCCGACTGCGCGGCGGTGAGGGAGCGCTCAGGAACTGCCGGTCTTGCCGCTCTCGTCCCGCCCGCCCCCTTGACCTGGCCGGGCCCATTGCCGAAACTGCGGGCATGGGTGTTCATGTCGAGCGGTCGGCGAGAGGAAAGGCCGTGATCGCAGGCCTCGCGGCGCTGTGCGCAGGCTGCACGACCGGCCAGACGGACAGCCCGGGGCCGCAGATCCCGGCCAGGACGGAGGGGGACAGCTACAGTCTCAGGCCGTCGATCTCCGATGACGGTCGCCTCGTGGCCTTCGAGAGCTACGGGAGCAATCTGGTCGAACGCGACTCGAACCGGGCCGTGGACGTCTTCGTGCACGAGCGGTCCACGGGGCGGACGGAGCGAGTGAGCGTCGATTCCGCGGGCCGGCAAGGCGACGACAATAGCTGGCTCGCGCGCATATCGGGAGATGGCACCGTGGTTGCCTTCGTGAGCCAGGCCACCAACCTCGTGCCAGGTGACACCAACGCGACCGGCGACGTATTCGTCCACGAGCTCGAAAGCCGCCGGACCCTGCGAGTCAGCGTCGGCCCATCGTCCCGGCAGGGCGACGGCCACTGCCGCGACCCCGCACCCTCCCGCGACGGGCGCTTCGTCGCCTTCAGCAGCATGGCCACGAACCTCGTCGAGGGAGACGGGAATGCTTGCTCGGACATCTTCGTGCACGACAGGAGGACCGGGGAGACAGGAAGGGTGAGCGTGGCTCCCGGAGGCGGGGAGGCGAACGCGGGCAGCACGTCCCCCAGGATCTCGGGAGACGGGAACGTCATAGTCTTCCTGAGCCATGCCACCAACCTCGTGCCCGATGATTCGAACCGTCAGCTCGACGTCTTCGTGCACGACCGCCGGCAGAGGAGCACGGTGCGGGTGAGCGTGGATTCCAGCGGCAGAGAGGCGGACGGCCACAGCGACAACCCGGTCATCTCCGGTGACGGCAGGTACGTGGCGTTTGAGAGCTGGGCGGGCAACCTTGCGGAAGGCGACGCCAACCGCCTCCCCGATGTGTTCGTCCACGACATCGGCCGGCACACGACCGAGCTGGCGAGCCGGACCGCTGGTGGAGCCGCGGCCAACGGCCAGAGCCGGCTGCCGGCGCTCTCGGCGGACGGGCGTTTCCTGGCCTTCACGACCTGGGCGACCGACCTCGCGTCCCGCCGAGCGTCGAACTTCAGCGCGATCCTCATCCTCGATCGGGAGACAGGCCGGTTGGAAAGCTTGACTCTGGCGCCCTCCGGGGAGGAAGCCAACCACGATTCGAGCCAGGGAGCCTTGTCAGCGGACGGGAGCCTCGTCGTCTTCCCGTCCAAGGCCTCCAACCTCGTCTCCGGAGACTCCAATGGCGAGGCGGACATCTTCGTCCACGACCTGCGAACCTCAGGTACGTCCAGAGTTAGCGTCGGCTTGCCGTCGAGGCGGTGAGGTAACAGGACGCCATTGACGGCGGCACCGGCCTTCGTGTATCGTCTTGAAACGCTCGATCCGGGTCGAGCTGGTGTCTTGGGTGCCTTCTCAACGGATAGGGGCCTGAGGGAGCGGGGGAATCTATGTACGGGTGTCTTCGTCCTGAGCGGCTGGTGGGAGCGTTGAGCGTCGCGTTGGGTGTCTTGGCCTGGCGGGGGTCCGTCAACGGCCAGAGCAGGACCTACACGCTGGACCCCGACTTCGACGAGGGGGTGCTCTTCAACGTCAACCACGACGCGCCGAACCACGACCAGCTCCAGCTCGGCCGGCAGGTGACGACCTTCCCGGTGATGTGGATCGCCAATGCCGGGGAGGACACGGTGTCGAGGTGGGACACGGACAACAACAAGGAGGTGGCCCGGTACAACACCTGGTTCGGACCACCCGCCGCCCACGGGGCGTTCGCTGGCCCCGCGCCGTCACGAACCGCCGTCGACCTCGACGGCAACTGCTACGTCGCCAACCGGCACTTCGACGGCCGCCCGGCCACGGTGCTGAAGATACTGCTCGACTCGTTCATCGACCGCAACGGCAACGGGATGGAGGACACGTCGTTCGACGCAGACTCGAGCGGCACGATCCAGCCCTCCGAGATGCTCCCGATGGCCGACACGAACGGCGACGGCATGATCCAGCAGAGCGAGATCCGGGACGAGCGCGTCGCCTGGGCGACGCACGTGGGCCCCGCCAATGGGCTCGGTCGGTGCGTGGCCATCGACGGCAGCGGCGACATCTGGGTGGGGCTCTTCAACAGCCGGCAGTTCTGGAAGCTCCGGGGCTCGGACGGGGCGATCCTCGGGGGGCCGTTCCCGGCGGGCTCTAGTCCCTACGGAGCCCTCGTCGATGCCAACGGGATCCTGTGGGCAGCCACCTTGGGCAACGACCTGATCGAGTTCAACACCAACACGAGCACCCTCGTGGCGCTCCGCAACCATGCAGCCTTCGGCAGCAACTACGGCGTGGCGCTCGGGCGGGACGCCGGGGGGAACACCATCGTCTACCTGGGTTCATTCGGCGGGTCCCGCTCGTTCATCCGCTACAACTCGGGCACCGGCGTCTTCGACGCCCCGGCGGCGGGGACCCAGTACCAGGGCCTGGGCATCTCCACCGACGGCGCCGGGGACATATACTCTGGCGTCCGCGGCGGCTCGGCCGGGGCGGGGCTCGGCGTCGGGTCCCTCGTCAGGTACCGGCCGGACGGCTCTCGCGTCTGGGCGTCGTCGGCACAGGTGGGCGGCGACAACCGCGGGGTCCCCATCGACGCCAACGGGGACGTCTGGTTCGTCCACCTCGACCAGAGCCGTCTCTCCAAGTTCCGCGGCACCGATGGTGCCCACCTGGGAGTCTTCCCGACGGGACGTTTCCCGTACACGTACTCCGATGCTACCGGCCTGGGCCTGCGGTCGTCGTTCCCGCAGGGCACCTGGACGGTCGTCCACGACGGGGGCAGCCCCGGGATCCTCTGGACCTCGATCGCCTGGAACCAGGAGCCTCAAGGCTTCGAGCCGCAGCCCGGCGCCATCACGGTGGAGGCGCGCGCCGCGGACACTGCGGGGGACCTCGCGGCTGCGCCCTTCTCGCCGGTGACCAACGGCGGAGCGCTCGCCCTCACGGGCCAGCTCATTGAGGTCCGAGCGACCCTGAGGCCGGCCGGGGACCAGAGCCCGGTCCTCTCGGACCTGACGATCAACGGGCGTCCTCCCAACGAGCCGCCGGACTGCAGCGGCGCGGCCTTGAGCGCTTCCGGCTGCTGGCCGCCGAACCACAAGTTCACGGTGGTCACCGTCGTCGGCGTCACGGACCCGAACGGGGATCCGGTGGCGATCACGGTCACGGGGATCACTCAAGATGAGGTGGTGAAGGGCCCCGGCAGAGGCAGCGGCTCGACGTGTCCCGACGGGGCCTTCGTCGACACGGACGGCGACCTCGTCCCCGACGCCGCCGGCTTGCGGTGCGAGCGAGACGGGACCGGCAACGGTCGGGTCTACTCGGTGCAGTTCAGCGCCAGCGACGGGAAGGGCGGGGAGTGCACGGGCTCCGCTATGCTCTGTGTGGTCCACGACCAGCGTCCAGGGGCAGCCTGCGTCGACGACGGCCAGACCTACGATTCCACGGTGTGCCCGGCAGGGGGGGCCGGCGGCACGGCGGCGGGCAGGGTTCCCGTCCTGTCGCTCGGCGAGATCGAGAGCTTGACTCCGGCGCCGCTCTTCCTGCGGGGTGACGTGAACTGGGACGAGAGCCTGGACATCAGCGATGGCATATCCATCCTCCTCGCCCTCTTCTCGGCGGCGTCGGAGCCCGACTGCTACGACGCCGCCGACGTCAACGATGACGACGACGTGGACGTCTCCGACGCCATCGCCCTCTTCGGTTTCCTTTACCTGGGAGACTTCTCGCCGCCGCCGCCCGTCGAGCAGGTCGGGTCGGACCCCACCACCGGCTCGCTGGGCTGCGAATAGCCGCTCCCCGCCAGCGCAGGCGCCAACGGAAGGCCACGTCCCGTCCGTGCCGATGCCGACGGCACGTACGACCCTGGAGGCTTCGCCTTCCAGTTCCCCACGGATTCGCTTCTCAGCTGCCCGCCCCCCGGTCGTGACGGGCCGGCGCAGGCGCCGTATCATGGCGCGCCATGACGATGATCGAGGCGGCGGAGCTCACCAAGGAGTTCCGCGTCTTCCAGCGCCGCGAGGGGCTGCGCGGCGCGCTCCAGGACATCTTCTCGCGGCGCTACGAGACCCTCAGGGCGGTCGACCGCGTCAGCTTCCGCATCGAGCGCGGCGAGCGCGTCGGCTACATCGGCCCCAACGGCGCCGGGAAGTCGACCACGATCAAGATGCTCACGGGCATCCTGGTCCCGACCTCGGGGCGCGTGCAGGTCGCCGGCCTCGACCCGCACCACGACCGCGAGGCTTGCCTCCGCCGGATCGGCGCCGTCTTCGGCCAGCGCTCGCAGCTCTGGTGGGACCTGGCGCCCGTCGAGTCCTTCCGCCTGCTGGCGAGCGTCTACGGCGTCGAGCGGGCCGCTCGCGAGGCGCGCCTCGCGGAGCTCGAGGGCGCCCTCGCGATCGGCCCCTACCTGCGCACCCCGGTCCGGAAGCTCTCCCTCGGCGAGAAGATGCGCTGCGAGCTCGCCGCCGCCCTCCTGCACTCCCCCGAGGTGGTCTTCCTCGACGAGCCGACGATCGGCCTGGACCTCGTGGCCAAGGAGGGCATCCGCCGCTTCCTCCTCGAGGAGAACCGGCGGCGCGGCACGACCTTCATCCTCACCACCCACGACCTCTCCGACATCGAGGAGCTCTGCGAGCGGGTGATCATCATCGACCGCGGCCGCCTCGTCTTCGACGGCAGGCTCGAGGACTTGAAGCGGCTCGTCGGCGGGGAGAGCTCGCTCGTCTTCCGGCTCGCGGAGCCCGGCGAGGGGCCGCTCGCGCTCCTCGCCGAGCTCACGCGCGGCCTGCCCGTCGCCTGGAGTTCCGAGGACGGCGCGTTCCGCGCGACCTTCGACCCTCGGTCGGTGCCGCGGGCGGAGGTCATCCACCGCGTCCTCGAGCGGCTCCAGGCGAGCGACATCGCCTTCGCGGAGCCCAAGATCGAGGACGTCGTGCGGGCCGTTTACGCCCGCTCGCGGCAGGGGGCTCCGCCGTGACCCTCCCCCGCGCCGCCGTCCCCGTCCTCGCCTTCGCGCGCGTGGCCTTCACGGGCCTCCTCGCCTACCGGCTCCGCTACGTGGTGGGCGTCGTCAACTACGTGATCTACATGGGGGTCCAGTACACCCTCTGGGCCGCCGTGTACGCGAGCCGGCCCGAGGGCCAGGCCGAGATCGGCGGCTACGGCTTCCGGGCCCTCGTCACCTACTTCGCCGTGGGCTGGATCGCCCGCGTTTCCTGCTACAACAACATCGACCGCGAGCTCGCCGACCGCGTGAGCCAGGGCGACATCGCCCTCGACCTCCTGCGCCCCGTGAGCCTCCTCCAGCGCGGCTACGGCGAGGCGCTGGGCGAGGCGTGCATGCGCGTCTTCTTCATGGCGCTGCCCACGGCCCTCATCTTCTTCCCGGCCTTCGGCGTGGAGGGCCCCGGCTTCCCGCCGGGCACGGCCGGCCTCGCCATGGCGGCCGCCTTCGGCCTCTCCCTCGTTCTCGCCTTCCACGCCTTCTTCCTCCTCAACTTCCTCGTGGGCGCCTCGACGATCTTCTTCGAGAAGATCCGGGGGCTCCTCTGGACGAAGTTCATCCTCATCCAGCTCCTCTCGGGGCTCCTCGTGCCCTTCGAGCTCTTCCCGAGCTGGGCCCGCGCGATACTCGAGGCGTTGCCGTTCCGCGCCATGGTCTACGGCCCGGTCCAGATCTACCTGGGCAAGGCGCAGGGCGCGGCGCTGGTCTGGGAGCTGGGCCTCCAGGTCCTCTGGGTTGCGGCGCTTTACGGCCTCTCCCGCTGGCTCTGGGCGCGGGCGCGGCGGAGGCTCCTCGTGCACGGGGGCTGACGGAGGCTGAACCGTGGCCGGCAGCGCACGAGACCTGGGCGCCTCCGCCCTCCGCCACCTGAGGCTCGCCGGGCTCTACGCGGTCCAGATGGCGAAGACGCGCCTCGAATACCGCGGCGACCTCGTCGTGGAGTGCGCCGCGAGCCTCCTGAGCCAGGCCTGCGGCCTCGCCGTGGTGGGGATCATCTTCGAGAGCGTGCCCCTCCTGCGCGGGTGGAGCCGGCCCGAGGTCTTCTTCATCTACGGCTTCGCCTTGACGGCCCAGGCCCTCTTCGAGGCGGTGGCGGACGGCTTCTACTGGTTCGCGGACAAGTACGTGATCCGCGGCGAGCTCGACCGCATCCTGCTGCGGCCCGCGAACCCCCTCTTCCAGGTGCTCCTCGAGAACCTGAGCTTCGAGTTCCTGGCCGACCTGGCCCTCGGCCTCTCGATCCTGGGCCTCGCGAGCGCGGCCCTCGAGCGCTCCCCCGGCCCCGGGGACTGGGCGCTCCTCCTGGTCATGGTGCCGAGCGCGGTCCTCGTCTTGAGCGGGCTCTTCCTCGCCCTGGCGTCCGTCTCCTTCTGGGCCGAGGACAAGGTGGGCGTCCTGCCCCCGGTCTACAACCTCATGGCCTTCGGGCGGTATCCGCTGACGATCTACCACCCCGCGCTGCGGGCGCTCCTCTCGTGGGTCCTGCCCTACGGCTTCGTCGCCTTCTACCCCTCGACGGGCTTCCTGGGGCGGGCGGAGCTCTCGGCGTACTTCTGGGGCACGCCCGCCGCGGGCCTCGTCACCTTCGCTGTGGGCTACCAGGTCTTCCGCGCCGGCCTGCGACGGTACCGGAGCACGGGGTCGTGAGGGGAGGGGTGCCGCGCCCCTCGCCGCGGGTCGGGATGCCAGTCATCGCCTCGGAGACGAGCGCTTGCGCTTTCTCCGCGAGGCCTGCTGATGCTTGGCCTCCAAGTTCTCCAAGGAGATGCTCTTGCCTTCCCGGATCTCCCTTCGCGACGCCTCGATGATCTTCAGGAATCCGGAGTGGGTGCTCAGAGCCAAGGATTCCCGGTCGACGTTTCTGAGGGAAACGAGCGCCGCGACGGGCCTCTTCTTCTCTGTGAAGAGCAACGTGTCTTCTTTGGAGGCTTCGGCCGCCTTCAGGAAAGCCTCCAGCTCTCTTGGCAGCTCTAGTACCTTCATATCCCTATCTCCTGACCGGCAACGAAGAGCCGGTTTCCAACCTTCACGCCAATGGCCAGGACGTTCACCAGGTCGGACTCGTCTGAGTCTACTTCATAGAACACGCGTAGATCTCCTGCTCGCAGCTCCCAAGGAGCCACGGGGTTCGGTCGCAGCCTCTTTCTTTTCCGTGTCTCCCGCAATGGCTCGTGTCGCAAGTGGGCTCTCACGGCGTCCAGTACTATCCGCTGCTCCCGGACCGTGAGGTGATCAAAGTGGTCTTCCGCCGAGTCCGCGAACCGAATCCTATAGGCCACGACCCAAGTCTACCAGCCGCTGGCGCCGAAGTGGCTGCGGAAACCAACGGTGTCGGTGCGCGACCCGCGCCGGGCAGCAGGTCTCCTTGGTCAACCTCGGAGCGTGCTCAGCAGCCCGAGGCACTCCCTCGGGCTCACGACTCGCGTCGCTCCACGCTCCCGCACGGGGAAGTGCCGCTGGTTCCCCGTGACGAGGACGGCTACAGCCGTCGCCGCCACCTCGAGGAAAGGCATGTCGTCCGGGTCTGGGATCTTCGCTGCTTGCACGCTGGCGACAAGCCTGATGTCCCGTTTCTTCACCGGGAACCCGGCCTGGGGCTCGGCAGACCGGCTCGCCGTGGCCTCCGCCGGCGTCGGGCCGCGCTCAGCGCCCGGGCTCCCTGGAGCTGCCGGCAAACTGGCCCCAACCGAGCCCCGCGTCAAGGGGGGACCTGATGGCGTATCCTGTGTATCTCGCGTTCCACAGTCCACTCGAGGAGTCACCATGAGCCACATCCCATCGCGCCGAGCAGGGTCAGGGGCAGGGGCACGGTCAGGGGCAGGGGCAACGATCGTCGCAGGTCTTCTCACCTTCGCTTCCCTCGCCCCGCGAGCGGGCGCGGCCCCGAAGCTCGTCTTGCCCCAGGGCCGCGAGGCCTTCTTCTCGAGCGAGGCGATCGAGCTGGCCGTGGCCGGGCTCGCGAAGGACGCCCCGGCGCTCCTCGAGCTCGCGCCGGCGAGCCCATCCCTCTCGGCGGTGAGGCTGCCGGTGGCGGGCAACGGCTCGACGGTCGCGCTCGTCCTCCCCGAAGGCGCGCTCGCCCCCGGGGCCTACACGGTGAGGCTCGACGGGAAGGACCAGGCGCGGCTCACGGTCTCGAGCGGCGTCCTGGACTCGACGCTGCTCCTCTCGCAGACCATCGGCTGGGAGCAGCTCGAGGTGGCCGGGGCCAACTTCGTGCTCGGCAACGCCTTCGGCTTCGGCCGGTTCGCGCCCGGCGGCGAGGGGCCGCTGGCCGCCGAGCTCCGCGCCTCGCGCTCCGCGGGCTTCGCCGCCTTCGAGAGGGCGGTCGCCGCGAACCTGCCCACCGTGGTCTACATGTACTGGACCGGGTACGTTACCCACAAGCCGTTCGGATCGGAGAAGAGCTGGGCCGGAGCGGACCTGCGCGAGGCCACGAGACTCCTAAGCTTCCACGCGGCCCAGCGGCTGCGCCGGTACGAGCGGAACATCGTCGCCGTCGGCACCATCGACGAGCCCGGCCTCTCCTGGGGCAGGACGCCCGTGGGCGGCATGGCCTCGGGGTTCCCCAACTGGGACGAGGCGCGTTGGTACGAGGACCGCGGCTGGACGTTCACCGACGACCCGGCGTCGCGGCCCGACGGCGACTGGATGCGGTACATGAGCATCCGCTGCGCGATCTTGAGGGAGAGCATGGAGCAGGCCAAGCGCGACCTGAGGGCCGTCTGGCCCGGCGCCGTCTTCAGCACGGACCTCTACGCTCCCCAGGCGATCATGGACGGGACGGACCCCCTCGCCCAGGAGGCCAACGACGTCCCGGCCACCCACGTCTTCGTGGACTGGGGCATCGACCGGCTCGGGGCGTACAGCGGGATCTTCCTCGAGAAGAGCCACGACCCGGCGGCGAAGGTCGCCCACGCGATGAACGGACAGCTCTTCGGCGAGACCGTGCCGCAGCCGCAGCAGCTCCACGCGTACCGCGTCTGCCTGAACGGCATGCTCGCGGCGGGCCTGGCGAGCAACTGGTGGCTCAACACCGGCGGCATGACGCCGGCCGACCTGGCCGCGGTCAACGGGCCGGCCAAGCGCGTGGGGCCCCTCTTCGTGGAGTCGAGCGTCGCCGGCCACGACGTCGCGGTACTCTGGAGCTTCACCGAGCTCGCGATGCGCGAGAAGGACATGGCGGCGCGTGAGGCCAGAAGGAAGCCCGGAGAGAAGATCCTCGTCCGTGTGGACCGCCTGCCCGAGGACGGCGCCGTGAGGTCGAAGGAGGTCGACGTCAACGCGTACTCGATCGGCGGCGACTACAAGGAGGCCGTGCTGGCGGCGCACTACGCCCTGGCCCGCGCGGGCTACCCGGCGCACATCGTGCACGAGCGGACCCTCCTCCGCGCCGGCCTCAAGGGCTACAGGGCGCTCGTGGTCGTGGGCCAGACCTTCCCGCTGCCAGGGGACGTCCTGCGGGCCATTTCCGAGCTCACCGCTGCGGGCGGAAAGGTCGTCGTCGACCGGAGCACGACGGTGCCCTTCGAGGGCGCCGTGACCGCGGACGTGGACCTGAAGGGGCTCTCCCACCGCTGGGCGGTGCCGTTCCAGGAGGATCCGAAGTCGTTCCGGAGCCTCCGCGAGGCGAGCTACTTCCAGACGAACCACTTCATGGACGAGGCGGTCCGGCGGGCCGTGCGGCCGCTCAAGGAGGCCATGCGGCGGACCCCCGCGCGCCCGTGCCTCGAGACCGACTCCGACGAGATCCTCGCCGAGCGCCACCTGGCGGGCGAGGGCTTCCTGTATCTGGCCGTGAACGGGCACGAGGAGCTGCCCGAGATCCCCGAGGAGAAGCGGCACTGGCTCTACAACTACGCTCCCTTGCGGGCCACCTTCCGGCTCGAGGGGCTGCCCGAGGCGTGCGCGGCCTTCGTCCTGGAGGGGGTGGACGGATCGAGGGCCGGGAGGCTGGCCGATCCGCGGGCCGCGATCGACGATAGCTTCGAGCCCGGCGAGATGAAGATCTACCTCGTCGCCCCGCGCGAGCCGGCGGGCCTCGACGTCCGCGCCGAGGCCGAGGGGAGCGGCATCGCCGTCGCGGCGTCGCTGCGAGGGCTCAAGATGCCGTGGCCCGTGACCGTCGCGGTCAAGGACCCGGCGGGGAAGACCCTCTACGCGGTCCACCGAGCCACGCGAGCGGACGGGACGTACGCCGAGGCGTTCCCGATCGGCTCGAACGGGGCCGCGGGCGCGTACGCGGTGAGCGTCTCGAGCCCGCTCGGGGGCCTCGCCGGCGAGGCCCGTGCCGAGCACCGGCCTCGCGCGCCGGCCCCCCGGGCGCTCGCGGACCGCGTGCGCGCCTTCGACGCCGAGGCGATCCGCGCCTTCCTCGCTTCCCGGCCCGAGATCACCATCGCCTGGGGCCACGAGTCCCACCGGGCGGCCGCGAGCGAGCTCGCCGCGGCGCTCGCCGCCCGCGGCCTCAAGGTCTCGGTCGCGCCCGAAGGCGAGGCGCTCCGGAAGGCGCGCTATCCGCGCGTCTGGAACCCCTACGCCCGCGTCTGGGCCGCCCGGGGGGAGGCGCGGCCCCTCGAGGGCAGGCCGGTCGAGGCGCGGATCACGCTGAGCACCGCGGCCGACGGCGCAGTCACAGCGAGGACCGGCGAAGGGAAGGACATCGAGGACTGGAGGCTGCCGAACGCCCTCGTGACGATCGCCGGGGAGGGATACGTGGACTGGATCGCCGACGCCGAGACGTGCTACGAGCCCGGCGTGGTGCTCCACGTGGACGAGCGGCGGGAGATCAAGGTCGTCCGGGGCGAGATGCGTGAGGAGCGGACCTCGGAGGCCTTCGTGGCGCGCTGGTCGAAGCCCTGGACGCGCCTCACGACCCACGTCGGCGGCTACCAGCTCCCGCCGCAGCTCCCCGAGGCCTACCGCGCCGCCGGGCACCTCGTCCTGCTGGGAGACAGCGCGACGAGCCGGGCCGTGGCGGCGCTCCAGGCGAGCGACCTCCTCCTCCAGGTTGCCGACGCGAGCTACCCGGGCCCCGGGAAGGCCCTCGTGAGCTTCGCCTGGAGCCCCTTCGCGGTCGAGAGGCACGCGATCGTCGTCGGCGCCTCCGACGATGCGGGCCTGAAGGCGGGCGTGGAGAGGCTGGCGGAGCTCGCGGGGCAGCCGTAGGCCGCGGCCGCCTGCGTGCGGATCGCACCCTGCGCGGCTCCTAACAGGACTTCCCCCCTCTCCAGCCGGGCTCCGCCGCGCCGTGCAGGAAGACGGTCTGGGTCGGGTAGGCCAGCGCGATGCCCTCCTCCTCGAACCGGCGTCGGATGAGCAGGTTGATGGCCTGCTGGATGTCCATGTGGAGGTTGTAATCGGGGCTCTGGACGAAGTAGACGACCTCGAACTGGAGGGCGAAGTCGCCGTAGCGGCTGAAGTGGGCTCGGTCGAAGCGGACCTTCTCCTGGGCCTGGACGATCTCGCGAAGCATGGCCGGGATCGCCGCGAGCTTCTCGTGTGGAGTCTGGTACGTCACACCGATGGTGAAGACGACGCGGCGCTCGTACATCCGCTTGAAGTTGCGGATGCGGCTCGAGAGGAGGTCGGCGTTGGAGAAGACGAGCTGCTCGCCGGAGAGGCTTCGCAGCCTCGTGGTCTTGAGCCCGACGTGCTCCACCGTGCCCATGAGATCTCCGACAACGACGAAGTCGCCGATCTCGAAGGGACGGTCGAGGATGATGGAGAGGCAGGCGAAGAGGTCTCCGAGGACGTTCTGGACCGCGAGCGCGATGGCCACCCCGCCGATCCCGAGGCCCGCGAGGAGCGCCGTCACCTCCACGCCGAGGTTGTCGAGCGCGACGAGGGCGACGACGGCCCAGATGGCGATCTTGCCGAGGAACCCCGCGGCGGCGAGGGCCATCGCCGCCGCGGCGTCCGGGGGCCTCGCTTCCCGCCAGCCGGTGAGGAGGCCTCTCAGGAGCGTGGCGCCCCAGCTCCCGGCCTGCAGGAGGGCCACGGCGACGAGCGCCCGGCGGAGGGCGACGGCCTTCTCGCCGAGCTCGAGCAGCATCGATCCAGCGAGGATCCCGATCGCCAGGAGCGAAACCCAGTGGGTCTTCCTCAGGACGGCCGCCGCCAGGTCGTCCAGCTTGTTCAGGGTCCTCCGCGCCAGGGACTCCAGCCGTGCGACGACCAAGCGCTGGACGAGCCGGAGGGCCAGGAAGGAGCCGGCGGCAAGGAGGGCGGCGACTCCCCAGAGCCAAAGGGGATCGGCGAGGACCGGCGCGTTCAGCCACTCAGCCACGACGCGATCCTGTCGTATCTACTCGGCACGCGTGCAGACCTCCGCGTGGCCCTCGCGATCCTCCTGGAGCGACCCTCGGGCCTCGCAGAGGTGGAGGAGGAGCTCTCGCACCTCGGCCGGTCCCCGCACGATGGCCTGGGCCGCCGTCGGCCCCGGCCCGATGTGCACCGAGAGGTCCTTGGGGCCGGCGCCGCGGAAGGAATCCTCGTCGGTCCGGTCGTCGCCTGCGATGAGGGCGGGCGCGTCCTCGAGCTTGAGGAGTGAGCGGACCCTGGCGAGCGCGGCTCCCTTGTTGATGCCCGCGGGCACCAGCTCGAACACCGAGCGCCCCTCCATGAGCCGGAAGCCAGGGTTCGCCTCGAGAAGCTCGTCGAGCTCGGCGCGGAGGCGGGGCAGGACGCGCTGTCGGATGGACTCGGAGACCATGCGGTAGTGGACCGCGATGGAATTGCCCTTCTCCTCGAGCAGCATGCCCGGGGCCGTCCGCGCCAGCGGCGCGAGGCGCTTGCGCATCGACTCCAGGGTCTCCTTGAGCCCGTCCTCCGCCACGAGGGGCGCCGCGACGCCCCGCCAGCGCCACGAGGCCCCGTGGGCCGCCACCAGCACCAGAGACTCGTTGGGCAGCCACGCCGCGAGCCCCTCGAGGTCCCTGCCGCTCGCGACGACCACCGTCAGTCCCCTCGTGCTCGAGAGGCGGTCGAGGAGGTCCAGGAGCTCGCGGTCGGGGGCGGCCAGGGCCGGGACCGGCTGGATGGCCGCCAGCGTGCCGTCGTAGTCGAGGTAGAGGAGGAGCTCGGCGGCCCGCGCGCCTCCCCATCCGGCGGCGAGGTCCGCCGGGCGGCGCTCCTTGCCGGCGTCCCCCTTCCCGATCTCGATGAAGTCGCTCGCCCACCGGTGAACGTCGTGCTCGGCGATGACCTTGCGCAGGGCCTCCATGCGCCGCTTCTGCTCCTCGAGGGGCATGTGGAGGGCCTGGTGAAGGGCCTCCGCCGTGCCCGCGCTGTCGTGAGGGTTCACGATCAAGGCGCCGCGATCTAGCTGGAAGGCGGCTCCGGCGAACTCGCTCAAGATCAGCGCCCCCTTGCCGTCGACCGAGGCAGCGCAGAACTCCTTGGCGACCAGGTTCATGCCGTCCTTGATGGGCGTGACCAGGGCGACGTCGGCCGCGCGGTAGTACGCGGCCAGCTCGACCGGATCGAAGCGCCGGTAGAGGTAGTTAACGGGGACCCAGTGAGGTGTCCCGAACTTTCCGTTGATGTGTCCCACGAGCCCATCGATCTCCCGCTTCAGCTCCTTGTACTCGTGGACCGAGGTGCGGCTGGGCACGGCGATCTGCAGGAGCAGGACCTTCTCCCGCTCCTCCGGGTGGCGCTCCAGGAGCTCGCCGAACGCCTTCAGCCGCTGGGGGATGCCCTTCGAGTAGTCGAGGCGGTCGACGCCGAGGATGATCTTGCGGTTGTCGTTCTTGGCGCGGAACCGCTGAGCCCGGCCGATGACCTTGCGGTCGCGGCCGTATCCATCCCAGAGCGCGAAGTCGATGCCGATGGGGAACACCCTCGCGCGCACGATCCGGTCCTCCCACTGGTAGATCGCCTCGTGGACGCCCAGCTCGAGGCACTGCGCCTCGGGGCAGAGCACCGCCACCACCTGCGCGAAGCCCCCGAGGTCCCGCTCGCACTGGAAGCCGAGGAGGTCGTAGGAGAGGAGCGCGCGCGCGATCGGCTCGCGCCAGGGGAGCCGGTGGAAGAGCCGCTGCGGCGGGAAGGGCGTGTGGAGGAAGAAAGCGCAGCGGATGTCCGGGCGCAGCTCGCGGAAGGATCTGGCGAAGAGGAGCAGGTGGAAGTCGTGGGCCCACACGAGGTCGCCCTCCCGGGCTTGACCCGCGAGGACCTCGGCGAACTTGCGGTTGACCCGCTCGTAGCTCCGCCACCAGTCCTCCTCGAAGACGGTGCGGCCCACGAGGTCGTGGAAGAGGGGCCACAGCGTGCGGTTGGAGAAGCCGTCGTAGTATGCGGCCGCGTCCTCGGCCTCCAGGTCGACGGGGAAGACCTCGTACGGGAGCGACCCGCCTGCGGCCTCGATGGCCTGCGAGCCTCCCTCGCCCGGCCAGCCGACCCACAAGCCCTGGGTCCGGCGCAGGACGGGATCCATGGCGCTCACGAGGCCCCCTCCCCCGGGCTGGAGAGCCACCCGGGACCCCGTCTCGACGGTGGTCTGGAAGGGCAGGCGGTTGGAGACGATGACGAGACGAGGACAGGCTTCCGTGCTCACGGCGACCTCCTGGAGTTGACTTTCGCTGCGCGCCCGCGGGCGGTGACGAGACCGCCGGCTACGGGGCGCTCACGGGTCATCCAGCGAAGGAGAGCCCTCGCGAGAGCAGGCCAAGGCCGCTTGGGTGCGCGCGTTCTCGGCGGTGCTGTGGATTGGGAACGCCATGATGATAGACCGATCTCCCGCCAACGGCCCTCGCTTCCTCACAGTAGCGAAGGTGCCAGCGGTCCGCAAGCTCGGAGTGCCAGCATGCCAGCGGGGCGCACCTGCGGGCACGGTTCCCTCGCCGGCGCCAGCGGCGCGGCGGGCCCGGGGGTGGGCCTCCAGGCGCGGGTGGAGAGGCTCGCCGCGCCCACAGGAGAGCGGGCCGCGGCGCTGTGATCGGAGCCACAGCCCCAGGCCTCGGGGGAGCCGTAGATTGTTCTCGAGAGGACGACGTGGACCGCGACCTTTCCGCGCTCGAGGCCAGGATCGCCGAGCTCTCGCTCCGCCTCGACGACCTTGCGCGGAGGTTGAGCGCGGTGGAGGGCGCCCTCGCCGAGCGGGCCGCGGAGGAGGCCGCGAACTGGCCCGCGCACGCGCCGCCCCAGCCCGCGGCCGCGGTGGGCGTGACCGCGGCGCCCGCCGGCGCCCTGGCGCCCGGCGCGCTTCCGGCACCTGGCGCGGCTCCGGCACCTGGGGGTGCCCCGGCGCTCGGCGCGACCGGGGCCGCCATCATCCTCACGGGCCGCACGCTGGTGATCCTCGGCGGCGCCTACCTCCTGCGTGCGGTGACGGAGTGGGAGCTCGTCCCCCGCGCGGCGGGCATCGTCCTGGGTCTCCTCTACGCCGTCGCCTGGCTCCTCTTCGCGGACAGGGCTGCGGCCCGGGGCCGGATCCAAAGCGCCTTCTTCCACGGGCTCGGGACGGCGGTCATCGCCTTCCCGCTCCTCTGGGAGACCACGGCGGGCAGGGAGCTCCGGTTCTTCTCGCCGCCGGCGAGCGCCACCGTGCTCGGCGCGATCTCCCTGCTCGCCTTCTTCGTGGCGTGGCGGCGCGACCTCGCCGGCCTGGCATGGGTCGCGGCCGCGGGCGCCGTGCCGGCCGCGGTCGCCTTGGCGTGCGCCACCGAGATGGCCCCGCCCTTCCTCTTCTGCGTGGTCGCGCTCGGCGGCGCGACGCTGTGGCTCGCCTACCTCCGCGGCTGGGAAGAGCTGGCGTGGCTCACGGCGGGCGCGGTCGACCTCGCGGTGCTCGCGGTCACCGCTCTCCTCCTCGTGAACCCCCGGCACCAGTCGGTGGGGAGCCTCACTCCGCCGGCGCTCCTCGCAGTCCAGCTCGCGCTCCTCCTCGCCTACTGCGGCAGCCTGCTCTCGCGCACGCTCTGGAAGCGGGCGGAGGTGACGTCCGTCGAGATCGTCCAGGCGGCCGCCGTCCTCGTCGTCGGGCTCGGGGGAGCGGTGGCCCTGGCCCGCTCGTCGCGCACCCTGAGCCTGCCCCTGGGCGCGGTCAGCCTCGCCCTGGCCGCGGGCAGCTACGCGGTCTCCTTCACGTTCATGGACAGGCGCCTCGAGAGCCGGAGGAGCTTCATCTTCTACAGCACTCTCGCCCTTGAGCCGCTGGAAGCGCTTCCTCGGCGCCTCCTGGCTCGCGGTCGCGGTCCTGGTCGCAGGGGGGCTGAAAGTATCGGCCGAAGACCTGCCCTCGGGCCGGCCGTGGACCCTGTTCCTCTCGCTCGCCCTGTACGGCTCCGCGCTCATCGTCGCGCCGCCCCTCCTGCGGCGCGGGCGGTGAGAGGGGTGCCTCGGCCGGACTCTCCGGATAGAATCCCCGGCCGGAGACCCTGCGTGCCGAGGCGCCGATGGACGACTTCCTGGCCCTGATCGGACTCCTGCTCCTCCTCGTCGTGGTCGCGCTCCTCGCGGCCGGGGGAGTCGCTCTCGCCATGGCCCTGCGTCTCCGGAGGAAGGTCCGCGAGCTCGAGGCCGCGATCCGCAGCCTGCGCGCGCCCGCAGCGCCGGAGCCCGCTCGAGCGCCGCAGGCCCTGCCGGCGGCGCCCGCCGCCCCGTCCCCGGCTCGCGAGGCGAGAGAGGCCCCGCCGTTGCCGCCGCTGCCGCCTCCACCTCGCCCTCCGTCGCGCCGGCTCGACATCGAGTCGTTCGAGCGCCTCGTGGGGACGCGCTGGCTGAGCTGGATCGGCGCCCTCGTGACGGTGGTCGGGATCGCCTTCCTCCTGAAGCTCCTCTACGACCGCGGTTGGATCGGGCCGGCGGGGCGAGTCGGCATCGGCCTCGGCGTCTCGCTCGCGGTCCTCCTCCTCGGCGAGCTCAAGGTCAGGAAGGCGCACGACCTCCTCGCGCAGGCCGTCTCCGCGACGGGCCTCGGGGGGCTCTACTTGACGACCTTCCTCGCCTACAGCTTCTACGACTTCAGCGGGCGGGCGGCGACGTTCTGCTTCCTCTCCTGGTTCGCCCTCTTCACGGTGGCGCTGTCCGTCCTCCGGCGGGGGAAGCTCCTGGCGGTCCTGGGCCTCGTCTCGGCGTACGCGACGCCGTACCTCCTCTCGACCGGGGAGGACCAGGCGGAGGTCCTCTTCAGCTTCCTGGCCCTGCTCGCCCTCGCCGGGGCCGGCGTGCGCGTGGCGCGCGACTGGCCGGGCGTCAGTCTCCTCGGCTTCGCTTTCAGCCTCCTCTACTACGCGGGGTGGCACGACCAGTTCTACGTCCCCGACCGCCTCTCCATCGCCGTCGCGGGCGCGGCGGGCCTCGTCGTCTTCTTCGTCCTCTCGGCGCTCGCGAGGGGCTTTTGGCGCTCCTCGGCGGTCAGGGTCCTGGACGCCGCGCTCCTCTGCGTCGCGCAGATCGCCGGCCTCCGCTACCTGTGGGCGGTCCTGGCCGCCGACCATGCGCCCGCCCTCGGCTTCGCTCTCGCCGGCGCAGCGCTGCTCGACATCGGCGTCCTCTGGGCGGCGCGGTGGCGGAAGGCATCGAGCCCGGTCCTGGAGAGCGCGCTCCTGGCCGTCGCCGCGGGGTCGATCGTCCTCGTGATCCCGGCGTCGCTCGAGGCCGAGGGGGCCGTGCTCGCCTGGTCTCTGGCCGCGGTGGTCCTCGCGGAGATCGCCTCGAGGTCGGGCCGCCTGCCCATCGAGCTTGCCGCCGCAGCATGCCTGGTCGCGGCTCCGCTGGCGGGCCTCACCCAGGGGGTGAAGCACACGGGGGTCTTCCTCCTCGTCGCGAACCGCGTCTTCGCCGCCTGGATCGCAGTGCCGGCCGCCTGGTTCCTCGCCGGGCTCCGCGCGGCCGCACGCCCCTCGGGCCCGCTGCGGCGCGCCGCCGGGATCGGCCTCGAGGCTGCCGCGGGGGCCATGCTCCTCGCGCTGCTCACCTACGAGGTCGTCACCTGGTTCCGGGGCGAGATCGGCGTCCGGGGAGCGGACGTCCGGGCCCTCGCCGACGCGCGCACGGCCTCCCTCCTCGCCCTCTGGGCGCTGTATCCCTGGCTCTGGCTCTGGCGGGCGCCCCGGAGGCCCGTCCTGTGGGTGCCCGGGGCCGTCTGCTACGCGGTCCTCGGCGTCCCCTTCATCGCCCTTCTCGGCGGGCTCCACCGCCGCGAGGCCCTGGTCTTCCTCAACGTCTCCTTCGCGGCGGGGCTCCTCTTCCCGGCCGGCGTCTTCGCGGTCGCCCGCGGGCTGGCCCTGGGCGGCCGCGCGGTGCGAACAGCGCTGCGCATGTACGGGCACGTCCTCCTCGTCCTCCTCATCACCTTCGAGCTCAACACGGGCCTCTCCGTGAGCGACTGGACGCCCGCGAGCCAGCGCTGGGTCCGCCTGGCCGTCATCTCGGTCTCCTGGGCGATCTACGCGGCGGTCCTGATCGGCTGGGGCGTGCGGCGCGAGGACGCGCCGAGCCGGTGGTTCGGGCTCTGCCTCCTCGCCGCCACGCTCGTCAAGGTACTCGCCGTCGACATGTCCGAGGCGAGGCAGGTCTGGCGCGTGCTCTCCTTCGTGGTCCTCGGGGCGTTCCTCATGGTCTCTTCGTACTTCTACGCGCTCCACGCGAGGAAGACGAAGGCGGGCCGTGGATCCGAAACTACCGCCGTCAGGTGACCGCATGATGCTCCCTTCGCGTTTCGGCCTCCTCCCGTGCCGCTGTCGCGTGCTCGTCCTCCTCGTCCTCCTCCTCGGCTCGCGAGGCCTGGGGGCCCCCGCCGCCCACGATGCATGGAGGCACAGGGGGAGCTTCGAGGCGCCCGCGGCGCCCTTCGTCGCGCTCGAGCTCGACCCCGCGGTGCTCGACGTATGCGACAAGCTCGACCTCTCGGACCTGCGGATCACCGATCCCAAGGGCACGGAGGTGCCCTACGCGATCGTGCGCGAGCGGGAGACGCGGGAGGAGGTGGGCCTGCCCGCCCAGGTCTTGAACCGCGAGAGCCCATCGCCCGACGTGAGCCGGCTGACCGTGGACTTCGGGAGCGCGGTGCTCAAGAACCAGGTCACGGTGACGACGGCGGGGGAAAATTTCCGCCGGCGCGTGAGGGTCGAGGGGAGCGCCGACCAGGCAGCGTGGGCCGAGGTCCTGGCCGAGGGCTGGCTCTTCGCCGTGGGGCCCTCGAGCGACCGGCGCTTCGAGGCGCTCGACCTCGGGCCCAACACGTACCGCTACCTCCGGATCTCGGTCTCGCGCATGCCCGAGGAGAAGGAGCCGCCCCGGATCGATGCCGTCTCCTGCCGGCACGTGGTCGTGCGGAAGCCCCCGGAGACCGTCGTGCGCTCGAGCCTCGAGGAATACGCGACGGACCCACGAATGCGGTCGAGCACCGCCCTGGCCGACTTCGGCCGGCGCCAGATTCCCGTGGCGCGGCTGCGGCTCGTCCTGGCCGCCGACCCGCAGAGGGTGTTCCGCCGCGAGTGCCGCGTCTGGGGCAGGAACAGCCGGGTCCACGTGGAGCGCGTCCGCTTCGAGACCGACGAGCTGGGCCGGGAGCGGACCGTGGAGACCGAGTGGACCCACGCCGGCGGGGGGGCCGTCTACCGCGACGCGGAGGGGAACGAGTCGCTGGAGCTCCAGGTCGAGGTCCCTTTCCGGTACGTGAAGGTCGCGATCAACAACGGGGACAGCCCACCCCTGGAGCTGGGAGGCCTCGAGGGCGTGGCGTACCCCGTCCACGCCGTCTTCGAGCCGGCGGGGCAGACGCGCTTCACGCTCTTCTGCGGGAACGCCGAGGCCCCCGCCCCGCGCTACGAGGCGGCGGGCGCCCTGGGGCGCCTCGACGCGCGCCGGCTGCCGAAGGCGGGCGCGGTCGCGCTCGCGGAGCAGCCGCGCGTCGAGGTGGAAGGCCCCGCGGCGGGCCAGACGGCGGTGTGGGCGCTCCTGGGCATCGCGGTGGCCGTCACGGTCGCGCTCCTCGGGCACGCGGCGGTGGCGGGGAGGGGCGAGGCGCGCTCACCGCCGGCGGCTGACGCCTCGGCGAAGCCGTGACGGTCTCACGGCCTCACGGCCGCGCGGCCTCGTAGGCCCCGATGTCGAGCTTCCCGTGCTCGGGCCGCGCTCCGACCGCGAGGGGGTGGCGGTACTCGAGGAGGCGGGGCGACGGGCTCGCCTCCTCCTTCCCGGGGCGGGCCGGGAGGCGGAGGTCATCGAGCGGCGGGCACGCGTCGATGAGGCGGCAGCCGGGCGCCGCGCGGAGGCGGTAATCGCCGCGCGAAGCGTCCGCGAAGGGCAGGGACTCGCCGCGCTCGGCGGAGAGGTTCCCCTTCGCGAGGCCGGGCGGGAGAGCGAAGCCGCCGGAGAGCCAGTTTGCGCTCCCCGAGACCCGCTCGAGGCGCGCCGCATCGCGCGCCGCGACGAGCACCTGGCCGCGCTGGCCCGACCCCGCGTCCCAGACGATGTTCCCTCGGAGGACGGCGGCAGCGCCGGGGGCGCTCAAGTCGACGACGGGGGAGATGTAGGGCGTGACGATGGTGTTGTGGACGAGGTGGAGGGTCCCTGCATGGTCTCTCCCGCCGTCCTGGCCGAAGTGGATGACCGTGCGGTTCCCCTTCGCCTCCCGCGCCTTGACGATGACGCACCCCAGGACGACCGAGTCGCTGCCCGGGACGTCCGTGGTGCCCGCGGCGTCCACCAGGTCGAGCTCCCGGTTCGCGGAATCGTGGATGTAGCAGGCCTCGATCCAGCTCACGTGCGCCCGGCTCTTCACGTTGTGGCCCGTGGTGGAGCTGCGGACCTCGCAGCCGCGGAGGACGGCGCTGGTCCCGCCGAGGTACAGGTTGTGGTTGTAGCCCACGTGCCTCTCCGTGCCGTTGTCGCGGATGAGGCACGACTCGAAGAGCTGGTTCCTCCCGGTCCCCTTCGCGACCTCGCCGTTCGACATGACGCCCATGTCGCAGGAGTGGATCTCGCAGTCACGCACGGTAGCGTCGTTCGCAGCGTTGATGCGCACGCCGGCGCCGTTCGACGACTCGTTGCGCGCCCCCGTGAGCTCGAAGCCCTCGATGACGCACCCGTCCGCGCCCGGGTCGAGCTGGAAGATGGCCCGCGGCGTCCGGCCCGAGCCCGAGTACTCGAAGCCCGTCCCGTCGATCCGCACCCGCTCGCCCCCGGGGCCGCGCACCGCCTGGAACGCGAGCCGCGGCGTGCGGACGAGGAGGGCCGAGCGCTCGTAGGCCTTCCCGCCGGGGAGCGGGTGGACGCGGACCGTGTCGCCGGCCTTCGCCTTCGCGAGCGCGTCCTCGATGCGGGCGAAGGTCCGGCCGGGGCCTACCTCGCGGACCTCGGCCCGCAGGGAGGTGAAGGCGAGGGTGGCCAGGACGGCGCGCAGAGTCTGTCTCGCGTGAGCGGGCACGGCCTTTCAGAGTCCAAACTCTCGGCGAAGCTTCGCGGCGGGGATGCCACCCTCCCTCTTCCGGCGCCTGCGAGCCTTCTCGATGATCGCCATGAACCGCGGATCCATGCAGAGACGCACGCTTTCCCAGTCCGTGTTCTCGAGGGAGATGACTGCAGCCACAGGCCTGCCGTCCTTGGTCACAATGACCCGGTGCTTTCGAGCCTTCTTGGCGTAGGAGAAGAGCGGCGCCTTGGCATCCTTCAGATCGATCGTGCTCATAGTTGCATCAGCTCCCCCACGACGGTGGCTACGTTGCCCCTCTTGATTTCGAAATCCCACCCGACCCCGGAGACCACTGCACAGCCTACGCTCTCGTCGGCCACGACGCAACGGGAGGCTGTCACCGGCCCCGTAGCGGTTACACTGTGATTCCATGCCTCCCCCCGAGACCACGAGCCCCGACGAGCCCAGCCGCGGCCGTCCCCCCCGCGCCCTCCTCGTCCTCGGCCACGGGAGGGAGGACTCGCTCTGCCACGCGCTCTTCCGCGCGGCTCACGAGGCGCTCGAGGCGGCCGGCGCCGAGGTGCGCTCCCACGACCTCTTCGCGGACGGCTTCGACCCCGTGCTGCGTCTGCCCCCGGGAGCGCGACACGCGCTCCCCGAGCACTCCGGCCCGCTCGCGCGCCGTTATCAGGAGGACGTGAGGTGGATGGACGCGCTCGTCGTCGTCCACCCCGTGTGGTGGTTCGGGCCGCCGGCGATCCTCAAAGGCTGGGTGGACCAGGTGCTCGTGCACTCGGTCGCGATCGAGCAGACCCCCGAGGGGCCGCCGAAGCCCCTCCTCGGGGGGCGGCGGGCGCTCGTCGTCCAGACCTTCAACGCGGCGCGCATCGTCGACCGCATCCTCATGCGGGGCATGGCCGAGGGCTTCTGGCGCCGCGCCGTGTTCCTCTCGACGGGGATCGCGCTGGCCGGGAGCGTGGCGCTGTACGGCGTCGAGGGCATCTCGCCCGAGGCCGTGGAGGCCGCGCGGCGGAAGGTCGCCCGCGCCGTCCGGAAGATGCTCTGAGGGGGGGCCGCCGGCAGCGGGGGTGACCCGCGGGGTGACTTCTAGCATGGCGTCCGGAGGGCCGAGGCGTTCTCATCGCCAGATCCGGTGGTTTGAAGGCTGAGCCAAGGAGGCCCCCATGCACACAGCCCGAAAGTGTCTCATCGCCTCCGTGTCGTCCCTCCTTCCCGCGTTCGCCGCGGCGCAGGGGGAGGCCTACTACTTCGCGACGGCCGGGATCGACGGCGGCCCCAACTCCTGCGTCGACGTCTGGTGCGGCGCCGACATGCTGCCCTTCACGGCGGACGACGTGCGGCTCCCCGAGCGCGGCAACATCGGGGGCACCTGGGGCTTCTCGTGGATCGATTCGAACGGCGACGGCGAGGTGGGGGAGGAGGAGCGCATCTTCGTCGTCATCCGCCGCGGCCGCGACGACGCGCTCACGTTCTCGACCAGGAGCTACCCGCAGTACGGGGTGCTCGCCGAGGGCGAGGACTGGGTCCACTACCACGAGGCGAGGAACCGAGGCCCGGCGGCGAGCGAGCTCGGCGACCCCGAGGCCGAGGGCGACGACTTCGAGCACGACGATCGCCCGGGTCTCGGGCAGCGGGGCTGGGGGGATGCGAGCAACTACTACTGGCTCAACAACGCCCGGGCCGACCAGCGCGGCTGGGGCGGCTCGAGGTACTACTTCGAGCACAGGAACGGCCAGGGCCTCGACGAGATCGAGGGCTTCGACAAGTTCCTGAGCTTCTCGACGAACCGGGATGACCCCGGGACGCCCTTCGACGAGGCGGGCGAGTGCCGCGACGCCTACGTGCGCTCCCTCGACGCGACGACGAAGGGGCTCCTGATCCCCGTCGCGGACGTCGCCGGGCTCGAGGACGGCAGCCTCGATCCGCTCTTCGGGTCGTACGAGGGGGACATGGCGGCGTGGGTGCGGGACTCCCTGGGCCCCAAGCTCGCCGACCCTCGGCTGGGCGTCTACCTGAACGGCTCCGGCTGCGCGCGGAGCGGCCTCCCGGCGACCCACGTCATGGTCCTCCAGATCGAGTGTCCTATCGCGATCAACTCCGGCGGTGAGTGCGCGAGCCAGGCCACCGCCGAGGCGCACGCGGCCTACTGGGGGATCACGCCCATGGTGGCGGGCAGGCCCGAGACGCGGGCCGTCTACCGGGCCTCGCACGTCCTGCTCTTCAACGACGGGCTCACGGACCGGGCGAAGGGCGTCCCCCGTTTCTCGCTCGAGCCCGAGGACGGCATCGCGAGGAGCCTCTGGGTGCAGGACGACTTCTGGCGCGCGGACGCGTCGGACATCGGGAGGTACGCCGTCCGCGGCCCCTGGTCCATCGCCGACGACTCGAGCCTGGACCACGGGTGCCGGGAGCGGGACAAGGTCTTCCTGCTCGCCATGGCCGAGGACGGCACCTTCGAGGCGCTGCTCGCCCGGCCCCTCGACCCGGCCGGCGGCGCCGTCTACGCCGTCGTCGAGGTCGGGACCATCGACTTGGGCCGCGGCGTCGGCGCGAACCCGATCCTGGACTTCTACCAGCTCATCTTCGTGAGCGGCTCCGAGGTCGCAGCCTTCGCGGAGTTCGGCAGCCTCGGCTCCTCGGTGAACCTGGGGGGTGCCTGGAGCCCGAAGGGGCTGGCCACCCTGCCCGCCGACTCGAGGTCCGGCCCCGCGGTCGAGATCCCCATCGCACCGCCCGAGGCGAGCGAGCTCGTGCGACTGGTCGCGCGCGTCGGCCCGGACTCCATCACGCTCCTCCACGCGAGCTCCTCGGAGCACGGGCCGAACGACTACTCGGGGCTCGACCGCTACAGGGTGCTCGCGGCGCTGCCCAGGGGCGTCCGGGGCAAGATCACGGCGGTGCGGTTCGGCGCCTCGGCCAACACGGGCGCGGCCGTGGCCGTGGACGGCTTCGCCGTCCTCTCGAACCTCGACCCGGACATCCCTCCGGGCTCGTTCCGGCGGGGGGACTCGAACGACGATGGCAAGCGCGACATCTCCGACGCCGTCTACATGCTCGGCCACCTCTTCCTCGGGGGGCCGCGCTGGCCCTGCGAGGAGGCCGCCGATATCAACGACGACGGCCGCAAGGATCTCTCGGACGCCGTCCACTTGCTCCGCCACCTGTTCTTGGGCAGCTCGCCGCCGCCTCCGCCCTTCCCCGGCTGCGGTCCGGACCCGGGCGGCGAGGTCTGCCCCGGGTCGAGCTGCGGCGCGTGACCCGGATCACGAACGCCCGTAGCCGCGGCGGCCAGAATCTATGCATGAACCCCATCCGAGCCTCGTCTCTCCCGCGCCCAGGGTCCCCTGCGGTCCTCGTCCTCGCCGTCCTGACCTGCCCCGCCCCGCGCGCCGCGCTCGCCTTCAACCCTCCCTCGGACTCCGCGGGGCCGCTCGCTGCGAGGATCGAGGGGCCCGAGGCCGTCGCGGAGCTCGAGCGGGCCTTCGGCGTTAAGGTCCTCCTCGAGAACCGCGGCGGCGCGGCCCTCGAGGGCGCGGTGCGCCTCGGCCTCGCGGACCGCTGGCGCGCCGAGCCCGCCGGGCCCGTGCCGTTCCGCGTCGAGGCCGGAGGGACGGTGGCGCTCGACTTCGCCGTGACCGCGGACGCCGGGACGCCGCGATGCCACCACGCGATCCACGCCTTCGCCGACTTCGAGCACGGCGGCGAGCGCCTGAGCGCGCACCCGATCCTCGTCCTCGAGGTCCAGGCGCCGGAGCCTCCGCCGCGCGCCGAGCCCCTGCCGTGGGAGCCGGCCCAGCTCCCGGCCGGCGGAGGCCTCGCGCTCTGGAGGCTGCCCCTCTTCCGGGCGGTCCTCCAGGTCCGCGGCGAGGCGCCTCGGGTCCTGGCCGCGGGCTGGACGGGCTCCGACGAGCGCACGCGGTGCGACGTGCGCCGCGGTCGCTTCGCGGCGCGCGGCGTGCCGCGCGAGGGGCTCTCGATCCACCCGCCCTGGTCCGGCGGCCTGGCGGGGACGGCCCTCGTCGAGCTCCCCGTGGCGCTGCCCGCCTCGAGGCCGGCGCGCCTCCGCTTCGCCACGGCCATCCGCGAGCACGACGCCGAGCGCGGCGAGCCGCCGTCGGACGGCGTCACGTTCCGCGTGCGCGCCGCGCCGCTCGATGCGCCGGACGGGGCGCTCGGCGACGTGGTCTTCGAGCGGCACTCGAGCGCGAAGGCCTGGGAGGAGGGCGACGCGGACCTGGGCCGCTTCGCGGGCCGAGCGGTCCGGCTCCAGCTCGAGTCGGACCCGGGGCCGAAGCTCGACACGACCTGCGACCAGTCCTTCTGGGCCGAGCCCATCCTGATCGCCGGCTCGCCGCCCCCCGAGCCGCCCTTCCCGCCGGACCCCGCCGCGCCCTCGAGGTCGCCGGCGAGCGCTTCGAGGCGAGCCTCTGGCCGGGCCGCCGCGGCCTCCTCGACGCGGCGGTCGGCTTCGCGGGGCGCGAGGCCCGCCTCCTCTTCCGGGGCTTCAAGGCGCGCGTCCTGGGCGACGCGCTCGAGGACCCGCTCTCGCCGGCCGCGCTCCTCGAGGCGATCGAGGAGCCCGCCGGGGGCGGCCTGCGCGTCCGCCACCGCGTCCGCCGCCCCGAGGTCCCGATCGACCTCCTCGTCGAGCTGCGGGCCGAGCCGCGAGCCCTCCGGGCGCGCCTGTGGCTCGAGACCGGGCCCGCGCCGAGGCCGTGGCGCGCCGTCCACCTCGAGGACGGCGCCGCCGGGCCCTGGAGCGAGGAGGCGGCGCGCGTCTACGCGGGACCGGGGAACGTCATCGCGAAGCCCGAGGCCTTCCAGCTCGGCTTCGACGGGCACCGCCTCTCGACGTCCTTCGTCGGCTTCGACTTCGCGGGGGGCATCTCGCTCCTCCAGGCGGTCGACGTGCCGCCGGACCGCCTCGAGGTGGACCCGGCCCGGCGCGAGTACAGCCTGCACACGCCCCACGCCCAGACCTTGACCTTCGTCCCGGCCCGCGACGTCTGGGAGGCGGTGAAGGTCTGGCGCGAGTCGAACGGCCTGAAGCGATCCGGCGGCGTCGAGGCGCTCGCGGGGCGTTTCGTCTTCGACCTCTGGGGGGGCCGCTACGCCGAGAGCGCGCGGGCCCTGCGCCGCGCCTTCGGCTACGGCCTCACCGACGCCGTCGTCGTCTGGCACAACTGGCAGCGCTGGGGCTACGACTACCGCCTGCCCGACATCTATCCTCCGAGCCCCCAGCTCGGGACGCTCGACGAGATGCGCGGGCTCGCGAAGACTTGCAGGGACCACGGCGTCCTCTTCGCGCCCCACGACAACTACATCGACTTCTACCCCGACGCCGAGGGCTTCTCCGCCGAGCGCCTGGCCTTCGCGCGCGAGGGGGTACCGGTGCGCGCCTGGCTCAACGAGGGGCGCGGGGCCCAGTCCTACCGCTGGCGCGCCGACACCTTCCAGCCGTTCCTCGAGCGGAACGTCCGCCTCATCCGCGATGGCCTCGCGCCCACGGCCTTCTTCATCGACGTCTGGTCCTCGATCGGCCCCTACGACTACTGGACCCACGACGGTCTCTTCCGCGACCGCGTCTCGACCCGCGACGCCTGGGGAGCCGCCTTCGCCTGGATCCGCCAGGAGCTCGGCGGAGCGCCGCAGATCTCCGA
>JACQVW010000590.1 GCA_016209535.1 Planctomycetota bacterium | reverse complement strand
GAACGAGGGCGTGCGGCGCGTCGTCTTCCCCGAGGGCGAGGCCGTGGGCCAGTGGATCGACTGGCGCGGGAGAAAGATGACCGTGGTCGGCGTGGTGCGCGACGAGGCGCTCTTCCCCTACATGCTGCTCGTCCCGTACGAGACGGTCATGCAGATGGCCGACGCGCGGTACGTCTCGGGCGTCATCGCGCGCCCCCTGCCGGGCGAGCCCTGGAGCCGGGCGATCGCCGAGCTGCGGCGCGTCCTCGCGGGCCTCGGCGGCTTCGAGCCCGGGGACCTGAACGCCCTCGAGATCGAGGACAACAGCGCCTTCGTCTCGACCGTCGCGGCCGTCACGACGGCGCTCCACGCTCTCGTCCTCCTCATCGCGGCCTCGAGCCTCCTCCTGGGCGGCCTCGGCGTCGCGAACCTCATGGTCATCTCGGTCACGGAGCGCACGCGGGAGATCGGGCTCCGGAAGGCCCTGGGGGCGACGCCGGGGAGGATCTTCCTTCACGTCCTGTGCGAGGCGGTCCTCATCACGGGCGCCGGGGGGATCCTCGGGACCGGGGCCGGAGCCCTCGTGTGCGCTGTCTTGCAGTCGGTCCCGATCTCGGCCACCCACACCGCCGAGGTCGGCTTCGATCCGGTCGCGGCGGCCCTGTCCTTCACGGGCCTCGCGGCGGCGGGGCTCCTCGCCGGGACGATCCCGGCCCGGAGGGCGGCGGCGCTGCCCGCGGCGGAGGCGCTCCGGTGGGAATGATCGGAAGGACGGTTACGGCATGAGCGTGAACGGCAGGGGCGCGAACGGCGAGACGGCGATCATCGAGCTCGAGGGGATCCAGAAGGTCTACCCCATGGGCGGGCGCGGCGTCGCGGCCTTGAGCGGCGTGGACCTCACGATCCGCGCGGGCGAGCTGGTCGCGATCATGGGCCCCTCGGGCTCGGGCAAGTCCACGCTGATGAACGTGATCGGGTGCCTGGACAACCCGACGGTGGGCGCCTACCGCCTCGCGGGCCGCGACGTGAGCCGCCTCCCGGAGCGCGACCTCGCCGCGGTCCGGAACCGCGAGATCGGCTTCGTCTTCCAGTCCTTCAACCTGCTCCCCCGCGCGACGGCCCTCGAGCAGATCGAGCTGCCCCTCGTCTACGGCGGCGTGCCCGCCCGGGAGCGCCGGAGGAGGGCCGAGGCGGCCCTGGAGTCCGTCGGCCTCTCGGACCGGGCCCTCCACATGCCCTCGGAGCTCTCGGGGGGCGAGCGCCAGCGGGTCGCCATCGCCCGGGCCGTCGTGACGCGGCCGAGGCTCCTGCTCGCCGACGAGCCCACGGGGAACCTCGACAGCCATAGCTCCGAGGAGATCCTCGGGCTCTTCGAGGATCTGCACGCCCGCGGCCACACCCTCATCCTCGTCACCCACGAGGAGGAGGTGGCGAGGAGGGCGCGCCGCGTGGTCCACATCCGCGACGGCCGCGTCGTGAGCGACGAGGAGCGGGAGGGCGGCCCCGCGAGACATTGACGTTGGGACGTTGGCGCCCGCACTTTGGTCTTGACCGCGATCGCCCCAGGGTGGATAGATATTAGCATCCTGTCGGGTTCAGGACGGTCCAGAGGCAGGGCCTAGAGCCAGGGCATCGAGCGAAGCAGTCGGAACCACAGCTCCACAAGGAGACAAGTCCATGAGAAGCGCGCTTCGGGAGCAGCGGAAGCCTCACCTCCAGCTTGCCGGCCTCGCCGTCGGGGCGGCCGCCGTGCTCATCGCCCACGCCGAGCCGCCCGCCGCGCGGGCTCTCGACGTCCCCATCGTGTACGCCTCGCGCGTCCTCGAGCCTGCCGTGGCGCCCGAGGCGCGCACGTCGGCGGTGGACGTGGCGCGGAGCGGGAAGCTCGTCCTCCTCACGACCGCGAACCAGGAGCGCATCCTCGTCGACGGGGCGATCCCCGGGGCCGGGGAGGACGTCCCCACGGACGTCACCGACCCCGACGTGAGCCACGACGCGGCGCGCGTCGTCTTCTCGGGCTTCTCGCCCGGGGACGGCGCCTGGAGGATCTACGAGCTCGCGCTCGACGGGAACCGCCTCACGAAGGTCACGGCGAGCGACCGCATCGCGGACCTGAGCCGCTACGGCGAGGCCGCCGCGCGCCTGGCGAGCTACGACGACCTCGACCCCTGCTACCTCCCGGACGGCCGGATCTGCTTCGTCTCGACCCGGTTCCCGGGGATCGCGCCGGACGGGCGCGTGCGGACCACGAACCTTTACGTCGTCAGGGCGGACGGCAGGGACCTGCGCCGCATCACCTCGGAGCGGTTCGCCGCCGACACGCCGGCGGTCGACCCCTCGACGGGGCGGATCGTCTACTCTCGCTGGTGGCGCACGGCTCAGGTGAAGTCCGACGGCGGCAGCGTCCCCGAGCCCATCCCGCCCGGGTCCCCCGGCTACGGGAACGTCGACCCCGGTCCGTCCCGCAGCCAGGTCTCGCCCAGCGTCCTCCGCGGCGTCCCGGAGGCGGAGTTCCCCGGCCTCAACTCCTGGTTCCTCGCCTCGATCAACCCCGACGGGACGGGGCTCCAGATGCACACGGGAGTCCGGCTCGACCGCGAGCAGACCCAGGCCTGGCGCCCGAGCTTCGAGGCCGGCGGCAGCGTGCTCGCGCTGTTCATCCCGCGCACGCCCCTCCTGGGCCGCCCCGGCATGAACGGCCTCCGCCGATACCGGCCGGGACCCTCCCCGCCCGCGGCGCTCGGGGGGCCCCAGAGCTTCTCGGCCGGAGGCGCCGTCCCGGGCCTGCCGCCGGACGGCCAGCCCTTCCCCGTGGACGGCTTCTTCGGCTTCCTCTACGCAAGCGCGGAGGCCCTGGACGGCGGGCGGGTCCTCGTCACGGGGTCCCCGGACGGCAAGCGCTCCGGCGTCTACGTCCAGACCGCCGGCACGGACCCGGCCGCGGGCGCGAACGGCGGCTTCGCGCCGCCCGTCCTCGTGCGCTCAAAGACCGGCGAGGACCTTCTCGACGCCGTGCCCCTCGTGCCGCGGGCCGTGCCCCCGGTGATCCGCGACGTCGCGAGCTCCCTCATGTCCGAGGACATGCCCCGGAGCGTGGCGGAGGCGGTCGCCCAGGGCGGCACCTTCAAGTTCCTCTGCGAGAACGTCCACTTCAACGCTCCCGTCGACTTCGCGATCGCCTCGGCCCCGCCCGTGGGAAAGCGGCTCGCGATCGAGTTCTACATGGCGCCCCAGCGGACCGCCGTCGAGTCCGCGGACCCGCCGATCCTCATCGCGAGCCAGGAGATCGGCCCGGACGGCAAGATCGAGGCCGAGCTGCCCGCCGGCGTGCCTCTCTTCGAGGTTCTCCGGCGACCCGACGGCACGATCGGCCTGGGCCGCGACGGCCAGATCTTCCACGTGGGCGGCATGAACTTCGGCGAGCGGGGCCAGCAGGGCCGCTGCGTCGGCTGCCACGCCGGCCACTCCATGCTGGAGGTGCCCCAGGACGCCGCGTGGACCAACCTCGCGCCGAGCGCGGTCGTCCACGAGGCGGGCCTCCTGTCCGCCGAGCTCGAGAGGACGAACCCCTTCGCGCCGCAGGGAACCGTCGACCGCCGGACGGACGCCGGCTCCCTGCCGTGGGCCTCGGCGAAGAGGAGCGGCCCCTACAGGCTCGAGCTCCGCTGGAGCGTCCCGATCCGCGCCCGCGAGGTCACGGTCTACGCGGCCAGGAGCGGCGACGCGACGGGCGTCCAGGGCCGGGAGCCGGTCCCGCCGGCGGCCGGTGACGACGGGCGTCAGGCGCAGACCATCAAGGGCTTCACCGCCGTGACCTACCTGGCGGGAGAGGTCCGCGAGACGGTCCCCGTGAGCGCGCTCGTGAGCACGGCGGGCACGAAGGTCCGCCTGACGGAGTCCCGGGCGCTCGACATGCTGGCGCTCGTCTTCGACGCGAGCCAGATCGAGGGTTCCTTCCTCGACCGCTCGGGGCCTGCCCTGGCCGAGGTGGAGGTAATCGCGACCGCCGCGGGGGCGGGCGGTGGAGTCCCGGCCATCTCCTTCGTCCGCGGTGACGCGACCTGCGACAGCCACGTCAACCTCACCGACGCCATCACCGTGCTCAGGTCCCTCTTCCAGGGCGGCGGGACGCTCTGCTGCACGGCGGCGGCCGACGCGAACGACGACCAGCGCGTCAACCTCTCGGACCCCATCTCGGTCCTCCGGTACCTCTTCATGGGGGCCGATCCCCTGCCGCTCCCCGGCTTCCAGGACCGCTGCTCCCGGTGGCAGGAGGGGGCTCTCCTCTGCGACCAGGAGTCTTGCTTCTAGCCTCGGTGCGAGACCCGGCGTCCGCCGGGTCTCGCACCGACGTGCTCGAGGATCCGCGCACGCCCGATAACCTCACCGCCGGCGGTGTCCCGCAAGCCCGCTCGCCCCCAGGCCGATAGATGGCCCCGAGAGGGGACCCACCCGCCGAGGCCGAGGTTACGGCATGAACACCGTCCGCTACGACTGCGATTGCGATCTCGTGCTCGAGATGGAGGAGATGGGCATCGGCGTCGAGGAGATCCTCCAGTACGCGCGGGCCGTGCTCCCCCGGGACGATGTCCGCACCGTGATCCGGGGCCTCGAGGAGATCCTGACCGGAGAGGCCGCCCCTACGGCCTGACCACGCTCACGCGGGCGGCCCGCCGGTCGACTCGCACGTGGGACCTCCCCTCGAGGATCTCGAGGAGGGCCTCGCCCGCGATCTCGCGCCGCCAGCCCGTGAGGACCGCAGGCGTGCCACCGCCGGAGGCTCCCTCGCCCCGCAGCTCCCGGCGCGCCAGGGCCTCGAGCTCCCTGCGGCTCGCGAGGTAGGCCGGCGCGATCTTCGCCTCCGCCGCTCTCGCCCGCAGCGCCACCTCGAGGAGGTCCGTGACCAGCGAGATGTCCTCGTCGCCCGTACGCCGCTCGATGGGGGCCGGAAGCTCCGGCGGCGGCAGCCTCCTCGCGCGATCCACGCGCCGCAGGATGGCCTCTCCCGAGCGGCGGACGAGCTGCGGGTGCACGCCGCGGACGAGGCCGATCTCCGCGAGGGTCTTCGGGGCCCTCCTCGCGAGCTCGACCAGGGCCTCGTCGAGGATCACGCGGCCCCGGGGCCTGTCCACCCGCTCCGCCTCCTCCTCGCGCCAGGCCGCGAGCTCGCGCAGGACCGCGAGCTCGGCCGGCTCGAGCCTGGCCGCGGACCGGATCTTGAGGTACAGCGTCTCCGGGTCCTTCTCGTAGGTCCCTCGCTCCTCGTAGAACCGGAGCTCGCCGGCGAGCCACGCCGCGCGGCCCAGGCCATCGAGCTCGCGGCGGAGCCTCCGGCTCAGCTCGAGGAGGTACTTCACGTCGTCCAGGGCGTACTCGACTTGCTCCGGCCTCAAAGGCCTCTTCGCCCAGTCCGTGTACGTCTCGACCTTCTTGAGCCTCACCCCGAGGAGATCCTCCACGAGGCGTCCGTAGGAGATGCTCTCGCCGCGCCCCGCGAGCGCCGCGGCGACCTGCGTGTCGAAGACGTTCCGGGGCGGCTCGCGGCGCAGGGAGAAGAAGATCTCCATGTCCTGCTCGCCCGCGTGGACGATCTTCTCCACGGCGGGGTCCGCCACGAGGTCCAGGAGGGCCGTGAGGTCCTCGACGAGGAAGGGGTCCACGACGTACGCCTGACCGGGGGCGGCGATCTGGACGAGGCAGAGCTGAGGCCGGTAGGTGTTCTCGCGGATGAACTCCGTGTCGAGGGCGAAGGAGCCGAGGCGCCTCAGCTCCTCGGCGAGGTCGGACAGCCCCTGAACGCTTCGGATCAACATGGCACGTCTCCCGGGCCCCAAAAGGGCGCCACCATACTCCATCGCGCACAAGGATCAAGGGGGCACGGCCGGCCCTCGATCCGAAGCTAAGCAATCCGAAGCTAGCCGGGCCGCCGGGCCGGGCCCGCACGCCGGCCCGAGCGCCGCCGCCGGCGCGGCCGGGGCCCGCAGCCGGCCGGCCGAGTGG
>JACQVW010000589.1 GCA_016209535.1 Planctomycetota bacterium | reverse complement strand
TGGAGGCTCAGTCTAACCCCCGAGCCGGCCATCTAGAAAGCGTGGATCGGCGACCACTCGTTCCCCATGCGCCGAAGCCCCGGACACCAGCGCCTCACCGGAAATGCGGCACCTCGAGGGCTTCCCCGGTTTTTCTCGACTTCCGACGTCAATCCTGGTCACCCAGGGGGATAACAGGGTGTAATGGAAGCCTCGATGACACCCGACGACCCCACCTATGACCTCGTCCTGAAAGCTCAGGGAGGCAGCAAGGGCAGCCTTCGAAGGCCTCGTCGGGCACTATGCGGCGCGCATCGAGGCGCTGATCCGCTCCCGCCTCCGGGAGGGACCCGGCAAGGGGCTCGAGCTTGACGACGTCCGGCAGGAGGCGCTGCTCCGCGCCTGGGAATGCATCGGCAGGTTCCAGTGGCAAGGCGAGGAGTCCTTCCTGCGGTGGCTCGGGGGGATCGCGCACCACGTGATCCTGAAGCTTGCCGACCGCGAGCGCGTCCGCTCGACCCTGCCGCTGGATCGGGAAGTGCCGGGGGATGACACCTCTCCAAGCCTACTCGGTGGCCTCCGCAGGTGACATGGATGGCGACGGCTTCGCCGATGTCGCCCTGGGGGCGCCCTTCGGCGAGCGCGACCAGGAGGACGAGGGTCGCGTCCTCGTCTACCGCGGCTCGCCGAAGGCGCTGGGCCCCTCTCCCGCCTTCGTCCTCGAGGGGAACCAGGCGGCGGCCCAGCTCGGCGCGAGCGTCGCGGCGGCGGGAGACGTCAACATGGACGGTTTTGCGGACCTCATCGCCGGCGCGCCGCGCCATCACCTCCGCGTCAAGGAAGCCGGGAGGGCCTGCGTCTCCTTCGGCTGGGGACCGAAGGTCATCGACGTCCTCAAGACGAGGCTCTTCGAGCCCCAGGAAGAGGAGGCGCACACCCTTCCCGGCATGGAGCCGGCGGACGTCCGCGCGGCCATCGAGAGGGGGTTGGATGAGGAGCCGGACACCACCGGGAAGTTCCTCGTGTCGCTGCGCGCCTTCTTCGAGGAAGGGATGAGAGGCCCCCGCCGGTCGGATGCGATGGACGAGCTGGCCACGCTGCGGCCCGGGATCCCCGACGACCTGTGGGAGCGGTACTTCGGCGACTACCGGCTCTTCACCCGCGGAGACTCGAACGCGGACCGCAAGATCGACATCTCCGACGGGATCCACACGCTGCGGGCCCTCTTCTCGGGAGCGTCCCTCACCTGCAGGGATGCCGCCGACTCGAACGACGACGGCAGGGTGGACATCTCGGACGCGGTCTACCTCTTCAGCTACCTGTTCATCGGCGGGGATCGGCCCCCGCCAGATCCCTTCGACGAGCCGGGCCTCGACCCGACGGACGACGGGCTGGAGTGCAAGAGCTATTGATCGAGGCCCTGCTTCAAGGCCTCCCGCCGGCCGCGCGGAACGGCTCCGCGTTCGCCGGCGTGGCGTCGAAGCACGCGGTCATGGGCGTGGCCCCCGCGTCGTAGCGGCTCAGGGGCTCGAGGCCCAGGATCATCTCGATCGTGCGCAGGATGCTCGGGAAGGAGTAGTGGCTCGAGTCGATCCAACGGCGCTTCGCGTAAGGGCTCACCACGAGGCACGGGACGCGGTGGGTCGAGACGTGGTCGAGGTAGTTCCCGGGATCGTCCTGCACGATGAAGACGGCCGTCTCCAGCCAGCGGGGGCTGCGGCTCAACGCCTCGACCACGATCCCCGTGGCCTCGTCGTTGTCGCGGATCAAGGGCTCGTTCTTCTCCTTCCCCCCCTCCTCGGGGTGGTCTCGCCATAGCGTGAAGTACGTGAACCGGGCCTCGATCCCCCGCGCCAGGTCCTCGGCGAAGCGACGCGCCAGCGCCGCGTCGCTCGGGAAGGTCATCTGGTACTCACCCTTCGCGTCCTTCACGGCGCCCTTCACCTGGACCTGGTCCTTCAGGTGCTCCATGAGGAGCGCGCCGCCGTAGATCCGGTAGCTCACGCCGCGCCGCTCGCACTCGTCGAAGATCGAGCCGCGGACGGGCCAGTACGTGGGGTCGCACATGTCGGGCCGTGGCCGCGCCAGGCGCCAGAAGCGCTCGAGGACGTCGGCGAAGTAGGCCCCTTCGGCCCAGGAGTGGCCCTCGACGCTCATCTCCGCCTCGGCGTAGAAGTTGTCGCAGAGGGCGAAGCGGTCGGCCAGGGCGTGCTGGCTCGGCGTGAACTGCCGGCCCCAGGAGCAAAGCGACGGGTCGCCGTCGCCGCGGCCGAGGTCGCCGTAGTAGTCGTCGTAGGTGTGGTTCTCCTTGAGGACGAAGACGACCCGCTTCAGGCCCGCCGGGAGCGGAGGCGGCGCAGCGGGCGCGCGGTCCAGGCCCAGGTTCTCCAGTACGGCTCGGGTCGCCTCCGCATCGGGGAGGCGGTCGGTCGCGATCGCCGAGACCGTCCCCTGCTTCCCGTAGCGGGCGTGCCACAGCTCCGGGTGGCGCTCGGAGACGGGATTCGCCGGCGACTTCATGTTGACGACGTAGGCCGTCCGGCCGTCGGGCGAGAGCGCGACGTCGACGGGATACCAGCCGACCGGCGTCAGGCCGACAACCCACCCCTCGCGGAGCGACACCGTCTGTCCAGTTGCTCACGAAGGCCCGCAAGCTCTTCGCGTCCAGGGCGATGCGGCCCGGCGTGGGCCCGGCGGGGATCGACGCCGCCACGGTCCCCTTGGCCCAGTCGATCTCGATGAGCGTACCGGCGAGGTTGGCGGCGGCGTAGACGCGCGAGGCGTCGCTCGAGGCAGCCAGCCCGACGGGGAACGAGCCCTTGGGCAGCTCGACCTCGCGCTCGATCTCGAGGTCCGGCGCCCGCAGGCCGATCACGCGGTCGCCGACGGGGTCCGCGACGAAGAGCCGCCTTCCCCCCGCGGCGAGCGCCATCCCCAGCCCCACCGAGAGCCGCCCGTCGAAGCGCACCGTCTTCGAGACCGTGCGCCGGTCGAGGTCGATGCTCTGAAGCAGCGTGGCGTCGGGCTTCCACGGGTCGAGGAACCGGTTCGAGGCCACGAGGAGGTAGCCCGTTCTGCCGTCGGGGCTGACCGCGACCGAGAAGGGCTGGCCCGGGAGCTCGATCCCGTCGCCCCAGGGCCGCAGGAGCCTGCCGCTCGGCAGGACCCAGCCGCCGGCGATCGGGCCCGTCTTCCTCGAGCCCGCCGGGACCGCGGCGGCCGCGACGCCCGCGGGCCCGGGCCCGGGCCCGGGCGCAAGTGCCGGCGCAGGCTCAGGCCCGGACCCAGGCGCGCCGCAGGCCGCCGAGGCGATGGCGGCGAGAGCGGCGAGGGCCGAGAGCGGCCAGGAGAACCTGCGCGGTGACCGCGTGGGCGCGAGAGCCTGCATGAGCCCCATGCTCCGCGGGGTCGCGAGGGGAATCAAGCGAGACCCGGAAGGAGTCGACGGCGATGCTGAGGCGGCAAGCTCTCCCCCTTGACCACCGGGGTGTGGTTCAAGAACCGCGATTGAACGCTCTGCATTGAACGCTCTGCATTACGCGGTTCAGAACCACGCCTTTGCTCTCCCCCCTCGAAGAATGTGCTCCCTCCCGTCTTGGTCGGGAGCACCCCCCCGAGGGGAAGACGGGACACGCTCCTTGCTGGAGAGTTACGGCGAAGACCAGCATGGCGTGGTTCAAGACCGGGTGTTGCCC
>JACQVW010000588.1 GCA_016209535.1 Planctomycetota bacterium | reverse complement strand
GTAGTTCGACAGCGCGTCGATCCAGACGAACAGCACGTGCCCGGGGTCGTCCGGCAGCGGCACGCCCCAGTGGAACTTGGACCGGGAGATGGAGAGGTCGAGCACCTCGTCCTTGAGCCGCGACAGCACCTCCTGGCGTCGCTCGGCCGGGCAGATGAAATCGGGGTGGGCCTCGATGTGCCGCCGCACCGGCTCGCGGAACCTGCCCAGCCGGAAGAAGTAGGACTCCTCGTGGGCCACGGCGGTCGGCGTGCCGTGGACCGGGCACTTGCCGTCCACCAGCTCGCTCTTCGTGTAGTCCTTCTCGCAGGCGATGCAGCGATGGCCGGCGTAGATCCCCTTGTAGATGTCGCCTGCGGCCCGCAGCCTCAAGTACATGTCCGCCGCGAAGGCCCGGTGCCGGGGCTCGGAGGTCCTGAGGAAGTCGTCGTTGGAGATGTCGAGCAGCGAGTAGACGTCGCGGAAGACTTGAGCCTTCTCGTCGACGAACTGCTGGGGCGACTTGCCGTCCTTCTGCGCGGCATCCTCGATCTTCTGGCCGTGCTCATCGAGGCCGATGAGGAACCGGGTCCTCACGCCGCGCAGCCTGCAGGCGCGCGCGTAGAAGTCCGCCACGACCTTCTCGTAGGCGTGGCCCATGTGGGGCACGCTGTTGGGATAGTCGATGGCGGTCGTGATGTAGAACTTGCCTGGAACGGTCGTCATGCGCACAGTATGGCGCGGGCCCGCGGCGTTGGGAAGTCTCGCGGAGCCTTTCGCGGAGCTCGTCCCCGAGCCGAGCGCGTGGCTCAAGGGCCCGGGCGGAAGCTCTCGAGCAGGTCGAGGATCGCCGTGCTCGCCGAGGGGTCGAGGTACGGCGCGAAGCAGAGGAAGTCGCTCGCGGCCCATTCGTCCCACTGGAAACTCGCGATCCGGCAGGGATCGATGGCGATGCACTGGCAGATGGGATCGGCCTCGCCGCGCACCTGGACCTCCGAGAAGGCCTCGAGGGTGCGGCGGACCTCCTCCGAGGTCAGGTCACGCGGCGGCAGGGGCTCGAGGACGGCGCAGGGGATGCCGCGGAGCTCGATCAGGCAGTCGTCGGTGGCCGGGTCGCCCTCGCGCAGGACGGCCACCTCGAGCCGGTAGGCACCGTTCCCCTGCCTCTCGATCGAGGCCGTGAACACGCGGTCCAGCTCTGGGCAGAACCCGAGCCCCGGATCCTGGTGGTATTCGAAGCGGCGGAACCCGGAGACGTCGCGAGGCTCGGCAGGCGGATCGCAGGCGTCCTGCTGGTCGCAGCCGAGAGGGTCCGAGGTCTCGTCGCGGCCGCACTCGGAGGGGCCCGGGGCGGGAGGGGCGCTGGTGCCCAGGAAGAGGTGACCGAGGGTGTAGATCGCGTCCGTCAGCTCGACCTTGCCGGTGTCATCGGCGTCCGCGGCGTCCATGCAGGTGACCTGGGCGTCTCCCGCGAAGAGGAAGAGGAGCGTGGCGACGGGGTCGCTCAAGTCCACGTCGCCGTCCCCGTTCGCGTCTCCGCGGCGGAACCGGTCGCAGAAGCCGAGGAGCGGCGCGGAGGCCGCGGCAGAGAGGATGCACAGGACAACGAGGGCGCGGGTCGTGGGGGCGTGCGACTCAGGCAGCACTTCGCGCATGGAAAGAACCTCCGGCGAGACGGCTTCGCGGTGAAAGCAGGAGGCCACATTACTACCTATGTTAATCACTGTCAACCTCGCCAAGCCCGCGGGGTGCGCCTCGCCGCGCGTCGATCCGGGCGAGCTCCTGAGGGCCGAGGGCCGCACGGCCGCCGCCCCTTTGACGCCGGCCCTCCCCGCGGACACAATGGCCGGGCACCGCCGAGGGCGCGCCCCGGGAGGCGAGCCCGAGCTCGCAGCGAGCCACGGAGAAGTAGACCTCAAGGAGACCGCGATGAAGGGATGGACGACGGCCTGGCTTGCGTGCGCCCTGGGCGCGGTCCTGCTCCTCTCGGCGCCGGCAGCCGCCGAGGAGGGAACGGCCAAAGTCCGCAGGCTCCCCCTCCGGGAGTACCGCGACAAGAAGTACCAGAAGAGCCCGGAGTACCGGAAGGCCTCGTGCGAGCGGGGCGACTACAACATCGATGCCAAGCTGAACGGAGCCTACGTCGCCATGGGGCTCCTCCACGGCGCGGGGGACCCCGAGTGGACGATCGTCATCGCGACGCGCTGCGGCCAGGACTCCGACTGCAACCCCTCGAGCGCCGCGGGCGTCCTCTTCGCGTCCCTCGGTTTCTCCCGCGTCCCGGGCCGCTTCAAGGAGAAGCTCGACGCGACGAGGCTCTGGAGCCACGCGGAGTACAGCTTCCCGCGGCTCCTGGAGGTCTGTGAGAAGGTCGCGCGCGACGCCGTGCGCCGCGCCGGAGGGCGGATCGAGAAGGACGCGGCGGGCGAGGAGGTCTTCGTCATCCCGGTCCGTGCGGCCAGGCCGAGCGCGCTCGAGCGCTGCTGGAGCCCCGGTTCTCCGGCCGGGAGCCGCTTCAGCGAAGGAGAGCGGGCGAAGATCCGGCTGCCCGCGGCGGAGAGCAAGTGAGGAGGTGCGACATGAGCATGAGATCTCCGAGGGCCTCGAGTCGCCGGCAGCGGATCGCGGTCGCTGCTGCTCTAGTCGTGGCCGCCCTGGGTGTCCCGAGCGGCTGCTCGCGCGAGCCCGGCGGCACGGGACCGCACCGGCCGCGGATCGCCCTGGTCATGAAGTCCCTCGCCAACGAGTTCTTCGACACCATGGAGAAGGGCGCGAGGGCGCACCAGAAGGCCCACGAGGTCGAGTACGAGCTCCTCGCGGACGGCATCCGCGACGAGCAGGACGTGGCGCGGCAGAACGACCTGGTCGAGCTCATGATCGCGAAGAAGGTCGACGCGATCGTGCTCGCGCCCGCCGACTCCAAGGCCCTCGCCCCGGCGTGCAAGAAGGCCGCCGACGCGGGGATCGTCGTCGTGAACATCGACAACAAGCTCGACGCGGCGGCCCTCGCCGAGAAGGGCCTCACGGTCCCCTTCGTGGGCCCGAACAACCGCAGGGGCGCGCGCCTCGCGGGCGAGCACCTCGCGAAGCGGCTCAAGGCGGGCGACGAGGTGGCGATCGTCGAGGGCCTCCCCGGCGCCTTCAATGCCATCGAGCGGCGCCTGGGGTTCGAGGACGCCATGGCGGCGGCGGGCATGAAGGTCGCCACGTCCCAGACGGGCAAGTGGGAGATGGGCGAGGCGAACGAGGTCGTGGGTGCGTTCCTGCCGTCCCACCCCGGCCTGAAGGCTCTCCTCTGCTCGAACGACAGCATGGCCCTGGGCGCAGCGGCGGCGCTGCAGGCCGCGGGCAAGCTGGGGCAGGTGCTGATCGTCGGCTACGACAACATCAGCGCCGTCCAGGAGAGGATACGGAAGGGCGAGATCCTCTGCACCGTGGACCAGCACGCCGACCAGATCGCCGTGCACGGGATCGAGTACGCGCTGCGGATCCTGCGGGAGAGATCGGCGCCCGCCGACCAGGAGACTTCCGTCGACCTCATCACGGCCGAGAGCTTGAAGTGATGCCAGCGAGCTCGGCGCTCCTCGAGATCCGCGGCATCGCGAAGTCCTTCCCGGGCGTGCAAGCCCTTGCGGGCGTTGACCTCGAGGTGGCGCGCGGCGAGGTGCACGCCCTCGTGGGCGAGAACGGCGCGGGGAAGAGTACCTTGGGCCGGGTCATCGCCGGCGTGACGCGCCCCGACGGGGGCGCGATGCGCCTGCGGGGGGCAGCCTATGCTCCCTCGGGCAAGGCCGAGGCCCAGCGCCTGGGCGTGGGCATGGCGATGCAGGAGTCGAACCTCATCGAGACCCTCACCGTCGCCGAGAACATCTTCCTCGACCGCATGCCCCGCCGCTTCGGGCTCATCGACCGCCGCGCCATGGAGGCGGCGGCGCGCTCGCACCTCGAGGCCTTCGGCCTCGCGGGCATCGATCCACGCCGTCCCGTCGGCTCGCTGGGCGTCGGGCAGCGGCAGCTCGTCGAGATCGCCGGCGCCGTGGCGCGGCGCGGCTGCGAGCTCTTGATCCTCGACGAGCCGAGCGCGGCCCTCGCCGGGCGCGAGGTCGAGCTGCTCTTCGCCCGCGTCCGGGAGCTGCGGGCCGGCGGCGCGGGGGTGATCTACATCTCGCACCGCCTGGAGGAGGTGAGGCGCCTCGCGGATCGCGTGACGGTCCTCCGCGACGGCCGCGTCGTGGCCACGCGTGCCGCCGCGGGTCTCGGGTCTGCCGAGCTGATCCGCCTCATGGTCGGCCGGGACGCCGACCCGCCGCGCCGGGAGCGAGCCGCCGCCGGCGAAGTGGCGTTGCGCGTGGAGGGCCTGAGGCGCGGCCGTGCCGTGCGGGGCGTGACCTTCGAGATGCGCAGCGGCGAGGTCCTGGGCCTCGCGGGCCTCATGGGGAGCGGCCGCACCGAGACGGTCCGTGCGATCTTCGGCGCCGACCGGGCCGAGGCCGGCCGCGTCTTCCTCGGCGGGTCGCGCGAGCCGGCGCGCATCCGGAGCCCTCGGGACGCGGTGCGGCAGGGCCTCGCGCTCCTCACGGAGGACCGGAAGGAGCAGGGGCTCCTCCTTCCCATGAGCCTCCGTGCGAACATCACCCTCGCCCGCATGCGGTCGGTGTCACGGCTCCGGGCGTGGATCCGCCCCCGGGCCGAGGGATCCACCTGCGAGCGGTTCGTCAGGGCCCTCTCCGTGCGGTGCCGGTCGCCGGAGCAGCCCGTCCGGGAGCTGAGCGGCGGCAACCAGCAGAAGGTCCTCCTCGCGCGGTGGCTCCACCGCGACGCCGAGGTCTTGATCTTCGACGAGCCGACGCGCGGCGTCGACGTGGCCGCGAAACTCGAGATCCACCGGCTCCTCCTCGAGCTCGCGGCGCGCGGGAAGGCGGTCCTCGTCGTCTCCTCGGAGCTCGAGGAGCTCATGGCCCTCTGCGACAGGATCGCCGTCCTCTCGGCGGGCCGCCTCGTCGACACCTTCGAGCGCGGCGCCTGGTCGCAGGACGCGATCCTGGCCGCGGCTCTGAGCGGGTACATGCGCGATGCCCGAAGCCAGTAGCCTCACGCCTCCGCGGCCCGCGGGCCGCGCCGCCGGCCTCCGCGCTCTCGCCCTCGAGTACCTGGGCCTCGTGCTCGTGATCTTGGGCCTCGTCGCGGCCTTCGGCCTCTGGGAGCCCAGCTTCGTCAACCTCAGGACGGTCGTGACCATCGCCAACCAGATCCCCTCGACGGTCATCCTGGCCGTGGGCATGACCTACGTGCTCGTGATCGCCGGGATCGACCTCTCGGTGGGCTCCGTCCTGGCCCTCAGCGGCGCGGTCCTGGGCGTCGCGATGAAGGACCTCGGGGCGCCGCTCCCGGCCGCCGCGGCCGCGGGCCTCGCCGCGGGCCTTCTCTGCGGGCTCGCGAACGGGCTCGTCGCCGTCCGCTGGCGGCTGCCCTCCTTCATCGTGACCCTGGGCATGCTCGAGATCGCCCGAGGCGCGACGCACCTCGTCACCGGCTCGCGGACACAGTACCTGGGCTCCGCCGTCGGCGGGATCGCGGCCTCGGGCGCCCTGGATCTCTCGCCGCCCTTCCTGCTCGCCCTGCTCGCCGTCGCGGCGGGGCAAGTCGTGCTCTCGCGCACGGTCTTCGGCAGGTACATGGTGGCCATCGGGACGAACGAGGAGGCCGTGCGCCTCGCCGGGGTCGACCCGCGTCCCGTGAAGGTCGCCGTGTTCGCCCTGAGCGGGCTCCTGGCGTCCGTGGCCGGCATCATCGAGACCTCGCGCCTCCAGTCCGCCGACCCCAACGCGGGGAACGGCATCGAGCTGCAGGTCATCGCCGCCGTCGTCCTCGGCGGTGTCAGCCTGACCGGCGGCGTGGGCACTCTCGTGGGTGCCCTCCTGGGCATCCTCATCCTCACGGTGCTGAGCAACGGCCTCGTCCT
>JACQVW010000587.1 GCA_016209535.1 Planctomycetota bacterium | reverse complement strand
GGTCCAGAGCCTTCGCCGCCCCCGCCCCCGCCCCCGCGCCGCGGCGATCGACGCCCTCCTCGCCGCGATCGCTCCCCTCTCGGTCGCGATCGCCCTCGAGGTCCGCGAGCCGGAACGGCGCCACGGTCTTCAAGAGGAAGCTGGCCGAGCAGTCGAAGCGGGGATCGAAGGAGCGCAGGGCCGCGATGGGGTCTGCGCGGTCGAGCTTGAGCCGCCCGAAGGCCTCCCGCTCGACGATCGCCGAGGCGTGGCAGAGGTCCGCGTCGTGCCCCGTCGCGGGGTCCACGCCCGAGCGGAACGCCGACAGCACGATGGTGTCGAGGGTCGGCGCGACGTCGAAGGCCGCGGCGGCGTGGAGGAGGCAGAGGCTCGCGATGGCCCGCGCGTCGTCCTCGCCCACCTCCCGCTTGGGCCGGTTCCTGTAGGTGATGCGGCCGCTCTTCAGGAGCGTGCTCCGCTGGAGCGGGACCTCCTCGGCCGCGTGCAGGTTCACGTGGAGCTCGGCGACCTCGGGGTCCGCCATGGCCAGGACGGCCGAGGCGTCGAGGGGGAGATCGATGCGGTCCGCCGCGAGCTGGAAGGCCTCGGCGCAGGCCCGCGCCTCGCCCTCGAGCAGCGCGCGCAGCCGGGCGATCCGCTCGTCCTCGCGCCGCTCGTGGGCGGCGCGGTCGCGCTCCAGGTCCTCGGCGATGCTCGCCGAGGCCTCCTCGCGGGCGCGGCCCTCCTCGGCGCGGACGAAGGCCTTCTCCAGCCCGTGGGCCGCGCGCACCGCCCAGAAGGCCTGGGCGAGCCCGAGGGCCAGGCAGGGGAGGCCTGCCCAGGGCGCGGCGAGGGCGAGGGCGAGGCCCGCGAGGACCAGGTGCCCGCCCGCGAGGGTGAGGAAGGTCAAGAGCGCGTGCCTCGGCGGCCGCGCGGCCGCGACCCTCGCCGTCACCTCGGCCTCGAGTCGCTCCCGGTCCGCCTCGAGCCTGCCCGGGGGCGGAAACGGGTCCCTGCGGAGCCCGGCCTCGTGGTCCTCGCGGGTCCGGAGGCGGGACGGGGCCTTCCGGAGGAGGTCCCGGATCTCGGCGAGGAGCGCCTCGTTCTCCTCGTGCTCCTGAGCGGCCGATGCGAGGGCCATCTCGCGCTCCTCCTCCTTCGCGAGGCGCTCGAGGGCCCGCGCCTGGCGCTCGGCGGCGGCCCGCTCGCGGCGCAGGGCTCGCTCGCGGTCGCGGGCCGCGCGCCGCGCGGCGCCGCCGATGGCGTCCGCGGCCCGCGTCAGGTCCCGGAGGAGCGATCGGCGTCGCGCCATCTCTCGAGCCCTCGGCCGCTCCTCACGCCACGGGTCCGAAGCGGGGGCCCCACTCGGCGGCGATGCGCTTCCCGTGCGCCTCGAGGGCCGCGAGCTCGCTCGCGGAGAGCGGCGGCGCGCTCAGGACGTAGCGGATGTTCTGCCGCAGCTCCCCGGCGTCGTGGACGCCGAGCACGATCCCCGTGAGCCCCTCGATGGAGAGCGCGTAGCGCACGGCGATCCCCAGGAAGATCGGGTCCATCTGCGACGGCCGGCGCACGCGGTTGTAGGAGAACCCGCCGCGGATGCCGCCGAAGACCTTCATGGCCATGACGCCGGTCTCGTGCTCGAGCGCCGCCGGGACCACCTTCGCCTCGAAGCCGTAGGTGTGCCGGTCGGCGAAGTTCATCGCGACCATGATGGCGTCGACCTGGTCCGTCCCGAGCATGCGGACGAACTTCTCGGGCCGGTTGTGTCCCGTGATCCCCAGGAACCTCGCCCGCCCTTTCTCCTTCTGCCTCAGGAGGTACTCCCACGCTCCGCCGGGCCCGAGGACTTGGTCGAGGTCCCGGTCCCCGCAGGAGTGCAGGTGGAGGAGGTCCACGCGGTCCACTTGCAGCTCCTTCAAGGACGTCTCGAAGGACCTCTCGGCGGCCTCGCGGGTGTCGGTCATGCACTTCGTGGCCAGGAAGACCTTGTCCCGGCGCGTCTTCAGGACGCGGCCGAGGGCGGTCTCGGCGTCGCCGTAGATGCGCGCCGTGTCGACGTAGTCAATCCCCCGGTCGATGGCCTCGGAGAAGACCGACGCGCACTCGTCCGCGTCCTGGGGCCCCTCGCCCATGCACGCCGTCCCGAGACCGAGGATGCTCACCTTCTCGCCGGTGCGGCCCAGGACCCGCTTCGGGATCTCGCCAAGGTCCGCCGACGCGGCGTCCTTCGGAGCGGCGTCCCCGAGGCCCGCGCCCGTCGCCGCCCCGGCCGCCGCGACGCCGGGCGCCCAGAGGCCGAGGGCTCCGGCCCCGACGGCCAGCCCCCCCGCCTCGAGGAAGCCCCGCCGCGTGCACGCCTCGCCGTCCCGCACGCCCGTCCGCTTCTCGTCCGTCATGGCGATCCTCCTTGTCGTGTCTGCCGTCGCACCTGAGCCTCGCAATGTAGCACAGCCCTGCGCGCCGGTCGAGCCCGGCGCCGGCCGGCGCAGGAGCGACGGCGCCAGCGGCCCTGCATGCGTCCCGGTCACCCGCCTTCGATCTCGAGGCTCTCGATCTCGACGCCGCCCGGGTAGCCCGGATCGAGCCGCAGATCCACCGCGACGTCGAGGCCGTGCTCGGCCCGCAGGTGGTCCAGGGCCGCGCGAAGCTGCTCCGCCGACGCTTCGGCCAGGGCCCCGAGCCGCACGCGGACCGCCCGCAGCCGGCCGCCGCGCCGCGCCGCCTCGGCCCGGGCCAGGGCGATCAGCTTGTCGGCGATACCCGACTCATGCATGGGCGGCCCGCTCCGCCTCGAGG